>CAZDHW010000012.1:54262-60685 GCA_964505415.1 uncultured bacterium | reverse complement strand
GATTTGGAAGATTTTTTGAAAAGAAGGTAAGTAAAGTGGTGGCGGATGATAACCCGGATTCTGTTTATGCGGTCATTTATCTTCGCGGTCTACCCGGGGCTTAAAAACGAGGGCCAACCAACCTCTCGCCCCTATTTGACCTTGCTCCGGATAGGGTTTGTCCACCTTGTCCCTCGCGAGACAAGGTAGTGCGCTCTTACCGCACTGTTTCACCCTTGCCCGCATCCTGCCAAAAGGCAGGACCGCTGGCGGTTTCCGTTTCTGTGACACTTTCCGTCTACCTTGCCTTGCGGCAAGATAGCCTTCGGTTGCCCGAAGTATCCGGGTTGGCATGAGTCCGGAGTTTCCTCAGTGGGAAAAATTCCCACCGTGACCGCTTCATCCGCCACCTTTAATAAATATAAGACAATTTTTTAAAAATATCAAGATAAATTGACTTTAGCTGATTTCTTTTTTAAAATATTCAATAATGAATCTATATAAAGAAAGACAAAAAAGGGTTTTTTCTTTAATAGCCGAAAATAAAGTTGACAGCTTTTTGGTTACCGATTTAGTTAATATCCGTTATCTTTGTGGCTTTACCGGCAGTAATGGCTATCTTTTCTTTTTTGATAATAAGGTCTATTTTTATACCGATTTTCGCTACGCTTTACAAAGTGAAAGGGAGGTTTTTTGCGATAAGATTTTTATCATCAAGAAGAATTTTTATCTAAGCCCACCAAAAGAACTTTTGAAAGTAAAAAGATTGGGAATTGAGAAAGAAAATTTGAGTCTTGATAATTACGAAAAGCTTTTAAATTATTTTAAAAAGAAAAAGAAGAAGATTAAGCTTTTGCCCTTGCCTAATGTGATAAGAGAATTAAGGGCAATAAAAGATGAAGAAGAGATTTCTTTGATAAAGAAGGCGGCTTCTTTAACCGATGAGGTTTTTAATAAGGTGTTAAATGAAATTAAAGAGGGTGTGAAGGAAAGGGATTTGGCTTTATTTATTGAAGGAGAGTTTAAGAAAAATGGTGAGATTGCCTTTCCAGTAATTGTTGCCAGTGGTGAAAATTCTGCCTTGCCCCACGCGCGGGCAAGTGAGAAAGAGATAAGATTTGGTGAAGCGATTGTGATTGATATCGGTTTGAAATATAATGGTTATTGTGCTGATTTAACGAGAACAGTTTTTTTGGGAAAGATAAGTGATGAGTTTAAAAAGATTTATCAGATTGTTTATGATGCCCAAAAAAAGGCAATCGATTTTTTATCTTTTTCAATTAATGAAGGTAAAAAGATGAAAGCAAAAGCGGTTGATTTGCGTGCCCGAAGTTATATCAAGGAAAGGGGTTACGGTGATTTTTTTGGTCATTCTTTGGGACACGGCGTTGGTTTGGAAGTCCACGAAAAACCTTGGATTTCTTTTTTGTCAAAAGACCAGTTAAAGCCTAATATGGTTTTTACAATTGAACCCGGTATCTATCTGCCTAATAAGGGAGGAGTAAGGATTGAAGATTTGGTGCTTTTAAGAGAGAAAGAGGTTATCTTACTTTCGCAAAGTGAGAAAAATTTGATAGTTTTATAATTGGCAAAGGAGGTTAAGATGATTACACCGAATGATTTTCGTTTTGGAACCATTATTAAATTGGAAGATGGTTATTATCAAGTAGTTGAATATCAAAGAGTAAAAATTGCCCAAAGAAGGGCCTTTGTGAAGACAAAATTGAAAAATTTATTAACCGGTCAAGTGATTGAGAAAAATTTTGATTCCGATGCCACTTTGGAAGAAGTGGAATTGGAGAAAAAGAAGGGACAGTTTCTTTATTGTGAAGGAGATAACTATTATTTTATGGATTTAGAGACTTATGAGACGCTCTTTTTCCCTAAGGAGGTGCTTGGTGACCGAATTTATTATCTAACGGAAAATTTGGAAGTGGCTATTCTTTATCTTCAAGGAAAACCAGTAAATATTGAGGTGCCAACCTTTGTCGTTTTGCAAGTAATAGAAACCCAAGCAGCTTTTAAAGGCGATACCCAAGCAGGTTCTTCTAAACCCGCAAAACTTTCTACTGGTTTAGTAATTGATGTTCCTTTTTTTGTGGAAGTTGGTGATTATGTGCGGATTGATACGAGAACCAATACTTATGTGGAGCGGGTTTTATGAATATTAAAAAGGTGTTGATTGCTAATCGGGGAGAGATTGCGGTAAGGATAATTAGAGCTTGTAAAGAATTGGGAATTAAGACGGTTATTGTCTATTCCGAAGCTGATAGGGAAAGTTTGGGAGTGAAATTGGCTGACGAAAAGGTTTGTATCGGTAAAGGACCACCGCAGGAAAGTTATCTTTTGGCTTCCCGAATTCTTTCTACCTGTGAGATTACTAATAGTGATGCCGTTCATCCGGGCTACGGTTTTTTAGCCGAATCAACCGATTTTGCTGATGCCTGTGAAGAGATGAAGATAGTTTTTATCGGACCAACATCAGAAACAATCAGACTTTTTGGTGACAAATTGGAGGCAAAGAAGTTGGCAAAAAAGTACGGTTTAAAAGTAATTCCCGGCTCAGAAGATGTCGTGAAAGATGAGAAGGAGGCAAAGAAAATCGCCAAGGAGATTGGTTATCCAATAATTTTGAAAGCCTGTGCTGGTGGTGGTGGTAAGGGGATGAAGTTAATTAAAGATGAAGAAGAACTTTTAAATAGTTTTTCCGCGGTAAGATTAGAAGTTAAAAATGCCTTTTTTGATGACCGGTTATATATTGAAAAGTATTTGGCGCCAGTAAGACATATTGAGTTTCAAATTTTGGGCGATGGGAAAGGTGGTGTTTTAGTTTTTCCACCACGCGATTGCACTATCCAATTTCGTCACCAAAAGATAATTGAAAAAAGCCCAGTTTTCAATATTCCTTACGAAGCAATAAAAGAGGTTCAAGAAAAGATTTTAAATTTGTGTTCGGAGATAAAATATCGGAGCGCCGGGACAATAGAATTTCTTTATTATGACGATTTCTATTTTATGGAAGCCAATACCCGCATCCAAGTGGAACACCCGGTAACCGAAATGATTACCGGTTTTGATTTGGTAAAAGAGCAGATTAGAATTGCCAACGGCAGAAACTTGATTTCCAAAATTATTGAGGCTAACGGTTTTGCCATTGAAGCCCGTCTGAACGCCTGTGACCCGGAAAATAACTTCGCTCCTTCACCAGGAAAGATTGAAAAACTTTATCTCCCTTTTTATCCTTTTGTGAGGATTGATACCCATATTTACGAAAATTATGTTATTCCTCCTTATTATGACCCCCTTTTGGCAAAATATATTGCTTGGGGAGCAGATCGCGAAGAAGCCCGCAGAAGATTGTTAAATGCCTTGAAGGAGACGGAAATCGGCGGAATAAAGAGTAATAAAGATTTTTTAATAAAACTTTTGGAAGACGAAGATTTTCTTCGGGGAGAATATTACAAAATTACTGAAAAATTAAAGGCTATTAAAATTTAATGAATTTTAATAAAAAATTAAAATGGGGAAAATTATTATGGTGTTTGTTTTTATTTGTCTATTTCTTTTTTTTCTTTAAAAATCTCTTTCTTTCTTCCCTTTCTCAAAATCAACTAATTCCCATAATCTTTTTTATCGTTCTTAGTTATTGGATGATTATTGAGTATTATTTTTCTTCGCCTTTTTTTCAATCAGGTATTTATGAATACCATAAGGTTTTAAGAATATTTTATTCTTTATATTTTTACCCCTTTTTGATTTTTAACGCGATTGATTATTGTTATAAAAATTTTTCCCAAATAAATTTCTTAAAACCAACCATAAATATTTTGGGTTTATTGATTTTTTTTGTTGGAACTGTTTTAAGGCTTATTACCCTCTTTTTTTCTTTAAATTCTTCTTTAAATAATTTGCCGCAAATGCCGATTTATAAAAAAATCAGACAGCCAAGATACTTGGCAACTTTAATCCAGTTAATAGGCATCGCTTTTACTTTTTCTTCTTTTATCGGATTGCTTTTGTTACCGATTGGGATTTTAATAATTATTGCTGAAGCCAAATATGAAGATAAATTTTTAAAGAAATATTATAAAGATACTAAAACCTTTTTGTTAATACCCAAGATAATCTAAAATTGATAATAACAATAGGGACACTGAGTGGCTGGTTTGGGTATCAGTCTTTCGCAAGAAGGACATTTTTTAAATTCAATTTGGCACAGCTGACAAAATTTTTTCTCGTTGGATAATTCTTGATTGCAAAAGGGACAATGGCAATTATTGTTTTCCTTCATTTTTTGCCTTCTTTTTTAAATAATCTTCAATCGCCTTGTGGAGAGCATCAGCCCCTAAATTAGAACAATGCATTTTGTGGGGCGGTAAACCACCCAGTTCTTTAGCAACCATTTCGTTGGTTATTTTTAAAGCTTCTTCAATCGTCTTCCCTTTTGCCATCTCGGAAACCATACTGGAAACGGCGATGGCGGCTCCACAACCAAAAGTTTTGAACTTTACATCCACAATTACGCCATCTTTTACTTTAATGTAAAAAGTCATCATATCGCCGCAAACGGGATTACCAACTTCGCCAATACCATCGGCATCGGGAATTTCTCCCACATTCCGGGGATTCCGGAAATGTTCCATTACCTTTTCCGAATACATCATTTAATTATAAATAAAAGATTTTTAAAAATCAAGATAATTATAATTATTGACATTTTTAAAAATTTAAGTTATCCTTTATAAAAGTAGGAGGAAAAATGAGAATAAATATCACTGCCCGCCATTTTGAACTTCCCGAACGTTTAAATGAATTAATAGAAAAGAAAAAGAGAAAGTTTGAAAAATTTGAAAATCTTATTGTGGATTTTGCTCTTTCCCTTTCTAAGGATTCGGCTTATTTTATTAGTGAAGGAAAAATCAAATTAAAGAGCGGAATAATTAATGCGAAAGTGAGAAATTCCGATTTGGGTTTAGCCGTAAACGAAACCTTTGAGCGGTTGCTTACCCAACTTAAAAAACATCACGAAAAATTAATAGAAAAAAATAGTAAAAGAAAATGACCGAAGTAATAACCAAAAAGATAAAAGTCTCGGAGCTCTATCAAGAAAAAAAGGAAGACCTTAATTTAGAATTAATAAGTCCCTATGGTTTGGAAGAAAGAGAGATTATTACTGCCGATATCAATCGTCCAGGATTAGCTTTAGCTGGTTATACCGAAATTTTTCTTTTTGAAAGAATTCAGATTATCGGACGAACGGAATCCGGTTATCTGGCCACTTTAGACAATGAAAAAAAGAAGGAAGCCATTGAAAGAGTGATGAAATTTCAACCACCGGTTTTTATTTTTACCCACGAGAGCGAAGTAATAAAAGATTTTTTACCAGCGAGTGAAAAATACCAAGTACCGATTTTGAAAACTACTCTGCCCACCACTTTTTTTATCCATCGGCTTACCTCTTATCTTGATTACAAATTAGCGCCAGAAACCTATGTCCATGGAGACCTGGTAGATGTTTATGGTATTGGTTTATTAATTGTGGGTGAATCAGGGATTGGTAAAAGTGAATGTGCCTTAGATTTAGTTGCTCGGGGGCATCGGTTGGTAGCGGATGATTTGGTAAGAATCTTAAAAAGAGGAGAAGGGATTTTGATGGGTTATAATGCCGCCAAAACCCCTAAATTACAACATCATATTGAAATTAGGGGCGTAGGAATTGTTGATATCTATAGTCTTTTTGGTGTTCGGGCATTAAGGGTGCAAAAAAGAATTGAAGTGGTTGTGGAATTGGTAAAATATCGGAAAGATATTGATTATGAAAGATTAGGTATTGAAGACCAGTATACGGAAATTTTGGGAGTTAAGATACCTTTAGTAAAAATCCCCGTTATTCCGGGAAAAAATTTGGCATTGGTTTGTGAAGTAATCGCTAAAAATCACCTTTCAAAAATATTAGGCTATCATCCGGCAAAAACCTTTTATGAAGAATTAAACCGGATCTTATTAGGAAAACCTCAGGTTGACCGTTTTATAACCGATGATGTCGAATAATGACTAAGATTGGTGCCATAATTTTAACCCATAGTCAATTGGCTTTTGGTTATCAGAAAATATTAGAAAAGATGTTTGGCAATTTAGAAGCGACAGTGTTTTTAACCAATGAAGGACTTTCAGAAAAAGAGTTAAAGAAAAAATTGGAGGAAGAGATTGAAAAATTAGCAAAAGAAAAGATAATAATCTTTGTGGATATTATCCATGGTAGTTGCGCCCAAGTTGCCGCCCAAGTTAAAAAAGAGAAAGATAATATAAAATTAGTTTGTGGCTTTAATCTTCCTTCATTAATTAAGTTTTTTACTTATAAAGATAAAATTCCTTTGGAAGAGTTATTGAAAGAAGTAATTGCTTCGGGCAAAGAGGGAATAAAAGAAATTTAAAGAAGGTGAA
>CAZDHW010000012.1:0-54162 GCA_964505415.1 uncultured bacterium | reverse complement strand
ATAATCTCTTTTCTTTGTCGAAGTAAATTCTTAAAGGTTTTATATTGATAATTTTTCTTCCTATAATATTAAAGAGCTTTTTTCTTTTCTGATTATTGGCTTTTTCTTTAACAGCTGATGATTCTTCGTATTTGATAATCAAAAAATTTTGATTAGCGGTACCGATTACATAGATTTCATTTTCTTTTATTATGATATCGTTACCTTCATCAAAATTACCGGAATTAAAACTAATTCGCCAGGATTCATTTCCTTCTTTGTCATATTTGGTAGTAAGTAAGTCATTATTGCTACCAATGGCATAGAGAAAGTTATTGTAATAGATAATCTTATTGCCCCAACCCCCATCAATCCTTCTTTCCCAAATTATTGAACCGTTAGGGCTAAATTTGGTAATAACGAAATAGGCATCTAAAAAACCAGTAAGATAAAGGTTATTATTCTCATCAATCGCCATTGCTTTCGGTTCGTCATCAGGTCCAGGATGGCCATAAATTCTTTGGAAAAGCCTTTGCCCATTTTGGTTATATTTTAAAATTACCCAATTTTCTCCCAAGTCTGGATGATAATCAAAACCAGCAATACAGACATTTTTACTGCTATCAATACCAATAACCTTTCCCCATTCATTTTTATCAACAGTGGAATAGACCCTTGACCAATAAAAATTTCCAGCAGTATCGTACTTTATTGTTAGAATATCGCTGCCACTAACTGAAAAATCCGTTGAACCGGTTATAAAAATGTTACCGCTGCCATCATAAATTATCTTTTCACCAGAATTTGCTAAACTATTGTTTTCACTATGAAATCTTTCCCAAATAAGGTCACCATTTTTATTTAGCTTATAAGTTCCCACAAAACTCCCATCGGCTGATTGTCTGATGCCGGTTAGATAAATATTAAAAAAGTCGTCAATCGTTATACTCCGCGCATAATCATAGCCAGTAGTTCCAAAAGTTCTTTGCCATAAGAGATTACCCAAAGAATCGTATTTTAAAATTAGATAATCCCAATTGTTATTATTAGAATAAGTTGCTCCACAGATATATATTGAATTTTCATTATCAATCACTATTCCGGAAACGGCTTCGTTCCCTGTCCCACCGAACCTCTTTAACCACAAAAGTTCTCCCGCGGGATTAAGTTTTACTAAAATAATATCATCACCGGTGGCTGTACTTTCACTGACACCAACACCAATGATGTTGCCGCTCCTATCAATTGTTAAAAAATAACCACAATCACTTCCTTGTCCTTCATAAGTAAATCGCCAAATTTCGTTTACCTGATTAAAAAGAAAAATTAAAATTATTGAAATCATAATTTATTATATTTTTCTTTGTTAAAAAGTCAATATCCCTTGAAATTTTTATTAAATTTTCTATAATCAAATTATGAAATATCTTTTGATCTTTCTTTTTTTATTAAATTGTTCCTTTAATTATTTAAAAGAAGTTGAAAAAAAGATTGTTTTGGCTCCCTATAATGACTATTTTGTGGTTGTTAATAAAGTAGATGATAAAAAAATTGAAAAATGGCATAATTATTTTGAAAAAAACAAAAAGGAATTAAAAAAACTGGCAAAAAAATATTTTCCAGTTCCTGAAGAAAGCAATTTTCAATTTAAATTTTTTGCTTACGATTCTTTGAAAGGAGATTATTTAATCCGTTATTTTGCCTTTAAACCCAATCCGATAGATATCGCTGGTTGGCATTTTATTTTTATTTTAGATAAAAATGGTAGATTAAAAAAAGCTTTTCTTTCGGAGGTTCCTTTAGAAAAATGAGAAAGGAAAAAGCCAAAAAGATTATTGTTAATGAAAAAAAGATTATTTTAATCCTTTTTTTAATCTTTTTATTATTAGCTTTTTTAGCCTATGACCCAAAGCCAGCGTTAGGCGGTGATAATATCCATTATCTTCTTTTAGCCCAATCATTGATAAGCTTTAAAGGTTATAAAGATTTATGGCATCCCCAAGAAAAGCCCCATACCCAATATCCTTTTGGTTTTCCTTTGTTGATTATCCCTTTTTTGCTAATCTTCGGTAAAGATTCTTTATTTTTGAATATTTTGCCTTTAATTTTTTTTATCCTTTCTTTTTTTCTTGTTTATAAAATTTTTGAAAAATGGAAATTTAAATATCTCTTACTTTCTTTGTTTTTTTTCTCTCCTTTAGTAGTTGAAAATTCCCATGTTCTCCTTTCTGAGCCCCCTTTTATTTTCTTTTCTCTTTTAACTCTCTTTTTCTTTTTAAGATGGGAAGAGACTAAAAAAATTAAATACTTTTTGTTCTCTTCATCTTCAGCGACTTTTGCCTTTTTTATCCGAACCGCCGGTATCAGTTTGGTTTTGGCACTTCTTATTTATTTTTTAATTAAAAAAAGATATCTTTATTTGCTAATTTTATTTTTAATTTTTTTTCTTCCCTTTTTTGCCTGGCAAGAGCGAAATAGAAAAATAGCAAATGAAGTTAGTTATTTAGCCCAATTTCTCCAAAAAAATCCTTATCAACCAGAATTAGGAAATATCAATTTTTCAGAATATTTAGCTCGTTTTCTCAAAAACTTCTATCTTTATAACTTTTTGATAATGCCCAAAATTTGTTATTTTAAGGAATCACCTCCGCCAATTTGGCAGTTTTTTATAGGAATATTAACGATAATTTTTATTATTATGGGTAGTTATTTTTTAATAAAGAAAAAAACATCTTTAAACCTTTTTATTTTTCTTTATTTTCTTTTATCTTCTTTGATAATCCTTTCTTGGCCTGAGGTTTGGACTAGCGAAAGATTTCTTTTCCCTTTTCTCATTTTTTTATTCTACATAACAATTATTGGTGGAGAAAAAATATTTTATAAATTAAAGATAAATTTTCTTGCCTATCTTTTTCTTTCTTTTCTTTTTCTCTTTTATCTGATAAAGAACTTACAGATAATTAAAGAAAATTTGCCTAACACAATAAAAAATTTTAGTGGTGATAAATATGCTGGTTATCCGATTGATTGGCAAAACTATTTTAAAGTGTTAAAATGGGCAAAAGATAATCTCCCCCAAGAAGCAATTATCGTTTCGCGAAAACCCGAATTTACCTATTTTATCTCTCAAAGAAAATCCGTTCTTTATCTTTTTTCGACAGAACCCCAAAAAGTATTAAAAAAAATGATAGCCGATAAAGCTGACTATCTCTTGTACGATAATTTTTATTGGACCTTAACTTCTCAAAAATACCTTTTGCCCGTATTAAAAATTTATCCCGAATATTTTGAGCTCGTGTATCAAACACCGCCTCCAAAAATGGAGCTTTTTAAAATTAAAAAGAATTAAGATATTGACTTTTAAAAATTTTTTAGCTATATTTTTTATATAAAAAACGGGGCGTGGCGCAGTGGTTTAGCGCACCAGCTTGGGGTGCTGGGGGTCGCTGGTTCAAATCCAGTCGCCCCGATTTTTTATTTTTCTTCTTTTAATCTTTTTTGCCAATTAAGAACAATTTGAAATATTTCGATCGGTGAAAGTTCATTAAGATTTAATTTTTTAAGTTCTTCTAAAATTGGATGGTCAATCGGATAAAATAAGGTTAATTGTAGAGGATTTTTATCTTTTAAACCTTTTAAACTAACTTCTTCACCACTTTCTAAATACTTTAAAACTTCTCTTGCTCGCTCAATAACTTCTTTAGGAATACCGGCTAACTTAGCAACTTCTATACCGTAGCTTCGGGAACTTCTCCCTTCAACCAATTTTCTTAAAAAAATAATCTCCTCCCCTTGTTCTTTTACTAAAAAAGTATAATTTTTTACCCGTGGTAAATAACGAGCGATATCAGTTAATTCGTGAAAATGGGTAGCAAAAATGGTTTTTGGCCGGGTTTTTGGATGCGAATGTAAATATTCAGTTGTTGCCCAAGCAATTGCTAAACCATCATAAGTAGCAGTGCCCCGACCTACTTCATCTAAAATAACTAAACTTCTTTCGGTAGCATTATTTAAAATATTAGCGGTTTCTTGCATCTCCGCTAAAAAAGTGGAAACTCCTCGTGATAAATCGTCAGAAGCACCGATACGGGTAAAAATTTTGTCAACAATTCCAATTTTACAATAACGACAAGGGACAAAAGAACCCATTTGCGCAAGGATGACGATTAAAGCAACCTGTCGGAGATAAGTAGATTTTCCGGACATGTTAGGACCCGTGATTAATAAAATTTGGTGGGTGGTATTATTAAGATAGGTATCATTGGGAATAAAACCTTCTCCCAATAATTCTTCTACCACCGGATGCCGGCCTTCTTGAATCACAATTTCGTCGCCATTATCTACAATTGGTTTTACATAATTTTTTTCTTTTGCCACTTTGGCTAAAGACAAATACACATCAACTTCGGCAACCACCTTAGCAAACTCAAAAACTTCTTTTATCTCTTTACTTATTTCTTTGCGTAAATTAACGAATAGTTCATATTCTAAGGTTTTTATTCTTTCATTCGCTGTTAAAATTTTTGTTTCGTATTCTTTTAATTCGGGAGTAATAAATCTTTCAGCATTGGACAAGGTTTGTTTCCGAAGGTAATCCTTGGGCACATATTTAGCATAAGATTTGGTTACTTCAATGTAATAACCAAAGACCGAATTATAACCAATTCGTAAAGTGGGGATATTGGTTCTTTTTCTTTCTCTCTCTTCGATTTTTAAAATGTAATCTTTAGCATTTTTGGCAATTGTTCTTAATTCATCAAGCAGCTCTGATACCCCTTCTTTAATAATTTCTCCTTCGGTAATTGTTGGTGGTGGATCCTCAACAATGGTTTTCTCGATTTTTTCAATTAGCAGTTTAAAATCAGCAATTTTTTTTCCCAAATTCTTAAGTCGTTCGTTATCAGTATTAAGTAAAATTGTTTTTAAAGGCAAAGAAAATTTAAGCCATTCCTTTAGATTTACTAAATCGCGACCATTAGCTCTTTCCGTAGCTACGCGGGAAGCAATTCTTTCAATATCACCAATTTTTCCTAAAAGCTTTTCTAATTCTTTCATTAAGGAATAAGAAGAATAGATTGTTTCCACCGCATTTAAACGAGTATTTATTTCCTCGATAGCTAGCAAGGGGTATAAAAGCCATCTTCTTAAAAGTCTTCCTCCTTGGGGAGTTAAAGTTTTGTCAATAACTGACAATAAAGAGCCTTCAAAACTACCATCGCTAATTCTTTCTAATAATTCTAAATTTCTTCTCGTTGATTTATCTAAAACAAGGTAATTTTTTGATTCTTGATAAGTAATTTTGGAGATGTTATTTAAAGCTCCTTTTTGCGTTTCTTCTAGATAATAAAGACAAGCACCCGCCGCCCGAATTGTTTCTGGTAAATTTTCGATACCAAAGCCAGTGAGGTTGTTTACACGGAAAAAATTTTTTATCTTTTCATAAGCAAACTCATAAGAAAAATAATAAGTCTCCAGCGGAGTTAAACAGAAATCCTTTTTTAATATTTCTTCAATTTCTTTATTATCTCTTGGGTAAATAATTTCTTTGGGATCGATTTTTAGAATTTCCTCTTTTATGTCTTCTTTTTCAACCAGACTAACATAGAAGTCACCGGTAGAAATGTCGCAGTAAGCGAGGCCACAGTTTTTTTCTAAAAATACTGCTAAAAGAAAATGGTTTTTCTTTTCCTCTAAAAGTGAAGGGCGAGCGATTGCTCCCGGAGTAAGAACTTCCACAACCTCCCTTTTAATAATCTTCTGAGAGATCTCCGGAGTTTCTAACTGTTCACAAATGGCTACTTTGTAGCCAGCCTTTATCAGCTTAGCTAGATAGCTATCCAGGGATTTATAAGGAATTCCGGCTAAAGGGATTTTTTCGCTTTTACCATAAGAACGAGCAGTTAAAGTAAGACCTAAAACTTTAGCAGCAATTTTAGCATCCTCATAAAACATTTCGTAAAAATCGCCCAACCGGAAAAGTAAAATAGCATCTTGATATTTCTTTTTAATTTGATGATATTGAGCTAAAAGGGGGGTTAAAGTTTCTTTAGACATTCCATTGGAGACAATCCAAGCAGACCGCCATTATTCTGGTTAATTCTTTCCCACAGTGAGGACAAGTAAATTTTTTTTCTTTCTTAAAAATTTTTAAATAGTTTTCCAGATTTTCATTAGCTTTTTTTAAATCATTAAGAGTGATATAAGCTTTGGCTAAAAGAAGATAAATATTAGGATTAGAGTTTTTGGCATTTTCTAAGATGTCAATGGCTTCTTTTATATTTTCCATTTTTTTATAAAATTCTAAAATTTCAAGATAATAATCTTCTTTTTTTGTTCTTTCTCCAAAATTTTTATAAATTTTTACTAATTCTTCATACCGACCCAAAGAGAAGAAAGCATTGGCTAATTTTTCTTTTAAAAGATAAAGCTCATCCGGATAATTTTTGAGTAATTCCAACCAATAGTCGATGGCCCTTTCATAATTATTTTGACTTTCGTAATAATTACCTAAATATAATAAACCGTATAAATTTTTTTCATCGTATTTTAAAGACTTTTCTAAATATTCCTTACCTTCTTTTTTATCTTTAGTAAGCAGTTGATTTCCTAATTCAGCATAATAAGTTGCCAATTCATTATTATCAAAAAAATTTTTTCCGTATTTATCAAGAAATTCTTTCGCCGAAGAATAATTTTCCGTTTTTAAATACAAAGTAAAAAGCAAAACTGCCGTTTCCTTGTCTCGAACACTACTTTTTATTACCTCTTCCAACAAACTGATTGCTCGAAAATAGCGTCCTTCTTTAGCTAAAAAAGTACTTAATTTTTTAAAAATTATAGCTTCTTTATCTTTGGGTAAATTACGACGGAGGGTAAGCAGTTCAGCAATCTTTTTGGCCCTTTCAGTTTCTCCTTTTTCTTGATACCAATCGATCAGATAAAAATAACCATCAATAAATTCGCTATTCATTTTTACTAATTCTTCCATTTTTTTAATTGCCTCTTCTTTTTTATTCGCAATGTAAGAAATGAGACTTTCAGTAAAAAGGGTGGGAAGGGGTGCGGGTTTTTTTATCAGGTTGATAATGAGTGAATAAACAGCAACTATAAAGAGAAAAATAATAAAAATTATTAAAATATTCATTTCTCTTCTCCTTTTTCAGTGAAAAAATAATTACGCAAATCATTTAATTCCGCTAATAAAGCTTCTTTTTCTTTTTTTGCCTTTTTGATTTCGTTTCTTAACTTTATTTCTCCAATTAGGGCAAAAATGCCAACGGTTAATAAACCTAAAAGATAAGCAATAAGGATAATACTTCCTAAGGGAACGCTTTCAAACCGGTCAAAAAAAAGATTAACATTCGTCCGTTCAAGATTTTGAAGGGTAACAATAATTAATAAAATACTAATAAAAAAAACTAAAATCATTCTTAAAATATTCATAAAACCTCCTTTCAATTTTTAATAATTTCGCCAATCGGTGTCCAACCATCAATTTTTGAAATTTTTACTAGGTATTCTTCTCCTAAGGTTAATTCTTTTTTCACTACCACCAGTTTGTTATTTTCGGCCCTTCCCCAGGATTTCCCATTTTGCTTTTTAGTGATAATGATTTTATAATGCTTGTTTATCATTTCTTCGCTTTTTCTTTTAGTGATTTCGTTTTGAATTTTAATAAGTTTTTCTAATCTTTCTTGTTTTTTTTCTTCGCTTACTTTAGGAAAAATGTTATTAGCAGCAGTGTAAGGTCTTTCGGAATATTTAAACATATAAGCAAAATTAAATTGAACTTTTTTAACCATTTCAATGGTTGCTTCATAATCTTCTTCGGTTTCGGTAGGGAAACCGACGATCAAATCGGTAGTAATGCTTATTTCTGGTACCAATTCCTTTAAGTATTTAATTTTTTCGTAATATTCTTTTGCCGTATATTTTCGGTTCATTAATTTTAAGATTCGGTCGGAGCCGGATTGTAAAGGAAGGTGGATTTCTTTAATTAACCGCCCTTTTTTCATCAATTGGGCAATTTTTTCAATCAAACTGAAAGTTAAATCCTTGGGATGGGAAGTTAAAAAATGGAGGAATCTTAAAGAAGGGAATTTTTCCAAAATAATTGCTAATAAGTCAGAAAATTCTAAAAACTTGGTATTTTCATCGTAATTTTTCCAACCCAAAACATTTTGTCCCAGAAGAGTAATTATTTTACTTCCTTGGTTTAATAAAAAATCAATCTCCTTCAAAATTGTAGAAAATGGTCGTGCTCTTTCTCTTCCGCGGACATAAGGAACAATGCAATAAGAACAAAAGTTATCACAACCGCGCATTATGGTAACGAAACTTTCAATTTCGGAATTATTAAAAGTTGGCAAAAAGTCACAGTAAGTTTCTTCTTTTTTATCTTCAATAATGGTCAAAATCTGCTGGTCGTAATTTTTTAATTTTTTTTCAATTACTTCTGGCAGTTGGCGATAATTATCGGGCCCTAAAAGGAAGTCACAAAGATTTTCTTTTAGACAACCACTAATAATTTTTTCTTTTAAATTTTTTGCCATACAACCTAAGATACCGAGCAAACATTTTTTTTTCTTTTTTAAAGAAGATAAGGAAAGAATCTCTCCTAAGGCTCTTTTTTCCGCGTGTTCCCTCACGGCACAAGTTAAAATAAGAATTATTTCCGCCTCGTTTATATTTTCCGTTTTTTCAAAACCGGCGTTATTTAAAATTGAAGAAATGAGAAAACTATCGGCTTGGTTCATTTGACAGCCATAAGTCTTAATAAAATATTTTTTCATTTTAACTCTTCTTCAATTTCCCTTAAAAATTTTTGGTCTTCTTCAGTTAAAATAGCTGTTTTTAATAAATCAGGGCGGTTTTTTAAAGTGTTCAGCAAAGCTGATTTTCTTCGCCATTTTCTTATCTCTTCGTGATTGCCCGAAAGTAAAATATCGGGAACTTTATAACCCATAAATTCTTTTGGTCGGGTATAATAAGTAGCATCTAACAATCCAGATATAAAGGAATCGGTTTCAATTGATTCGTAATCACTTACCACTCCTTTAATTAAACGGACAACGGCTTCTAAAATAACTGCACAGGCTGCTTCGCCACCAGAAAGAATATAATCACCAATAGAAATTTCCCAATCGCAGAGATATTCTCTTACTCGACCGTCAACCCCTTTATACCGACCACAAATAAAAATTAAATGGGGTAATTTACTTAATTCAAAAGCCATTTTTTGATTAAAAACTTTACCCTGAGGAGACAAAAGAATAACTTTAGAGTTTTCTTCTTTTACTGCCATTACCGCCTTAAAAATCGGTTCTGGTTTCATAATCATTCCTGGTCCACCTCCGTAAGGATAATCATCTACCTGGCGATAGGGGTCATCAGCAAAATCTCTTATGTTTAAAATTTTTAAATCTAAAATTCCCTTTTTCTGAGCAATTTTTATTATTCCCGTCTTTATTATTCCTTCAAAATATTCAGGAAAAATTGTAAGAATATGAACTTTCACATTGCGGTTGTCCCCGAGACGGCAAATATATTGAGGAGGTGGTTATTCCAGAATTTCCAACTGGGCTCTCTTTCCTTGTTTCATTGCGGCGGCTGCTAAAATTTGCCGCAGGGCTTTAGCAGTTCTGCCTTCTTTGCCGATTATTTTGCCTAAATCGCCTTGACCAACACGAAGTTCAAAAACAACGGTTCTTTCACCAGCGATTTCTTTAAGCTGAACCTGATCAGGATTATCAACAATTGATTTTGTTATGTTTTCAAGAAGTTCTTTAAGCGACATCATGGTTACCTCCTTTTAAAGGTTGGTTTAAGTTTTTTTCTACTTTTGATAGTAAACGTTTTACTATCTCCGTAGGTTGAGCTCCACAGGAGAGCCAGTAGGAAATTCTTTCTTTATTAATTTCTAAAAGATTTTGTTTTGGGTTATAATAACCAACACACTCAATATATTTGCCGTCTCGGGGATTTTGAGAATCGGTTACCACAATCCGATAATGGGGAATATTTTTTCTTCCCATTCTTGTTAATCTAATTTTAACCATGTTAATTTATTATATAATAATAACAAAAAATAGTCTATCTGTCAATAAATTCAATTTCCCAATCCCTTGCTTTTAAATTTTCTTTTTCTAAGTTACTCACAATTATTAAAAGAAAATTTTCTTCAAAATATTTTTTAGCTATTTTGTTTATTTTTTCACAAGTAAGACTATTAATTTCCGATATTAAATAAGAAAGATAATTCAAATCTAAACCTAAGATTGCTATCTCTCTTATTATATTTCCTTTATCATTATAACTATCAATGGATAATGGCAAATTACCAAAATAAAATCTTTTTGCTTGTTGAAGTTCTTCCTCTTTAATCCCCTTTTCTTTCAAATTTTTTATTTCCTTCAATACCAGGTCAATTGCGTAATCAGTATTTTTAATTGCTGTCTGTAAGTCGCAGATGAAATGTCCCGGAAAATATCTCCGAGTAAAATAAGAACGAACACTGTAAGCCAGGCCTTCCTTTTCTCTAATCAATTTTCCTAAACGGGAATTCAGAGCCCCACCTCCAAAGATAAAATCCATCACTCTTAAAGGAATGACATCTGGGTCGTTACCTTTGGGACCTGGCCAACCAAAAAGGATATAAGATTGATTGATATCGGACTTTTTTATTACTACCATTTTAGGTTTATTTAAAGCCGGTAGATTTTTTATTTCTATTTTAGGAATTTCCCTTTTTGGCAAACTGCCAAAAAGTTTGTTTATTTTTTCTTTTACTTTTTCAAAAGAAAAATCCCCAACAAAAATAAAAAAGTAATTATTCGGGTGATAATAAGTCTCGTAAAAATTTTTAATATCGGTAATTTCAATCTTCTCTAAAGAATTTATTTCGCCCTCCGGTAAATGGCGATAAGGATAATCCGGGGGATAGAAATTTTTCAAAAATTCTTTTATGAGAAGATAACTGGGAAAATTTTCGTAAGTTTTTATTTGACCACTGATTTCTCGTTTTAGTTTTATAAAATCTTCATAGGCAAAACGGGGAGTGGTTAAAACTTCTTTTAAAAAAAAGAGCATTGTATCAAGATAGTTTTCCAAAGTAATAATTTCAATCTGCGAAAAATCGTAACCGCAATAACTTTCTAAACGTCCACCGAAACTTTCAACAAAATTATAAAGTTCGCTATAAGTAAAATTTTTTGTTCCCCGTAAAAGCAGCTGAAGGGTTAAATTGGCTAACCCTTCTTTTTCTTTGGGGTCGTAAGCACTTCCTGCCTTAATTATTACCCTTAATCTCACCATTGGCAGTTTATTATCATAATAGCCATAAATTTTTAATCCGTTAGCTAAACTATCACTAATTATTGAAAATTTAATTGTTGGCTCTTTTAAATTTAATAATATCAAAATAAATAACCACATAATTATTTGGGTAATAAAATAGCAACAATTCTTTTATCTTTTTGAAAATATTTTTTAATTACCTCTTTAATCTCTTCTTCTTTTACCGCTTCAATTTTTTTCGGATACTCTTCGAAAAATTTATAAGAATCAAAACGAATTTCAAAAGAAGCAAGAGCAAAACCAACACTTCGTACTGTTTCTTTAGTAAAAATGTATTCAGCTAATACCCGATTCTTAATTCTTTTTAAATCTTCTTCTTTTATTTTTTCTTTAATAATATTTTCTAATTCTTTATAAATCTCTTCTTCCGCCAAAAAAAGTTTGCCACTATCTTCGGCGGTTAAAAAGAAATAGAAAATCCCGGTGTCCTTTTGGATATCGGAGCCGCCGCTAATGCTTATTAAAAGATTTTTTTCGTTTACTAATTTTTGATAAAGATAAGCTGTTTTTCCCCTTAATAAAAGCCATTCCAAAACTTTTAAAGGATAATAATCACTCTCCTTGAGGGAGCAAGTTTTGAAACCAATTATCATCATCGGGGTATTTACTTCTTTACGAATAACAATTTTTCTTTCGCCAGTTAGGGGAAAATCAAAAGTAAATCTTTCTTTTATTTTTCCTTTTGTTTTTATTTTTCCAAAATATTTTTTAATCTTTTTTAAAGCCTCCTCAATTTTTACATTACCGGCAAGCATAATTAAAGCGTTATTTGGTTGATAATAGGTTTTATACCAATTTACCAAATCTTCTCTTTTTATCCTTTCTAAAACTGGCATCCACCCAATTACTGGTTGCCGGAAAGGATGAAGAAAATAGCTTATTAATGAAAATCCTTCCCATAAAGAAGAGTAGGGAGTATTTTCGCCTAATCGCCTTTCTTCCATTACTACTTGTTTTTCGGTTTCAAAATCTTTTTCGTCTAAGGTAAGATTGGTCATTCGGTCAGCTTCCATTTTTAAAACGATTTCGTAATAATCTTTACCAACATCCGCCCAATAGCACGTATATAACTCAGAAGTGAAAGCGTTATCAATACCACCTAAGGCTCTTATAGTTTCACTATAAGAATTTTTGGGAAAATTTTTGCTTCCCTTAAATGCCATATGCTCTAATAAATGAGAAATACCGGTTAAATTTTCTGGTTCATAATAACTGCCAACTTTGTACCAAATTTGGCAGCTCACAATTTCACTATTAGTATCAGGATAAATTAAAATTTTTAATCCATTCGGTAAACTATCTTTATAAACAAAAATATTAAAAATGATAACTATTAAAAGGCTCATTAAAGTATTATAAAAAATTAAAATAAAAAATCAAGTTGTTTTAACTAAATTCCGTTTCTAGAAGGCTATTTTCCTTTGACCTTCCTACTTTGTTAGCAATTGAAAATATTGTTGACATTTTTTTAAAAATAATTATATTTTTATATAAAGGGCCCGTAGCTCAGCAGGTTAGAGCAGCTGACTCATAATCAGCAGGTCGTAGGTTCGATTCCTACCGGGCCCATTTTTTGAATGGAAAAAATTAAATACGAAATTTTTCATTTTAAAGATAATGTTAAAAAATCTATTTTAGTTTCTCTTTTTTTATTTTTCTTTTTAACAATTTTATTAATCTTTTGGGGTTTTCTTTGGTTTCTTTTTGCCCTTCTACTCTTTTTTATAACTCTTAATAATTATTTTTTTAAAATCACCTATTGGTTAGACGAAGAAGGGATAACAATAGAAAAATTTTTTTTTAAGAATTATCGACAATGGAAAGAATTTAAAAAAATTCTTTATACCCAAAATGGTTTGGTACTCAGTCCTTTTCCTTATAAAACTTATTTAGACAATTTTCGGGGGCTTCATATTTTTTTACCCAAAACTCCGACTATAAGAAAGGTGGTCGTTGATTTTATAAATAAAAAAGTTTTTAATCACTGATTTGGACACCAGCTAAATTTCTTCCAGTAATTTTATCGCGACGATAGGAATATAATTCTTCTTTTTCGCAAAAAGAACAAAGATTCAATTCGGGAAGTTCTATAAAATGGTTCTTTAAACTCTCTCTTACTCCCTTTCTTAAATCTAAATAATATTTATTATCTTTTGTTGAAAAAATTTTTGCTACCAATTCTTGGTCAAAAACTTTTTTAAATTTTTCATAAAGATAAAAATCAACGGGGTAACATTTTTGTTCAACACTGGGCAAAAGTAAAAAATATATTTTTTTTGGGTAATTTTTGAAAAGTTCAATAATTTTATCGGTTATTTTTAAATACAACCCTCGCCAACCGATATGAAAAATACCGCTTAGATTATTATCTTCCGAAAAAAGAACAACCGGTAAACAATCGGCCACTTTGATGCCTAATAAAATATTTTTCTCTTGGGTTAAGAGACCGTCACCGAAATTTTTGTAATTTCCATTATTAATAATCACTATTTTATTAGAATGGCATTGTTTTAAAGTGATGATTTTTTTAACTTTTAAAAGCGCCTTTATTTTCTGGTAATTTTTTTCTACTAAAAGAGGATTATCGCCAACTTCGTAAGAAAAATTTAAAGAGCTATAGGGACCTTGAGAATAGCCTCCTTGGCGAGTGAAAAAATAAACGTTAACTTTTTTATAATTAAAATGATAAAAAACCAAATTATCAATTTTTATTTTCTGCCACATTAGTGGTAAAATCTTTAGCGAATAAAACGATTCTTTTTTTCCCAAAAAAGGAATCCTCACCAAAAGTATAAATAAGATTTAAGTAGTTTTCTTTACCAATTTCTAAATTTAAAATCGCTGAAGAACAGTCAAAAGCAATAACTTCGTAGACCTCTTTAGCTCGTTTGTTTTCCCTTACGCGAAATTTCAAATGGCGTTCACTAATCACCCGCGGAAAACCAACAATTTCCAAATTTTTGGTCAAAAAAATCGGCACCGGATTTTCCATTCCGAAGGGTTCAAATTTTTTTAAATAATTCAGTAATTCAAAATTAATTGCTTTTAAATTCAATTCGCAATCGATATAAATTTTTCTTTGATAAATATCTTTACTAAAATTTTTTTCACAGTAATTGATAAGTTGTTCTTCAAAGGTTTTTAAATCTTTTTTATTTAGCAAAAGGCCACAGGCGTATTTGTGGCCACCAAATTTTTTTAACAATTGAGCATTTGCTTTGATTACTTCAAAAAGCGGAAAATTGGGAATACTCCTACCGGAACCTTTGGCATATCTTTCTTTTAAATTAAACAAAATTGTTGGTCGATAAATTTTTTCAGCAATTTTGGAAGCGCAAATACCAATTACCCCTTCGTGCCAACCTTCTTTCCCTAATAAAACAATTGGTAAATCTCCCTTTTTTTCCGTTTCAATAATTTTATAAGCTTCGTTTAAAATCCTTTCCTCCAATAATTGCCTTTTTTTATTATCCTTTTCCAATTCCTTGGCTAATTCTTCAGCTTCTTTTTCGTTTTCCGTCAATAATAATCTTACCGCCTTTTCGGCATGGGTTATTCTTCCCGAAGCATTAAGGCGGGGAGCAATTAGGAAAGTAATATCATAAGAAGTAATTTCCTTATTTTTTAATCCTGCCTCTTGAAGAAGATATTTTAAGCCTAACCTTTTTCTTTTATTAAGGTAATTTAATCCTAATTTTGCTAAAATTCGATTCTCATTGACAAGAGGAACAATATCACTTACCGTACCTAAAGCAACCAGATCTAAATTTTCAATTAAATCTTCTTTTTTTAAATTAAAAATTTGAAGTAAGGCCCAACTTAATTTAAAAGCCACACCGGCACCAGCTAGTTCTCTAAAAGGATAGTTACTATCCTTTCTTTTGGGATTAATAAAGGCAAAAGCCGATTTTAATTCTTTTTGAACCTCATGGTGATCGCAGACAATCACATCTAATTTCAGTTTTTTAGCAAATTCAATCTGGGGATAATCAGTAGTTCCGCAATCAACGGTAATAAGTAATTTATAACCGTGACTTTTCGCATAAAGAATGGCGGTGTCCGAAAGTCCGTAACCTTCTTTTTCCCGGTGAGGAATATAAAAATTTACATCAGCCCCAATCTTTTTTAAGGTATTAAGAAGAATTGCGGTAGCAGTAATTCCGTCAACATCATAATCACCAAAAATAAGAATTTTTTCTTTTTTATTTATGGCGGCCTTTATTCGCTCGCAAGCTTTTTCCATATCAGGCAACAAAAAAGGTGAATATAAATCTTTTGCCTTGGGCTCTAAAAATTTTTCAATTGTTTCTTTCGTTTGGTATCCCCTTTTAAAAAGAATTTCCAGAATTGGAAATGGTAAGTCAATCTCTTTTTTCAATTCTTCTAAAGGAATTGCTGAATTATTAATTAACCATTGGTAATTATTATTTTTCATTCAGCAATAATTCCGGTTATTAAACCCAAAATAAAAGGTACCATTAAAAAAGAAAAGAAAGAGATTTTTGCCTTTTTCTTAAAATTTTCAGCATCTCTTTTGGAAAGAAAGATTTCCGT
The DNA here is from genome assembly GCA_964505415.1 of uncultured bacterium. GTDB lineage: Bacteria > Hydrothermota > Tepidihabitantia > Tepidihabitantales > DTDR01 > DTDR01. The sequence goes on along the minus strand of CAZDHW010000012.1, from coordinate 38,274 downwards.
TATGGTATCAGGAGCAATTCTAATTCTTTCGCTTCCCCCAGCATATTTTGCCAATTCCCATAAACCAGAAAGTTTTTGGAAGATAGCCCCTCTTTTTACTTTCTGATAAGCGAGCTCCATATCTTCTTCGGAAAAAAGGCTTATTGTGTATTTTCCGGGTTTTAATCTTTCCCTTATGATTGGGGTCTTTCCGAAATACTCGCCGTCCAAATAAACAGATAAATCGCTTTCTTCACTCAAAACGGTTAGATAACCATATTGAAGATAAATAATAAAAGACAAGAAAAAAATCATCTAACCTCCTTTTAAAAATTCTCTGATTTTTTCAATAATTTTTGGCAAATTTTCTTTCAATTCTTCCGAAAGCCCTTGATGAAAAGCGACGTTTTTAACCTGAATGCCTAATATGTGAATCTCGCAATTAATAAGTTTTTCAATTAAAGAGCAAAGCATATTTAAAGGCAGAGTGTGAGTTGAAAAAACAAATTTTTTGAAATTTTGCCATTCTTCTTTTTTAAAGACTCTTATTTCTCCAACTTTACCTCCAAAATCTCCCGCATCAATAAAAATAATCTTTTTTGGTTTTTGCTCAATAATTTTTGATAAATAATTCTCCGGAATTCTTTCGCAATCTAAAACATTATTAAAACCTTCTTTTATTAAATTTTCGGCAATAATACTACCAATTCCGTCATCGCCGCGGTCGCGATTGCCAACACCAATAATTAATACCATTTTAATTTCTGATAATATTTTAAAGCTTCCTGATAATGATCTTTAAATCTTACTAATTTTTTAAAAATTTCTTTATTTCTAATAATATAATCAAAATGCTCTTTTGCCTTTTTAAAATCTTTAAGATAAAAATAAGCTTTACCCATTATTAATTCGTTTTCCAAAATCTTTCTTTCTTCTAAATCTTTAAGTTTTTCCGCAATCTCCAAACATGTCCGGTAATCACCTTTTTTAAAATAGAGATCTCTTAACAATCTTAAAAAAACTTTATTAGAAGGATAGAGGTTTATTAAATTTTTTAAAATTGATTCGGCTTCTTTAAATCTTTTTTCCTCAACTAATACCCAGGCATAAGCATATTGGGAAGTAATCCTTAAAAGTTTTGCTTCCTGCGTTGCTTTATAAAGGAAATTTAATGCTTTTTCTTTGTCGCCAAAGATTTTTAATCCTAACAAATATTTATTAGCTTTTGTTTTAAAATATTCATAAAGTCCGAGTCCTAAATAACAATCAGGCAAATTTTCCTCTGTCGCTAATGCCTTTTGAAAATATTTTGGTAATTCCTGGCTAAGGATAAAGGTTTGCCAATAATTTTTCCGCCACCCTTCAAAAAGTGCCCAATAAAGATAGGCGCTTCCTAAATAGAAAAAAGAATTATTTTTCTTGGCCAAATTAATGGTTTTTTTGATAAGCTCATAATATTTTCTTTTATATAAATCACTAAAATTATCAAGCATAATAAATTGCAATAAAAGACTTTGAAAAAAATAACCCTCAGGCAAATCAGGATAATTTTTGGTAAGAGAATAAAAACAAGACTCTGCTTTTTTGAAATCTAAATTGTAGCCATAATTTAAACCAATTTTTATCAAACTATCTTTATTAAAAAAAGAAACACTAAGGAAGATAAGCAATAACATCAACTTCAATTAGAGCATTTTTGGGTAGAGAAACTCCGCCAACAGTAGTTCGGGCAGGAAAATTTTCTTTAAAATAATTCTGATAAATTTCATTAACCTTTGGGAAATCTTCTAAGTTTTTTAAATAAATATTAACTTTTAAAATATTGTCTAAATTAGCATTTAGGGTTTTTAAAATGTTGATAATATTCTCAAAAATCTGTTTCGTTTCTTTTTCAATACCACCTTTAACCAGTTCGTTGGTTTTAGGGTCAATACCAATTTGGCCGGAAAGAAAAATTAGATTGCCAAATTTAATCGCTTGGGAGTAAGGTCCGATTGGTTTAGGTGCCTTATCAGTATAAATCTTTTCTTTCATAGATTGAAGTATAACAAATATTCTATCGGATGAGGAAATTCTTTTATCAATTTTAATTCTTCCCTTTTAAGTCTTAACCATTCTTCAATAATTTCTTGGTCAAAAATATCATTTATTAATAAAAATTGGTTATCCTCCTCTAAAGAGTTTAAACTTTCCTCTAAATTTTTTGGCAAAGAATAATTTTTTGCGGTTTTCATTTTTTTCTTAATCCCGTCTAAACCAGCAAGGAGAAAAACCGAGATTAATAAATAAGGATTAGCGAGCGCATCGGGTAAACGAAATTCAATTGTTTTTTCTTCCTTTTCTAAATAATTAGGAATCCGAAAAACTGTGTCTCGGGTGCCAACGCCAATATCTAAAATTTGGGGGGCTTCAAAACCGGAAGCTAATCGCCGGTAAGAATTGGAGGAAGGATTGCTAAAGGCTGCTAAGGTTTTTAAATGAGTAAACACTCCGTTAATAAAATATTCGCCCTCTTCGCTTAATTCACCATTTTCGTTTACGAGTAAATTTTTATTTTCCTTTAAAATTTGAAAATGAAAATGTAAACCGTTGCCCGCTTCATCGTAAAAAAGTTTGGGAAGAAAAGCAACAATTTTATTATTTTTTTTAGCCAGATTTCTAATTAAATATTTCAAAATTAGAATAATATCGCTCATCTTTAAAGGAGAATAAAATTCAGTTTCTATTTCTTCCTGACCAAACTGACCATTTTCGTGATGGTGATATTTAGTATCAATACCAATTTCTTTTGCTTGAATTACAATTTCTTGCCGAAGTTCGTAATATTTATCAAAAGGTGGCGTTTGGTGATAAGATTTTTCATAAGGTAATTTTACATTCCGTTCTTTTTTTCCTTCAGAAGAAAAATGATAATACCCATTGAGCTTGTTAAAGTTAAAATCAGCTTCCTCTAAAAAATAAAATTCTAATTCCACTCGGAAAAGAAGGCTATCAACTTTAGTTTCTTTTTTAAAAAAATCTACGGTTTTTTTTAATATTTGCCGAGGATCTTTTTTAAAAGGTTCTTTTTTTAAAAAAATATCACTAAAAAAAGAAAGCGTCTTTTTTTCATAAATTGGATCAATAAAAAAATCCTCGGTATCGGGCAACAAAATGAGATCACTCTCTTTTTTTAGCGAAAAACCGAAAACTGAAGAACCATCAAAACCGACTCCTTTTTCTTTTATTTTTGAAAATTTTTCACTGGGTAATGTAAGATGATAAAGATTACCGATTAAATCAACATATTTCAGGTCAATAAATTCTATACCTTTTTCTTTAATAAATTTCTCAAAATCCACTTTTATAATTATAATAAAAAGATATTATAAATCAAGAAAATTAAAGGTTATTTTTAACTCTATAGCTTGTTTTTTGTATTATTCCTTTTTAGTCATTGGCTGACCGCAGCAGATAAAATCGCAAGCTTCGCAACTACATTCCTTAGTGACCATTATTTCCGCGCCACAAACTGAGCACACATAAACCGGTCCCTTGGGAGTAGTGGCTTTTTTAGTAACCCTTTTCTTTACTGTTTTTTTAACTACTCTTTTCTTTGTTTTCTTTGCCATTGCTTTCCTCCTTTTAAGTTAATATTATTATAACATTTTAAAATGATTTGTCAATAAGATGAAATTGGTTATAATTAATTAAAATGGGAACGTGCGGTATCTGTGGTAGAAGGTCAATTATTATTTCGGAAAAAATTGGTTATTGCGCTGATTGTTTGAGAAAAAATTTTTCTTTCCTCGAAGAAAAAATAAAGGAAATTCATAAAAATTTAAGAAAAACCTTCTCTTTGCCTGAGGAGGCGCCTAATTCTTTAGGCGGTAAAAAATGTGGTCAATGTGTGAATGATTGCCGAATATTAAATAATGAATTGGGTTATTGCGGGCTAATAAAAAATGAAAAAGGGATTATAAAAAGATCAACTGATTTTGGTTATTTAGATTTTTATTATGACCCTTTGCCCACAAATTGTGTTGCCAGTTTTGTTTGCCCCGGAAAAGAAAGAGCTTACAACTTAGCAATTTTCTTTCGTCATTGTTCTTTTAATTGCCTTTATTGTCAAAATTGGCATTTTAAATTACCTACAAAAAGAAGTTATTCAATAGCTGAAATTGTGGCCAAAGTTAATCCTTCGGTTTTTTGTGTTTGTTATTTCGGTGGCGACCCAACACCAAATATTAATTATGTGATTAAGTTATCGGAAAAAATTTTGGAAAAACAAAAATGTCGCATATGTTTTGAAACAAACGGTTCTTTAAACCCAAAGATTTTCAAAAAAGTTGTCGATATTGCTCTAAAAAGTGGAGGCATAATTAAAATTGACTTAAAGGCTTTTTCTAAAGAAATCCATTATACCTTAACTGGTTCCGATAATCAAAACACCTTGAGGAATATTGAATATTGTGCCCAGTTTTTGGAAAAAAGAAAAGAAGTGCCTTTGTTAGTAGTTGCCATCCTATTGGTTCCTGGTTATGTAGATTTATACGAAATTGAAAATATTGCGAAATTTATCAGTCAGATAAACCCCAATGTCCCTTTAAGTTTTTTGGCTTATTATCCGACTTTCTATTTGGACGATTTACCGAGGACTTCTAAGGCTCACGCGGAGCTTGCTAAAAAGATTGCTTTAAAATATGGTTTGAAAAAAGTTAATATTGGTAATATTCATTTATTAAGTAATGACTATTTTTATTGAATTTAAAAAATTTTTAATTATTATATTAAAAAATTTATGATAAAAGTAAAAATTGTTGGTACTGGTTCCTATCTCCCCGAAAAAGTTATTAATAATTTTGATTTAGAAAAAATGGTTGATACTACTGATGAATGGATAACGGAAAGAACGGGCATCAAAGAAAGGCGAATTGCTGCTGAACACGAGGCTACTTCTGATTTGTGTTACCAAGCAGCTCTTCGGGCTTTAGAAATGGCACAAATAAAACCCGAAGAAATTGATTTAATTATTGTCGCCACTTCCACACCGGATACAGTTTATCCGTCAACTGCCTGTTGGTTACAAAAAAGATTGAAAATTAAAGGTCAAGGAGCTTTTGATATTAGTGCCGGTTGTTCGGGTTTTTTGTATGCCTTTTTAGTTGCTGGCAGTTTGATCGCCGCTAAGGTGGCGAAAAAAGTTTTGGTTTGTGGTGGAGAAGTGATGTCAAAGGTTGTCAATTGGGAAGACCGCGCAACCTGTGTTCTCTTTGGTGATGGCGCGGGTGCCTGTGTGTTGGTTCCGAGCAACGGCGATTCGGGAATTTTATCGGCTAACTTGGGAGCTGATGGTTCCTTAGCGGAATTACTTTATCAACCAGCCGGTGGCACCCGAATGCCGGCATCAGAAAAAACGGTAAAAGAAAAACTTCATTATGTTCACATGAAAGGAAGAGAAGTTTTTAAACACGCAGTAATCTGGATGGGCAAGGCCGCAGAAAAAGCCCTAAAAGATGCTAACGTAACAGTGGAGGAAATTAAACTTTTTATTCCCCATCAAGCAAATATGAGAATTATTCAAGCAACCAATGAAAGGGCAAAAATTCCTAAGGAGAAGACTTATATTGTTTTACACAAATATGGCAACATGTCCGCAGCCACTATTCCCGTAGCTTTAGACGAAGCCTATCGAAGTGGTAAAATAAAGGATGGCGATTTGATTTTGATGAGTGCCTTTGGCACGGGTTTTACTTGGGCAGGAATGGTTTATAAATGGTAGGAGGAAGGAATGGTTGAAATCCGTTTTCATGGGCGGGGTGGACAAGGAGCAGTGATTGCTTCGGAAATTTTAGCTTCCGCCCTTTTTAAAGAAGGTTATTATTGCCAAACCTTCCCCGAGTTTGGCGTGGAAAGAAGAGGGGCTCCGGTTCAAGCATTTTTAAGATTCGATAAAAAGCCAATAGTTGTTCGGTACAAAGTTTACGAGCCGGATCACATTATTATTTTAGATCCCATTTTATTACAACAGGTAAATGTAACTGAAGGACTAAAGCCAAGAGGAACTATTTTGATAAACAGCAATAAAGAACCTTCTTTTTATAATTTTCCTGATTATAAGGTGGCGGTCTGTGATGCCACGCAGATTGCCTTAAAATATCGTTTAGGAACGAAAACGGCACCGATTGTTAACACCGCCATGCTCGGCGCCTTTGTTAAAATTAATCCTTTTGTTAGTTTAGAAAGTGTTTTGGAGAGTATCAAAGAATATGTTCAAGTAAAACAAGAAGAAAATATTTTAGCCTGTAAGGAGGCCTATGAAAAAGTTAGAGTTGAAAGTTAGTGATTATCCAGAATTGGCAATAAGTTGGGAAACTACGCTCGTTAACAAAACCGGTACTTGGCGAACCTTTTTCCCCAAATATGTAGAAAAGACACCACCTTGTAATTACTACTGTCCAGCAAATGAACCGGTACAGAAATATCTGGCGTTAACTTTGGAAGGAAAATTTGAGGAAGCCTATTTAACAATTTTAGAGAAAAACCCCTTTCCGGCGATTACCGGTCGGGTTTGTTATCATCCCTGCGAAATTGGTTGTAATCGCGGTAATTTTGATGAAAGTGTGGCTATCCACGCAGTAGAAAGATTTTTGGGTGATTACGGATTAAATCTTGTAGAACCAAAAAGAAAGGTAGAGAAATTGAAAAGCGATAAAAAAGTGGCGATTATTGGTAGTGGTCCCAGTGGTCTTTCCTGTGCCTATTATCTTTTAAAAAATGGCATCGCAGTCACTATTTTTGAAAGAGAAAATTTTGCCGGAGGAATTCTTGCTTACGGTATTCCTAATTACCGTTTACCAAAAGAAATTGTCAAAAAGGAGATAGAAAAAATCTCTAAAATGGGAGCTAAGTTTATTTTTGAAAAGGAATTGGGCAAAGATTTTTCTTTAAATGATTTAGAAAAAGAGTATGATGCTATTTTTTTAGCTATTGGTGCCCAAATTGAGCAAGAACTAGGTATTCCTAATGAAAATGTCAAAGGCGTATTTTTGGGTTTAGAGTTTCTTAAAGCGGTAAATCTTAAAAGAAAACTACCATATTTTGGGAAAAATGTTTTAGTAATTGGGGGTGGTAATACGGCGATTGATTGTGCCCGGGTTGCTTGGCGAAAGGGGACGAAAGTGAAAATTATTTATCGGCGAACAAAAGAAGAGATGCCAGCGGTAAAAGAGGAAGTAGAAGAAGCAATAAAAGAAGGCATTGAGATTATCTTTTTAACTGCGCCCCTAAAAATAATAAAAGATAAAAAAGGAAAAGTAAAAGGTTTAGAGTGTGTAAAAATGAGATTGAGTGAAGAGATTGACGAAAGTGGCCGGAGGAAACCAGTACCAATTAAAAATTCCAATTTTGTTATTCGCGGTGACACTATCATTAAAGCGATTGGTGAAAAAGTAGATTTGGATATCTTACCCAAAGAGATAATTGGTAAAAGGACAATTTTGGCTGATGAGTGGGGAAGAACTAATTTAGAAAAGATATTTGCTGGTGGTGATTGTGTTACTGGTCCAAAAACGGTGGTGGAAGCAATTGCTTATGGTCGGAAAGGAGCTTTTCTTATTCTGCATTATTTAAAGAATTATGAGCCACCAAAAAAAGAGATTTTTAATTTAGTAAATTACGAAAATCTTAATACCTATTATTTTGAGAAACAGAAAAGAGTAGAAGAAGACAAACTCCCATTAAATAAGAGGAAGGGAAATTTTAAAGAAATAATAAGAACCTTAAATAATCACGAAGCAATGGCTGAAGCCAGTAGGTGTTTTTCTTGCGGTGTCTGTAATAATTGTGACAATTGTTATGTCTTCTGTCCGGATTTAGCAATTTTAAAGAAAAATGGGTCTTACGAAATCTTGTATGACTATTGTAAAGGTTGTGGTGTTTGTGCCCATGAGTGCCCAAGAAATGTGATTAGTATGTTTTTTGAGGAGGAAAAATGAAGGTGGAGACAATTTATGGACAAAAAAGGGTAGTAACTGGTAACCATGCAGTCTCTTATGGTGTTCTTTTGGCTCGGGCAGAAGTGATTGCTGCTTATCCAATAACACCGCAGACGCAAATTGTGGAATTATTATCAGAATTTTGTGCTAATGGGCTTTTAAAAGCAAAATTTATTAAAGTTGAAAGCGAACATTCGGCAATGGCTGCTTGTATCGGTGCGGCAGTTGCTGGCTGTCGGACCTTTACTGCTACTTCGGCTCACGGTTTAGCATTAATGCACGAAATGCTTCATTGGGCAGTGGGTGGCCGATTACCGATTGTTTTGGCTAATGTTAACAGAGCAATGGGTCCGGGTTGGTCGGTTTGGACCGACCAGAATGATTCTCTATCCCAAAGGGACGTGGGTTTTGTTCAATTTTATTGCGAATCAAACCAAGAAGTTTTGGATACTACTATTCAAGCCTTTAAAATTGCTGAAACCTGCTTACTTCCAGTGATGCTGGTTTTAGATGCTTTTGTTTTATCCCACACCTCAGAACCTGTTCATATTCCTTGGCAAGAAGAAGTGGACGAATTTTTGCCACCTTATAAACCGAAATATTTTTTAGATGTGAATGACCCAAGGGCTTTTGGTGGTCTTACTTCACCCGACCATTATTACGAAATAAGATATAAGATTGAATTAGCCCATCAAAAAGCCTTGAAAGTTGCCGAAGAGGTTGATAATGAGTTTTATCAAAAATTTGGTAGAAAGTACGGATTGGTTGAAGCCTATCAATGTGAAGATGCCAAATTGATATTAGTAACTTCCGGCACAATTACCGGTACTGCTCGCCAGGTAATTGATGAAGAACGAGCAAAAGGTAAGCGGGTTGGGCTTTTAAAAATTAGACTTTTTAGACCTTCACCAACTTCTTTAATTAAAGAGATTTTAACAAAAGCGGAAAAAGTAGCAGTAATTGACCGTAATATTAGTTTTGGCCATTCCGGAATTTTTGCCCAAGAAATAAAGTCAATTTTATATAATGAGATAAGAAGACCATTAATTTTTGATTTTGTGCTCGGTTTGGGCGGTCGAGATGTTGTGCCTGATGATATTAGGGAGATAATTGATTTCACTTATAAAAAAGATTATCCTGAAGAAATGGTTTATTTTCGGGGGGTGAGATTATGAAATGGCAATATGCTAATATTACTGAAGAATACATGCATCAAGGGCATGTAGCTTGTCCGGGCTGTGGTGGTGCCTATGCGATGAGGTTAGCATTAAAAGCTTTGGGTAAAAATACGATTGTGGTTATTCCTGCCTGTTGCTGGTCAATAATTGATGGACCTTTTCCTTTACATTGTTTAAAAGTACCAGTTTATCATACGGCTTTTGAAACTGCTGCCGTTGTTGCCAGTGGGATAAGGGCGGCATTGGAGATAAAAGGTAAAACCGATATTGAGGTATTAGCCTTTGCCGGTGATGGTGGAACCTTGGATATTGGTATTCAAGCCCTTTCGGCAGCTTGCGAAAGAAATGATAAGATAATTTATGCCTGTTATGACAATGAAGCCTATATGAATACTGGTATCCAGCGTTCGTCAGCTACTCCTTACGGTGCTTGGACGACAACTACTCCGGGTGAACATTTTAAGAAAGAGAGAAAGAAAAATATTTCGGAAATAATTGCTGCCCATCGGATTCCTTATGTGGCCACTGCTTCTATTGGTTTTCCTGATGATCTGATTGCTAAATTTAAAAAAGCAAAAGAGAAAAAAGGAACTTCCTTTATCCACATTTTTGCTCCCTGTCCTACCGGTTGGCGAATGGCACCCGAATTGATGGTTACCATTTCTCAATTGGCTGTTGATTGTAAAGTTTTCCCGTTATACGAGGTTGAAGACGGTATAAAATACACAATTAATTATAAACCAAAAGATATTCCAGTAAAAGAATATTTGAAACTTCAAGGTCGCTTTTCCCATTTAAAAGAAAAAGAGATTGAATCAATCCAAAGGGAAGTTGATTTCGATTGGGAATTATTACTTAAAAAATCTTCCCTTTAGGTTCTAATAAGGGACGGTACGGTAGATGGTCGGGGTAGGAAAGTCTTTTTCTTTCACGATTTTTTTAATTTTTAATAAAAGGAATTTTTTTAAACCCCGCGCTTGCCATTTTTTAATTCTTAAAGCAATCTCTTTTTCTAAGGTTTTTTTCTGGTATTTATTTAACAATGAATAAATTTCCCGCAAATAGGCGTAATAGAAAAATCGTTCGTTTAAAACACCATATTTATCAAGAAGTTCTTTCACTTTTTCTTCCAAGGGTAAAATTTCTAAAAGATAGTTTTTAAAATTATTAACCATTTCTTCTTTTTTCTTTTGGCTCAGCTTTAAATCAAGATTTTCCGTATAATTTTTGATTCTTTTATTCACTTTTTCTTTTATTCTTTCCATCATAATATTATTAACGAAAAAAGGCTTTCTATCTTACCCCTAATTTTCCAATTGATTTTTAAAGGATTTTTTATTAAAATAATTAATGAAAAAAATCTGTGTGGTTGCTATCGGTGGCAATTCTTTAATAAAGGAAGGTGGCGGTATTGCCTTTGATGACCAATTAAATACCGTTTATGAAACTTGTGAAAATTTAGTTTCGGTTATTGAAAATGGCTACGAACTTTTAATCACCCACGGTAACGGACCGCAGGTTGGTTATCTCCTTTTAAAAAACCATTTAGCGAGAAATTTTTTACCCGAAGAACCTTTAGATTCGGCTAATGCGATGACCCAAGGAGAAATTGGTTATATGATAACTTTGGCAATGAGTAATGTTTTAAAAAGAAATAAAATAAATAAAGAAGTACTAACTTTAATAACCAGAGTATTAGTTGATGAAAATGACGAAGATTTTAAAAAGCCATCAAAACCTATCGGCCCTTTTTATACTCGCGAAGAAATGGAAGATTTAAAAAGAAGATATGGCTGGATTTTTGTTGAAGATGCCTATCGGGGTTTTCGGAGGGTGGTACCTTCGCCCAAACCAAAAAAAGTATTAGAGATTAGTGCCATAAAAAATCTTTTGGAAGATGGCAAAATTGTAATTGCTGGTGGCGGTGGTGGCATTGGTGTGATTGAAAAGAATGGCGATTATTTAGGGATTGCCTGTGTTATTGATAAGGATTTAACCGCCTCTTTAATGGCCAAAGAATTGAATGCTGAGCTTTTTATTATTTCTACGGCAGTCCCTTATGTCTATTTAAATTACGGAAAAAAGAATAAAAAACCTTTAAAGAAGGTAAACCTTTCGGAAATCCTTAAATACTATAAAGAAGGCCATTTTCCTAAAGGAAATATGGGACCAAAGATTGAAGCGGCGATTGAATTTTTAAAAAATGGTGGCAAAGAAGTAATAATTACTTCGCCAGAAAATATAAAGCTGGCGTTACAAAAAAAAGCGGGTACAAGGATTATTAAATGATTTTATTCTTTTTATTAACAAAAATTTTAATTCCGATGGATTTAACCCAAAATGACCATTTAAGGGCCTATGGAATTGCCTATCGCTCCTTAGTAAGGGGAATCAGAGTAGAGTGGCTTTTAAATTATCGTGGCGGTTCTTTTCTTTTTCCGGATAATGAATATGTGATAAAAGAATGCCAACTAAAAGGTGTAAGCTATGAATATGTAGATCTCCAGAAAGAAAGCGAAATAAGAAAAATAATTGAAGAAAACAATATGGCAAGTATTTTATTAGAGAAAGCTCCGAAGATTGCCGTTTATGTGCCGCAAAATAAAGAACCTTGGGATGATGCGGTAAGATTGGCTTTAGAATACGCCGAAATTCCTTACTCCACTTTGTGGGATGAAGAGGTATTAAAGGGCGAGCTTTATAAATATGATTGGCTTCATCTCCATCATGAAGATTTTACTGGTCAATACGGAAAATTTTATGCTTCTTATAAGGATGCTGATTGGTATAAAGAAGAAGTGAAAATGAATGAAAGGATGGCAAAAAAACTTGGTTTCAAAAAGGTTTCCCAGCTAAAATTGGCAGTGGTGAAAGAGATAAAAAAATATATTTATGAGGGCGGAATGGTTTTTGGTATGTGTTCTGCCACTGATACGCCGGATATTGCCTTAGCTGCCGAAGCTACTGATATCGTTCCTAAGGAGTTTGATGGCGATGGCGTTGACCCTGATTATCAAAAAAAACTTAATTATGATAACTGTCTTTTATTTGAAAATTTTACTGTTTATACTGACCCTTATTTATATGAACATTCGGATATTGATGTTTATATGGAAGCGGTTGCCCGGGGAGAAGATGTTTATTTTACTCTCTTTGATTTTTCAGCAAAATATGACCCGGTACCTTGCATGCTTGTTCAAAATCATGTTTCTTTAATTAAAGAATTTCTTGGTCAGAATGTTGGCTTTAGAAGAGAAAGATTAAAAAAAGATGTTTTGATTTTGGGCGAGGTGAAAAATACTGAAGAAGTGAAATATATCCATAAAAATTATGGTAAAGGCACTATCACTTGTCTCGGTGGTCATGACCCAGAAGATTATGCTCACCGGATAGGTGACCCACCAACCAATCTTCACCTTCATAAAAATTCCGGTGGTTATCGTTTAATCTTAAATAATGTTTTATTTCCGGCAGCGGAAAGAAAACCAAAAAAGACCTAAGGATGAGAAGTGAAGCCAATTGTATCCCCTGTGTTATTAGACAAGCCCAAAGGATTGTTCTATTCGCCAAAGGTAACGAAGAAGATTTTGTTAATGTTACGAAATTGGCGATGGCGATGGTGGGAGATTTGTCATTAGCCGACCCCCCAAGTATTTTCACTTCCTACATTATTAAAGAAGTTTATAAATATTTAAAAAATCCTGACCCTTTTTTAGAACTAAAAAAAGAGATGAATAAAATTGGCAAAAAAAAGGCAAGCGAAGCTAAAATTTTAATAGAAAAAGAAAAAGATAGAATCTATACGGCAATTAAGTATGCTGCCTGTGGTAATATTATTGATATTGGCCCCCAAGACAATTTTGATTTAGAAAGGACATTGAAAAATTTGGCTTTTAAAAAAGATGATTATAAGATTTTTAAAGAGAAATTGAAAGGAGCTTCCAAGGTTTTATACCTTTTGGATAATGCTGGTGAGATTTATTTTGATAAACTTCTTTTAGAACAACTTTCTTTTTTGAAATTGGTAATCGTAGTAAAAAGTGAGCCAATTTTGAACGATGTAACTTTGAAAGATGCTAAAGAGGCGGAACTGGATAAACTGGGAGAAATTATTGAAAGTGGTTCCGGTTTTTTAGGGATTAACTTTGAAAAAGTAAGTAAAGAGTTTTTAAAAAATTATGAAGAGGCGGATATTATTATTGCCAAAGGTCATGCGAATTACGAATCCTTGGTGGATCGCGAACGAGATGTTTTTTTTATTTTAAAAGCAAAATGCCCAGTAGTAGCCAAAAGTTTGGGAGTGGAAGTCGGTGATTCAGTATTTTATTATTACCCCGGGAAAAAATTGTTTGAAATTTAAAAAAATATTGTTATAATAAAATAAAGATTCATAAAATAAAAGGGAGGTAATATGGCACATAAAAAGGGTCAAGGTTCATCAAGAAATGGCAGAGATTCGCCAGGACAAAGATTAGGAATTAAAGCTTTTGGGGGAGAATTGGTAAAAGCGGGAAATATTTTAGTAAGACAAAGAGGAACCCGTTTTTTACCGGGAAGAAATGTGGGCATTGGTAGAGATGATACCCTTTTTGCCTTAACCGATGGAATTGTAAAATTTGAATGGGTTAGTAAAAACAAAAAACGGGTATCGGTTATTCCCCTTCAATAATTTTTGTATGGAGGTAAGAGTATGAAAATTAAATTTTTAGGGCATGCTTCTTTTTTAATTACAACAAAGGATAATATAAAAATTATTACTGACCCTTATAAATCCGGTGCTTTTGGAGGAGCTGTTGGCTATAAACCGATAACCGAAGAAGCTCACATTGTGACAATAAGTCATGAACATGATGACCATAATTATTACCAAAATATAAAAGGCAATCCCCAAATTTTAAAAGGAACGGTAGAAAAAGAAATCTCGGGCATTAAATTTATCGGTATCGAAGTTTATCACGACATAAGTAAAGGCAAAGAAAGGGGGAAAAATGTAATCTTCTTAATCCATGCTGATGGTTTGAAGTTACTTCATTTAGGTGATCTTGGTCATCAATTAACTAACGAAGAAAAAAAGAAACTTGGAGAGATTGATATTCTTTTTATTCCAGTTGGTGGTTATTATACAATTGATGCTGAGGAAGCCAGTGAGCTTGTAGAATTTTTAGAACCGAGAATAACAATTCCTATGCATTTTAAAACTACGGTCCTTGATTTTCCTATTGCTTCCGTAGATGATTTTTTGGTCGGCAAAAAGAATGTAAAGATGTTAAATGTCTCTGAGGTTGCGGTTACGAAAGAAACTTTGCCTAAGGAAAGGGAAATTTGGGTTTTAAAGCCAGCATTAATTTAATGAGGAGTTAAAATGCGCGAAATTGATGTGAAAGAGATTACTAACAAGGTGGCTCAGTTGTGTATTGAAGCCAATTGTCTTTTAGGCGAAGATGTGAAAGCAGCAGTAAAAAAGGCAATAGAAAAAGAAGAATCTCCGTTGGGGAAGGAAGTACTTAAACAGATATTGGAAAATGCCGAAATTGCTGCTCAAGAGATGGTGCCCATTTGTCAGGATACTGGTTTAGCAGTAGTTTTTTTAGAAATTGGTAACGAGGTAAAATTTGTTGGCGGTGACCTTAACGAAGCAATAAATGAAGGAGTGAGAAAGGGGTATATTGAGGGTTATTTAAGAAAATCAGTAGTTAAAGATCCTTTTCGAAGAGAAAACACCAAGGATAATACCCCGGCAATAATCCATCTTTCTTGTGTTAAAGGTGATAAAGTTAAAATTACAGTAATGCCTAAAGGTGGCGGTAGCGAAAATATGAGTGAAGTAAAAATGTTGACTCCAGCTGCCGGAATAGAAGGAGTAAAAGAGTATGTAGTCCAGAAGGTTAAAGAGAGCGGTGCCAACCCTTGTCCACCAATAGTTGTTGGTGTTGGTATCGGTGGTACTTTAGAATACGCAGCCTTTTTGGCAAAAAAAGCATTATTAAGAGAAATTGGTTCCACCCATCCGGATCCCTTTTATGCTGAAATGGAAAGAGATTTGTTAGAAAGAATAAATAAATTAGGAATCGGTCCTCAAGGGTTTGGCGGGCGGATAACCGCTTTAGCAGTTTTTATTGAAACCTTTCCTTGCCATATCGCTTCGCTACCAGTAGCAGTGAATATAAATTGTCATGCTGTTAGACATAAAACAGCAGTTATTTAAAAGAGACTTATCGACAAAGAACGAGTAAATATCCTTTTTAATTTGTAAGGATATTCTTTTTGAAAAATAGGCATTTGGCAAGGTGGATCTTTTAAATTAGGGCAAGAACGAAGGCAATCGCCAAAACAATTGATAGGAATAAATTCTTTACCTATTTTTATGTGGACAAAATTTCTTTTTGAACCTTCGCAAGATGTTAGATTAGGTGAATCATACTCTTTTGGCAATTCTTGACAAACCGCATAAGTTAAACCATTTTTTTCACATAATTTTTTAAAATGGGTGTGAAATTCTCTTCTTATTTTTAAAGGAGCCAGAAATTTTTTCTTTTTGGAATTAGGATGATATTGGTAATAATCAATAACTCTTTTAATCCGCTCTTTAAAAATTGAATTTTTCATTTGATTGATTATATTTTCCATGGAAATTCTATTATAATAACCGCAAGAAGCAATAATATGTTTTACGCCCGCAATTTTTAATTTGTCAACTAACCATTCTAAGTCTTCTTTATCAATAAGTCCAAGAATTGTTGGGTCGGTGCGCGCTATAACCTCGACACCTTTTTCGGTTAACTTTTTAATAATAGCGATTCTTTCTTTAATCGGTGAAGCCTGGGGACTGGTGATTATCTGTTTTTCGGGCGGCGCTTCGACGGTCATTTCTAAAAACCAATAGGGATATTTCAACAATTCCTTATTTTCTTTTACTAATTCCTCAACGCCGTCAGCCGATTTGGTTACAATTTTAAAACTTAATTTTTTAGCAATTAGGATTTTGATAATTTGTCCCGTGAGAACTCTTACTTCTTTTACTGGTTGTAATGGGTCGGTTATTTGACTTAAGTAAAAAGGGAAAGCAATTTTTAATTGTTCAATTTCTTTTAGTAGTTTACCAACTAAATTTTTATAGATAATAATTTTGTCAGGAATTGACCAAGAGTAAGCCCGGGCATAACACACGGGACAACGATACCAACATCCCCCAGGATTGGTTAAAGAAATTAAAGAAGCATGGGGACATTTCCGATTTTTTAAAGGATAAGGAAAATCGTGAATTATTCGCCCTTTTAGCTCTGTTTCCAAAAGCTCCATTAAATTAAAATTATTCTTCAGGCATCTCTTCCAAGAGTTCCTCTTCTTTTACTTTGCTAACATCATATTGGGAAAGATTTTGGATAAATTGGTTAATCCCTTCATCAAAATCAAAGAGACCTCTTTTTCGTTTAAAAGGATTGTTTTGGGAGACTACAATCTGTTTTAGGAAAGGCATTTTTATTCCTCTCTCGTAGAACTTCTTAAGAATGTCTTGCACCATTGGTTCTACCTCATCAGTAATTCTTTTTGCTCTTCTTTTCCTTTCTTCGTAAGCTTCTCTCAAAGGTTTATCTAAAAATTGGTCAATCCTTCTTAATAAGGGTAAATAGGATGCTCCGGAAAATCTTTCTCGCTCCAAATAGATAACTCCTAAGGTAATGTAGAAAGGTTCTTCAAATTCAAAAGCTAAATCACTTTCCAATTTGTTTTCGTCGGTTTCGATAAAGTGTTGGTACATTTTAATTACTTCTAAGGATTTCTCTTTGATATTGTGGGCCTTTTCCACATTCATCGCCAAGATTTGAGTCATTACTTTTTCGTCCGGAACAATAATCGCGGCGATCTTTTCTTTACCTAATTCCTTCATTGCGTGAAGTCGGTGGGAACCATTTGGAGTCCAATATTTACCATCTTTAGTTCTTACAATAATAATCGGATCTAAAAATCGCCCAATTTTGTCAATGGAGTTTTTTAAGTGAAGCAGATGGGCATCTGATACTTCCCTTTGGAAAGGTGTCGGCTCACATTTTTCAACCGGGATTAAAGCAAAAACTTGCCATTGGTTATTATAAGGTTCATTATAAACAGCCAAAACTTCCACCCCATCCTTTTTTAAAGCTTCTAAGAAAAGTTTTTTCTCATCGGTAATTTTTCTTCTTGCCATTTAACCCTCCTTTTTATTTATTTGACTCTTTATTTTAAAAAATGGTTTCACAAAATAATTGTTTTAATTCTCTTAGTAAATCGTTAATATTACCTTCTTTTTTAATAATTTGATTATCTTTCTCAATAATAAAAAAACCATTTTCATAGATAATTCTATCAATTCCTTTTTTAAAAGCAAGAATGCGAATATGAGCAATTTTAAAGAGATTTTCCATTATTTTGGGATAATTACCAAAACGGTCTTTTATTTCGTTAATCAATTCTTTTAGTTCTTCTTCATTTTCTAATCTTAAAAGCCTTTGATACAAAGCAATTCGCTGATAAGTATTTTTGATAAAATCTTCAGGAATATAAGCAGGAATGTCAATTTTTAAATAAGGTTCTTTATAAAAGGTTTCCTTTTTTAATTTTTGAATAGCGGCTTTTAACAATTGGGAATAGAGATTAAGTCCGATTCTTTTTATATTGCCGTGTTGCTTTTTACCCAGTATTTCACCGCTTCCCCTTAATTCCAAATCCCTCAAAGCAATTCTCATTCCGGAACCTAAATTAGTATAAGCTAATAAAGCGGATAATCTTTTTTTGGCGGTTTCGTTTAATTTTTCGGGGTGATGGATAATAAAATAGGCGTAACCTTGAAATTCTCGTCTTCCCACCCGACCCCTTAATTGGTGGAGATCGGCTAAACCAAATCTTTCAGCATGATTAACAATTATTGTGTTCACATTAGGCATGTCGATACCACTCTCTAAAATTATCGTTGAAAGAAGAACTTCATATTGTTGATTTAAGAAATCATAATAAATCTTTGATAATTTCTTTTCGGAAAGTTTTCCGTGAGCAATACCGATTCTTATTTGCGGTAATAAATTTTTTAAGCGCTCATAAACAGATTCTAAATCCTTGATCTGATTATTAATAAAAAATACCTGGCCGCCTCTTTTTATTTCCTTTAAAATTATTTCTTTAATTAATTGGTCATCCCAGGTAATTATTTTAGTTATCACATCTTTTCGACCAATTGGCGGAGTGTTGATTACTGAAATTTTTTTTAATCCCGAAAGGGCCAGATAAAGGGTTCGGGGAATTGGGGTGGCAGTTAAAGATAACACATCAATATTAGGCTTTATCTTTTTTAATTGCTCTTTATCTTTAACTCCCAATTTGTGCTCATCATCAATAATTAAAAGTCCTAAAAAGGCAAACTGAACATCTTCTTTTAGTAGTCTTTGAGTCCCAATAAGGATATCAATTTTTCCTGCTTTTAAATCGGCTAATATTTCTTTCTCCTTTTCTTTGGGTGTCAATCTGGATAGCATTTCTACCCGAATGGGTAAGTTTTTTAAGCGTTCTTTGAAATTATGATAATGCTGAACGGCTAATAAAGTGGTTGGACACAAAATAGCTACTTGGCGATAATTACTTACTGCCCAGAGGGCGCTTCTCAAAGCGATTTCCGTTTTGCCAAAACCAGTATCACCGCAGACCAATCTTTCCATTGGTGTTTCCTTTAAGAAATCATTTTTAATCTCGGCTAAAGTTTTTAATTGGTCAAAAGTCTCTTCATAGGGAAAAGTAGCCTTTACTTCCTTTTCCCATTCTTCATTTAAAAGATAGGGTTCTCTTTTTACTATTTTTCTTTTAGCCTCAATCTCCAAAATTTCTAAAGCCAATTCTTCACATTCTTTTAAAATCCTTTCTTTAGTTTTTTGCCAGAAGGGGGTTCCTAATTTATCAATTATTGGTTTTTCTTCACTAATTCCAATATATCTTTCTAAAAGATTAAAATTTTCTATTGGTAGATAAAGAAAATCTTTGTCTCGGTATTCAACCAATAAATATTCTTTTTCTCCAGAACCAAAATCTTTTTTTACAATCCCTTTAAAAATACCCACTCCGTAATCTTGATGAACTACATAATCACCTTTGACTAAACCAAATAAATCATCAATGGGTAAGCCTTTAAATTTTTTCTTTTTTACCCTTCTTTTAGTAAAACCGTAAATCTCTTTTTCGGTTAATACCGTAATTTTTAAACCTGGAAGGACAAAGCCTTCGGAAAAGAATCCGTAAAAATGTTTGATTTTTTCGTTAAGAAATTCTTTAAGTAAAGACGGAGGATTGCCTTGGGTTACCAAATAATAAAAATGGTCGCTTAAAGCAATTTCTTTTTTTAATAATTTTAAATCACCCAGATAATTAGGAGCAGAAGTTACGGGAAAGGTAATTTCGCCGTTTTCCGAAAATAAGTAATGAACATCAAAATCTTCAAGTTTTTCGTAACTAATGATTAAAAAATTCTTTAAATATTCCTTTAAAGGAATAAGGTTTTGGGTATTCGTAGAAATGGCACTAATTTCAATTTTTTCTAATTCCATTATCGATTTTTGAGTTAATTCATCAAAATATCGGAGAGAAATGATTTGGTTATTTTCAAACTCTACTCTTATTGGTGAAACTGCGTCATCAGGAAAGATATCAATAATACTGCCCCGAAGGGCAAACTCTCCTTCTTCTCTTACTAAATCCGTTAAAAAATAGCCGTTTTCTAAAAGCCAGGTTTTGAGAGCTTCGTAAGAAAAATATTGGTTTTTAGTTAAAATTAATAAAAAATCATTTAAGTTTTTAGGAATATAATTTTCTAAAAAATTTTTTTCTAAAAGAAGAATAAATTTTTCTTTATTATTTTCTTTCTTTAATAATTTTTTTATTGATGATGAATCATTTTGAAAAAGAATAAGATTATCTTCTTTTAAAAAATTTAAAAGATTCTGAAATACTTTTTCCGCCTCTTCATAATCCTCTAAAAGTAAAAGAAGGTTTTTTTTGCTTTTTTCAAATAAAAAATAAACAAAAAAAGAAACAATAGTTAAATTACATTTTTGAATTTTAACCGGGTATTTATCACTATTAAAAATTTCTCTAGGAAAAACCGCGTAAAAAATTTGAAGAATTTCCTTCATAAAAGATGGGGCGGATATAAAGTCCGCCCCACGGGAAGTTACTTTTTCTTAGCAGTTTTCTTTGTCGTCGTTTTTTTGGTAGTTGATTTTTTTGCACACGCCATAGCTCCTCCTATTTGACCTTAAATTATAATAAAAAAAATTATTTTGTCAATATAATAAAGATGGTTGTTGATTTTAAAAAGTTAAAAATTTTTAAAAAACTTCTTCAATAAGAAAAAGTGGCTGTCCGTACTCGACGGGTTCGCCATCTTTTACCAAAATATCAATAATTTTACATTTTTTTTCGGCTTTAATTTCGTTCATCAACTTCATTGCTTCAATAATGCAGAGGGTGCTCCCCTTTTCAACAATATCCCCTTTTTCACAGAATGGCGGAGCATCGGGTTTAGGGCGACGATAAAAAGTTCCTACCATTGGCGAGGTTATCTTTTCATACTCTTTTTCTTTTTCTTCGACAGTAGGGATGGAGATTTCTTCTTTGGGAGTTATTTCTGAAGGCGATGGCGAAACTATCTTTTCTTCTTTTTCAATTTTTGACACCGGTTGGCTAATATTAGTACTATAAGTTTTTACTTCAATTTTTATGTCTCCTAAATCTAACTTAACTTCAGAAAATTTAAATTGGGCTAACAAATTTAAAATTGCTTCTAAATATTTAATATCTTTTTTATTATTTTTATCAGCTTGAGTTTTTTCGTTCATATTTTCCTCCTTAAATTTTTCTTTTCTTTTTTCAAAAAATTTTAACGCTACTTCCGGAAAAAGGGCATAAGTGAGATAATCCTCTTCTTTTTCAATTAAATTTTGAGGAACTTCTTTTTTTACTTTTTCTAAAATCGGCTCCAATAAATCAGCTGGCCGACATTCAATTGGACTTTCTTCGCCCAGAATTTTTTTTATCAATTCCTTTTTAATTGGCCCTGGTGGTGCGCCGTAAAGTCCTTTTACGTAATCTTTTACTTCTTTAGGAATAATATGATATCTTTTACCGTTGAGCACATTAAAAACTGCTTGGGCACCCACAATTTGGCTGGTTGGTGTTACTAAGGGTGGATAACCTAAATCCTCTCTTACTAAAGGAACTTCTTTTAAAACTTCTGGCAACTTATCTTCTGCCTTCATCTCTTTTAATTGGGAATAAAGGTTAGAAGCCATGCCACCAGGTATTTGATGGAGAAGAACTTCTTCATCCACAAGTTTTTCATAAGTTATTTTTTTATTCTTTCTAACTTTCTCAAAATGTTCTGAAATCACTCTGATCGCTTCTTTATTTAGGTTGGTTTCAATGTTCAAATCTTCAAAAATAAAAAGCATGGTTTCAATTGCTGGTTGCGAGGTACCAAAAGCCAAAGGGGCATGGGCAGTATCAATAATATCCACACCGGCTTCAATCGCTTTCAAATAAGAAGCTACCGCCATTCCCGAAGAGGCATGGGTATGAAGTTGAACCGGCAGTTTGATTTCTTCTTTTAAGGCTTTTACTAATTCGTAAGCTATTTTGGGCGAGATAATGCCGGCCATATCTTTTATGCAAATACTATCAATTCCTAAATCCTTCTGTTCCTTTGCCTTCTGAAGATAATATTCAATTGTGTGAATAGGAGAAATAGTATAACAGATTGTTCCTTGGCAGTGTTTGTTTAACTTTTTAATTGTTTTGATTGCTACCGTTAAATTTCGGGTATCATTTAAAGCGTCAAACACACGGAAAATATCGATACCCCGCTCACTTGCTTTTTCAATAAAAGCAATTAGTAAATCGTCCGGATAGTTTTTATAGCCAACAATATTTTGCCCACGGAGAAGCATTTGTAATTTTGTTTTTTTAATATGCCTTCTGATGTAAGAAAGTCTTTCCCAAGGGTCTTCAAAAAGATAACGGATACAAACATCAAAAGTTGCGCCACCCCACATTTCTAAAGAATAATAACCAACTTCATCGAATTTAGGTAAGATTTCGCCAAAATCATCGATACTCATTCGGGTGGCCCAAAGAGATTGATGGGCGTCTCGTAAAGTAGTATCAGTAATTTTAATTTTTTTCTTTTCCATAATACTTCTTTAATTGGTAAAATATCTCTTCCATTTTTAAAACCCTGGAACCTTTAATTAAAATTATATCTCCTTCCTTTAAAATGTCAATTAATGTTGCTATTAATTCTTTAAGAGAAGAAAAATGGTAAAAATCTTCTGTTTTTCGGTTATTAGCTAAAAATCCTTTTTTAACTATCTCTCCATAATCACCGTAGAAAAGTATTTTAGCAAATACTTCACTTGCCTTTTTGCCTAATTGGTAATGAAATTCTTCACTTTTTTCACCCAATTCTTTCATATCGCCTAAAATTCCTATTTTTCGTTCTTTCTTAAAAATCAATTTTAAATTTTCTAACGCCATTTCCATAGAAGAAGGATTGGCATTATAACAATCAAGGATTACTTTGATGTTCTTATTAAATTGAAAAATCTGACTTCTTAAAGGTGGCGGTTGGAAACCGGTAAAATCGAGAAATTGAAAAACATCTAGCTCGAGAGCTTTAACGGCACTGATACTGGCTAAAAAATTATAAATGTTATGAATGCCGAACAGTGGAAGTTCAATTTCTTTAATATCAAGAAACAAAAGTTTGGTTTTTTCTTTCCCTAATTCTAAAGGAGTAGCAAATATCTCACAATTTTTATTTTTGATACCAAAAAAGATTTTTTTAAGTGGAAAATTATTACTCATCTCCTTTATTAATAGGTCATCATTATTAAGAACAGCAATTCCCTTCGGCGAAAGATATTCTAAAAGTTCGCTTTTTTCTTTGGCAACACCCTTTCGGTCTTTCAGAAACTCCAGATGGGTATCGCCGATATTAGTGACAATTCCTATCTGAGGATTAGCAATTTCGCACAATCTTTTTATACCTCCAAATTGATTCATTTCCATTTCTAAAATTAGAAACTCCACATCTTTCTGCAATTGGAAGATAGTTAACGGTACGCCAATGTCGTTATTATAACTTTCGGGAGCTTTAACAATTTTAAATTTCTTTGCTAATAAAAAAGCGACCATTTCTTTTACCGTTGTTTTTCCGTTGCTGCCGGTAATAGCAATAGTTTGGCATTTAAAAAGACTCCGATAGTATTGGGCTAAATCTCCCAGGGCAATTTTAGTATCGTTAACTTTAATAAAAGGGATGGAAGAAGGGAATAAATCTTTTATTTTTGAAAAATCATCAAAAATTACCGCTTTAGCTCCTTTTGTAATTGATTCTTTAATGAAGTCATGCCCATCAAAATTTTTCCCCTTTATAGCTACAAATAACTCTCCGGTTTTAATTTTCCGAGAATCAATATTTATCCCGGTAATTAAAAAATCAGAAAAATTATTAATAACTGTACCTTTAGTAGCTTTTAGAATTTCTGAAATTTTTAACATTTTAGATTATAAACATCGCATCGCCAAAAGAATAAAAATGAAATTTCTTTTCAATGGCATATTGATAAGCTTGGAAGATGAGTTCTTTATCAGCAAAAGCACAGACCAACAAAAGTAAAGTTGACTTCGGTAAATGGAAATTAGTAATCAAGGCGTCAACAATTTGGAATTTAAAAGGCGGATAAATGAAAAGGTTAGTAGAATAATAACCACTAACCAGTTTGCCCAATTCTTTCATTTGACTTTCTAAAGCCCGAACCACCGTTGTTCCGCAGGCAATTACCCTTTTATTTTCTTTTTTAACTTCTTCAACACTTTTAACTAATTCTTCAGAAATTTCGTAATCTTCATAATACATTTGGTGCTCTTCGATATTTTCCGTCTTAATTGGTCGAAAAGTACCCAAACTGCAATGAAGGGTTAAAAAGCTAATTTTTACTCCTTTAGCTTTTATCTTTTCTATCAAATCAGGGGTAAAATGAAAAGCAGCGGTTGGTGCTGCCACGGCACCTTCTTTGGCGGCAAAGATTGTTTGGTAATCATTTTCTTTAACATCAGGATTTTTTATATAAGGAGGTAGAGGAATATTTCCGTATTTTTCTATTACTTCTTTATCATTAGCGTTTAAAAATTGGATAATCCTTATTCCTTCTTTTTTTCTTTCGCAAATTTTTATTTCGTAATTATCAATTTTTAAAACTGTTCCTTCTTTCATTTTTTTTGCTGGTCGCGAAAGGGCTTCCCAAATATTTTCACCAATTTTCCTTAATAAAAGGATTTCTCCTTTCCTTCCGTTGGGTAATTTCCCGAAGAGGCGAGCTTTGATCACTTTAGTATTATTAAAAACAATCAAATCCCCGGGATTTAGATATTCAATAATTTCGTTAAAAATTTTTTCTTCAAAAATTCTTTTTTTTCGGTCAACAACTAATAAACGGGAATACCCTCTTTTTTTTGGTGGTTCCTGAGCGATTAATTCTGGAGGAAGGTAATAATCAAACTCATTTATTTTCATTTAAAAATTTTTCATTTTCTACCAACCGGCATGATATAAAGAACATCTTCTTTTATCTTAAGAATCTTTTTCACTTCCTTATCATTAAAAGCACCGATAACCACAGTTCCTAATCCCAAAGCTTCGCATTGAAGATGGATATTCTGTCCACAATGACCAACTTCCATATGGACATACCTTATACCCCTTTCGCCATAATGGGTAGTTGTTTTTTGGTAATCAGCAGCAATGATAATATCAATTGGCGCTTTTAAAATATATTCCTGTTCCCAAGCAGCTGCCATTAGTTCTTTTCGTACATCTTTAGCTAATACCAATTTTAAACTGTGTTCTTCCGGAAGGTATTGGTAAACACCAGGTTTTAAATCTTTCACTTCGCCTGCTGCTAAATAAATTACCAGGGGATAGGTAGCGCCAGCCGAAGGACAGGTTTTTCCTCCCCAATCAGCAGTAATTCCGTAAGCTGCCCATAATAATTGGGAGACTTCTTCTAAGGTTAAAGGTGATTTTTTATAACTTCTTACTGATCTTCTTTTTAATAATGCCTCTTCCACACTCACATCGCTTTTATATCTTGGTTTAGGTAATTTCATTTTTCCCCCTTTCTCCTGCGAATAGAGGATAAAAAAAATCAAAATAAAAATAATTATTTTTTTCATAGATTTTCTTTTAAAATTTTCTCTTTCATTTCTTCTTTATATTTTTTAAGTTTCTCTTTTATTTCTGGGTATTTTAATGACAAAATCCTTAAAGCATAAACACAGGCATTTATAACGCCAGCCTTACCGATTGTCATTGTAGCTACCGGGACACCGCTGGGCATTTGGACAATGGCTAATAAAGCATCTAAACCTTGAAGGGAACTTGTTGGTAAAGGTACACCAACAACCGGTAAATTGGAATAACTGGCTATTACTCCAGGCAAATGGGCGGCCATACCGGCACAAGCAATAATTACTTGAAAATCTCTTTTTTCCAATTGCAACACATATTCTTTTAATTCTTCCGGAGTTCGGTGAGCCGAGAGAATTTTTAACTCGTAAGGGATTTCAAAATTTTTTAAAAAATTTATTCCTTCTTCTACATAAGTAATATCTGATTTGGAACCGATAATTATCGCAATCATAAGAAATTATAAATTAAAAAAAATTTTATTCAATGACGACAAATTTTTTAATAAATTTTTCTTCTTCAGTTTCAATTGTTAAAAAATACAAACCGCCTTTAAATTTTTGGTCAATTTTAATTATAAATTCGCCCTTCTCTTTTTTAAAATCTTCATCGGTGGCTATCAACTTCCCTAAAAAATTATAGATTTTTAACTTAACATTTTGAGGAAGATTACTTACTTTTAAATAAACAATGTTTTTATCTTTTATAATTGGGTTGGGATAAATCTTCGGTTCAAAAGAAATAAACGGCTCTTCGGGATAGGGAAACCTAATCAAGCCATCTTCGGTAGCAATTAAAACTTCACCAAAATAATCATTAATAGTAAAAGAACGATAAAAATTACTTCTTTTCTCCCAATTGGGTAAAAAATATTGGTTAAAGGTTTGCCATTTTTTCTTTTCCGGATAATAGAGCGAAATCCCTTCTTTGGTTAAAAACCAAATTCGGTTATATTTATCACAATCAACAAAATAGACTTCATTAGCTAAAAGACCACTATTTTGGGTAGTGAATATTTCAAAAGAGAAATTATCTTTTAAAAAACCGGCACCATTGGGGGTGGCAACCCAAATTCTTCCTTTTCGGTCAGAAGAGCACCAATTGATAATCGGTGAGAGAAGACCATCGGTAATTATTCTAATTTCGTCATCATTTAAATTGTTTAAAGTATTTTTATGGTCAATCATTAATAAACCATTTAATGTTCCTAAATATACCCGATTTTTTCTATCAAAGGCAAATTTGGTAATAGCAAATTCTTCTAACTTTCCCAAATTAAGAATATTAAATTCGTAATAATTACCCAAAGAATCTAAGGCGATAATATTTTCACCATTTCTTATCCATTTGGTATCATAATAATCAATACCTATCCCGCCGATTACATTTTTTAAACTCCTTTCCCCCCATTGATAGACTTGGAAGCGATTTTCTTCTGGTAGATAACAGGAGACTCCGCCATCTATTGCCCAATGGCCAATCCATAAACGATTTTTCTGGTCAATTGCTAAACTTCTACTGTTAATTAAGGTATCCTGAAGAAAAATAATAGAATTATCTGGTTTAATTAAAGAAATGAAATCAACACCTGAGTAGACCATAAAATGGGCAAGATAAAGATTACCATTGCCATCCAAAATAGCATCAGAAACGATTGATGAAAAAATAGTTGGCAACCAGATTTTTTGCGAAAAGGTATCACTTAATAAAAAGAGATAACCAATTATTGTCGGTGCCCCACCATGCACTAACGCTAGTAAGGTATCTTTTTTGTATGTAGGATATAAACGAACGGTTTTATCTTTTAAAATGGTATCTAAATTCTTTTGGCTATTAGCGATTATTTTAAAAAGCCCAGAATGGGTAGCCAAGTAAAAATTATTTTTATAAAAGCAAAAATCATAAACTATTTTTAAGGTTTCGGAAAAGAAAGGATAAAATCGCTCATTTTTAAAATAGGCAATCCCCAATTCCGTTAACACAAAAAGCGTATCTTTTGCCTTAATAATAGCTTTTACGGTATCACCCAAAGGTTTTAAATAATTATTAACAGTTTTAAAATCCTTTTTTATTTTGGAAACTCCCCGATTGGTTCCGAGCCAAATGTCATCGGCAACTAAAAGACAAAATATATTATTGGTGGGAATTTGGGGATATTCAATTTTAAACACGCTATCATCTTCAAAATCGGCAAATGTTCCTTTTGTTAAAATTACATAAAGACCGCTGTTGGTCGCCAGCAAAATAGTATCATTTTCAATAATTATCCGGTTGATATTTATTTCAAAAGGAATTTTTCCCTTCGGGTAGGTTTGAAATTTTTTATGTTTGCTATCAAAATATATCAAACCACCATATTTAGTGCCAATCCAAAGATTGGAATCAGGGTCGCAAGACAAATCAGTTAGATAATGGGAAGAAAGACCATCAAAATAAGAATAGTATTTTTCCAAATTGAAATTATTATTTACTTTTATTAATCCGCCGATACTACTGAGATAGAATTGACTATCAACTTTTGCCATTCCCGTAAATTGGGTATAATTGGTAATGAAACTATTTATTAGCGAAAGATAAAAAATTATTAAAATCATATTATTATTTAAAAGATTTTTTCTTTGGTATCATTTAAAAAAATCAATTGAAAGTATAAAAGGGCGGCACCAAAGGAAAAGAGAAAAGGCAGAAAAAAATTAAATTGAGAATACTTTTTGAAAAAATAGTAGAAAGATTTAAACCGTTCTTTTTCAGCTTTTATTAAATTTTTAATTCTTGCCTTTCCCAAATAATGGGTTACTTTTATCTTCGGAAAAAGGATGACTTTCCAATTTTTTTCCCAAATTCGTTTACAAATATCTAAATCTTCAGCAAAGAGAAAAAAATTTTCATCAAAATTGCCACAGGTTTGTAAGACCGCTTTTTTGAATAGAATCAAAGTGCCAATTACCGCATCTACCGTTATCGGTTCTTTTTTTTCATATTTATCCCAATTTAAAAACTGCGCTGAATAAGGGTTATTTTTAAAAATTTTCGTTAATAATGAACGGGCGCCAAAGAAGATATGAGAGATTTTGGGAAATGTCCGCGCGGAAGGTAAGATTTCTCCCTTTTCGTTAACAAAAAGGGGAGCGATACAACCCCAGTCCGGATTTTTTTCCAAATGGTAAGCCAATTCTTCAATTTCGTTATCTCTTAAAGCAATATCGGGATTCAAAATTCCGATAAGGTTACCTTGGGCATATTTTAAACCATAATTTATCGCCTTCGCATAACCATAATTTTTTTTCAATCTGATTAATAAAATATGATTTTTTTTAAAATATTCAATTGGCAATTTTTCATCCGAATTGTTATCAATAACGATAAGCTCGTAATCTTTTTTTATTAAAAAAGAAAGCAATCTAAGTAAATATTTGGTAGTATTATAATTTACTAAAATAAGAGAAATAGTTTTCACATTCGGAAATTAAAAGAAAACTTGTAATTAGTTGTTGGAAAACTATAAATAAGCTCATCCGAAGAGATATCTAAACTGAAATTTTTATAAGCAAAACCAATTCCCCAAGTAAAAGGAATGGCAATTTTTCTATCACCCCGAATAAGCTTTCTTTTTTTGCGGTCAAAAAGATATTCAAAAATCGAAATACAATCCTGTTCACCATTTTCATCTTCCACAATTACTCCTCCCCGCCAACCAGTCACATCTTCAAAGTAGCCCAATCTTATGGAAAAAAGATTATTAGCGAGGTTTAATTCTATTCCCAAACTTTTCCACATATCTTCCAATTCGGAAGTTGAAGTATCAGCTTTTTCTACTAAACCAATATTTAATTCCCAAGGTAAATTTAAAGTAATCATTTCTTTTTTTATCGGTGAGAAATTTATTCCTACTCTTAACATTCTTGGTAAAGGGTCGGGTTCGGAGCCAGCAATGTAAGAAATTGGTGGCCCGATATTAGCTAAGGAAGTTCCTAAAGAAAACCAATTAAAAGGTTTATATAATAAGCCAAAATCAAAAGCCCAAGTTATTCCCGTGCCACCCCTTTCAATTCCTAATTCCGGCATTGCCTTCCATACCCAATCAGGTACCAAAAAAGAATAGATAAATTTCCAAGATAAACCGAGAGAAAGATTAGCTAAAATTGGGTAGCCATAGGCAAAAGTTAAAGCCACATCAAAAGTGGTATATTTACCAAGTAATTCGCCTTTTTCGTTCCATACTTCAGTCTCTCCCGTGTTCAAATAAATGGTATTAAAACCAAAGGTTCCTATATCCTTAGTTTTATAAGCTAATGCGAGGAATTCATAATACATAGAAATATCCAAACCTTCGGTAAGTCCGGGAAGCCAAT
Organism: uncultured bacterium; assembly: GCA_964505415.1. Classification (GTDB taxonomy): domain Bacteria; phylum Hydrothermota; class Tepidihabitantia; order Tepidihabitantales; family DTDR01; genus DTDR01. The sequence continues at coordinate 8,528 of CAZDHW010000012.1, read as the reverse complement.
TACAATGCATTAAAGTAGCATTAAATCTTTCTTTTGAAAGTCCCAAACCACCAGGATTATAATAAGTGGCTGAAGGGTCATCAGCAATTCCGCTAAAGGCACCGCCAAGAGAAGTTGGCCTCGCTGCTGGCCAGATCATAAGAAAAACTGCACCCGGATAGCCGTGGGCACCAAAAAGAAAAGGGAAAAAAATTAAAATAATTAAAAATTTCTTCATAAATAAATTATAAAAGTAAAAACTTCAAAAGTCAATTTTAATCAATAATAATTTTTTTTATAAAATCTGCTTCTTTTTCTTTTAAAGAAGAATAACTTACTTTTATTAAATAAATACCTTTCGCAATTTCTCTTCCAAAGGAATCTTTTCTATCCCAATAGAGAAGATTATTGCCAATTTTAGAAATAGTCTTTAACTCTTTTATTAACCGCCCGGAAAGGGTATAAATTTTTATTCTTATTGTTAATACTTGGTCACTTTTAAAGGCAAAGCCGTAAAGATTTTCATTAATCTTAAAAAAGGCAAAATCTTTTATTTCTTCTTTTTCTTTTACTTTTAAAAAATAACTTTTAAAATAGGTTTTAAAAAGGTTATCAGTCAAATAGAAAGTTAAAGTAGCGGTATCAGTTTTTAAGCTTATAGGATAAGAAAATTTTAAATTAGTAAAAGAATTCGGGTAATAAGAAAGATAAGGAAGAAGGTCAAAAAATTTTTTATAAGGGGTTAAATAAAAACCACAAGCAAAAGGGTTGCTTAAAAAGAGAATGCCGGTTTGGGAATAGATTTCTCCTTTTAAAAGAAAATTCCTATTTACTGCCGTTGTCTCTTTCAATAATTGGTTATCGGCAAAGAGAGCAAAAGTAACTTTACTTTCCATACTCGGAGCTTTTCTTTTAAAAAAGAGGGGTGGTGAAGAAAGAGAATAGCAACCTTCTTTTCCTTTGACAACTAAAAAAATAAAAGCGGAAGGGTTTAAAAGATAAGTCTCTCCGTCAGCAAGATAATTAGTATCCGGAAAAGGAATTTGGGGAACAAAGAAAGAATCAATAATTTTATTCTCTTTGGCTAAAAGATAATTCCTATAAAAAAAATCTCCGGGCAAATCATAGGCAATCTCCCCAAACCAGGAACGATAAATCCGCTTTCTTTTAGGTAGCAAAGCAAAGACCATTAACTCACTATTTTTTTGAAAAATAGTATCTTTAATTTTAAAAAGGCTAGAAGTGAAGCAGGTCTCATCAGTTTTTAAATTATTTCTTTTTAAAGGGAAAAAGGGAATTTTTGTTAAAGGCTCACCGAAGAAATGGTATTTTTTATCAATATACCAAGCTTTAAAAAAGGCTTCGGAAAAGGTTGAGCAGGTTTGGGAAAAGATTTGGGAAAACATAATTTGAGCAAGATATCTATTACTAATCGTACTGGTTGCCTTACTACCAGCAACCACCGCAATTGCTCCGTAAGGACTTCTTACCAACTCTTCGGCCAAACATTCATACTCACTCTCATCAAAACGGCCAACGCCACAAGAGCCAAAAAAAGCAAAGAAATATTTTCCTTCATTTTCTAAAAGGGGAATATCTTTTAGCGAAAAGATATTTTCGTGGGCAAGCATTTCACCAGAACCATGGCCAAAATAACATAAAAGGCCAATGCCTTTATTTATCGTTCTTATTAAATCTTCCTTGGCGCTTCCTTTATCTTTACTTTTCAAAAGGGGGTAATCAAAAAGATAGATTTTTTTTAATAAATAAGGAAAAGCAAGGGAAGCAATCTGTTCACAACCACCATAATGGTCACGCCAGATTGGGTCTCTTTTTGAGATATCACCATTATATTCATCATCGGCTAAAAGTAATAATAGCTTATTACTAAAGATAAAGGCTCTTTCTTCATAATCGGCAAGCTTTTTCAAAAAAATTTTCATCTCTTCTTCGTCTCTTATTGGCAGGCGGGTAAGAATAATATCAGGAGAACTACCTTCGCCATCGAAGTCAGCAAAATAGGCATCAAAACAAAATCCCTTATCGGAATAAGGACCAGGTTCATAATCATAACCCCATTCATAGGTAGGCACTCCCGAAAATTTTTTTATTAATCCCCGATAATCATAATTACAATCGCCCAAAAAGAGGCAATATTTTGGCTTTTTATCTTTAAGAAAATCTTTTATTGCCGAAATCTCTCTTAAACCACCACCATATTCATCATAAATATCTTCCAATAAAGCAATGCCAATTTTTAAATTAGTTGTTTTTTGGCGATAACCCTTTAAAAGTAAAGCCGCATTATATAAAACCTTCGGGGTAATAATCAGATAATCATAGGAAAAACTTTTAGAGATTAATTTCCCTAAGACCTTTCTTTCCATACTTATTGGTTTTTTTAAATTATTTTTAGCCACGATATAAAAATCACCTTTTTTAAAGATATAAGAAGCAAAACCGATTAAAGAATCATTTAAATAAGGATTTTCTATCAATTTGGGAGAAGAAGGGAAAGAGATATCAAAGATAAAAAACTCCCTTTCTTTACTTTTATTTTTAATAATTAAAGAAACATTACCGGTAGTTTCCAAAGAGAAAAAGAGAGGGTTTTTTTCATAAATTAATTCCTTTTTATATTTAATTGAAAGATAATCAAAATATAAAGCCATCGCCTCGTTGCCCACTAACTCAAAAGTAAGTTGGTTATTACTATCTTTTAAAAGATATTCTTTCTCTTTTAAAATATCAACATATTGAGGAAAATTGGGATTACCTCTCCCTTTTAAAGAATCTAACAAGATTTCGTTTAAATAAATATTCATTTTAATATCCCCTTCTTTCAACCAAAATCTTAAAAAGATTTTTTCCAAAGAGATTTTAAAAGAAAGAAAATTTAAAGGTAAAATTTTCTTAAAATAATTTATGCCGGTTGGTTTTTTAAATTCTTCGTCCACCCATAAAAGGCCACTTCTTGCTGGGCAAAAATTGTCGTATTCAATCTTCAAACTTTCCTTGGCGATATTAACACTCTTTTTAAAATCAAAATTTCCGAGATATTTTTCCATTCTTTTACCTTTTTCCAAATTAAAAAGGGAAAGCCAATAGCAATTATTCAAAGTATATAAAGAAAAATGTTCTTTACCAAAAAAAATAATCCGGTCATTCTTTTCAAACTTACCGTCTTCTTCGCCCAAAACAATAATGGGAATTTCGGAAAAATTGGCATCGTATAAAGAAAAATATTCCGGTGATAAAAAATCAATTTGGGGATAGAGCTTTTTCAAATCGTCATAAGTTATCTCATAAACACCAGTAGAACAGATTTCAATCTTAATCAACTCATTATTAGGAAATTTTTTTATTTTTAATAAAGATTCCGAAGAGAAAAAAGAAGCCTTTTTTTTGGGAATAATCTCGTAATCAATCTTTTTATAGATTTTCAAAGTTTGGCTTTCTTTCTCATAAAAAAAGGGATTGATAATCACCTTAAAAAGATTCTTTTCTTCTTTTTTCCCCAAATATTCCAGTTGGACAATTTCCTTATTTATCAAATCTTCCTTCCAATTAATCCCCTTTATAACCTCATAATTAGTGCTTAACAATCTCACTTCTGCACTTTCGGCAGAAAGAAAAAGAAATTCTTCATAATAAGGCAAAGAATTAAAGGCGTAGTCAGCATTAAGGTCTTTTCCATAAACATAATCATAAACCTTTTCGCCATCATAAAAGGGAATAATCTGAAATTCCTTCAAAGTGAAAGAAAAATATTCACCAAAGGCAAAGAAAGAAAAAAGAAAGAAAAAAAGAAAAAACCTTCTTACCAATCTTCTTTTATTCCGAAGGTTATTCTCCATCCCTTTTCTTCTATTGCTTGTAAGGGATAACTAAAATCAACCATAAAAGGAAAATCGGCGACAAAAAACCTTAAACCAAAACCAGCAGAAGAGATAAACTTTTTAAAATTATAGGCAAAATCATAAAACAAAATCCCCCTAATATTTTTAATAGTTATCGGCAAAGGAAAACCCAATTTTAAAATTTCAATAAAAGGATAACGGAATTCCAATTTAGAAAAAATTAGCGAAGGAGAAAAGTAAAGGGAATCTTCTAAAAAATAGGGATAACCTCTTACATATTCCCCGGAAAGAAAAAAACTTTCTTTATCCTTTCCCCTACTTTTTAAAATGGAAAATAAAAAGGCAAAGATATAAGTTTTATAAAAGGGAAAATAAAATCTTCCTTCCCCATAAGAAGTATTAAAAAGATAATCAGAAACTGGCAAAGTAAAATAATTACCCAATAAAACCCTTTGACCCTTTATTGGTCCAAAAGGAGCAAAACGGGCATTATCATAAACTATTTCCCAATCAAAAAACAAAAATTTCTCTTTTTGCCTTTGATTTTCCAGTTCATAGCCAAGATAATAAAAACGCCAACTCCTTAAATAATAAAAAAAAGAAAAATCACTTCTTAAAAATTTACCGAAGGGATAGCTTAAAGTGGGCAAAAAACCCCTTTCGGTAATTACTAAAAAAGTATCTTCCCTAAAACTATAAAGCGAAGAATATTGGAAAAAAGAAAAATAATAATCTTCCCTTCTTTTAAGATAACTGTAGGAAAAATAGAAATTAGAAAAATCGATCATTCCCGTAAGGTCAGTTAAAATCATAAAGCGATGATTACCCAAAAGGTCGGAAAAACTTAAAAAGATATTACCCCTTAAACCCAAACCCGAAGAGAAATAACCATAGCCATAAAAATAATCAGGCGAAAGGGAAAAGGTATAATGCTTCTCTTCTTTTTTATTTAAAAGAGGAAAAGCAAAAACAGCCTCCTTTTTTAAAGAAACTTCTTTTTTAATTACCTTTTCTTCTTTTATTAAATCATAAAAATTATCAATCCGACAGATAGAATAACCTTTATCATGATAATAAGAAAAATAAATCTTATTATTAAAAACTGTTGGGAATTGACAAATTCCCAAAAAATCACTCTTATACAAAATCTTATTTGCCTTTAAAGAATAAATTGTTAAGGCATAATCTTCAACAAACAAAAGGGTATCCAAATTTTTTGAAAGGGCGATGGGGAAAGCAAGATTTTTTTCACTCTCATAAATTGTCTTTATCTCCTTTTCTTTCAAAGAATAAAGCAGAAGTTTCTTTTCGGAAACAAAAATCAGGCTATCATTATTTAAAAAGTAAGGGTTCTTCTTCTCATTAAAATCGGCGGTTATTTTAATTAAAAAACTATTTTCCAAATCATAAAGATAAAGATTATTTTCGCCATTTTTAAGTCCAACAAAAACTGCCCACTTCTCATTGGGTGAGACGGTTAAATCATAGGCATAATCTACATCCAAAAGAAACTTCCGATTTTTTTTCTGCTTTAAATCATATTTAGAAAAATAAACCTTCCCCTTTTCATTCCTAATAAAATAAAGGGCCTTCTTATTTGGGGCAAGAAAAATACTAGGGGTCAAAAAACTCAAAAACTCTTCTCCCAAAAAATCAAAACCCTTCAAAATCACCTTTGATTTTCTTTCGGAAAGGGAATAAGAATAGATACTTGGTCTTTCTTCATAACCTAAGTAAATAATCTCATCGTCCGAAACTACTTGGGGTAAAACATTATATTTTCTTTTTTCTTTTTTGTGGTCAATAACAATTTTACATTCCTTTTGAAAATTCTTCTTCTTATCGATCAAAGGAAAATACTTCTCTTTTAAATAATCTTCAAAATCCCTTTCCAAAGAAGAAAAACTTTTGCCAAAAACCTTTTTTGTGGCTTCTTCAATTCCCCTTTTTCTTTTTACTTCTCTAAAAAACTCCCAGACTCTTTTTTCCGAATATTTATCTTCCAAAAAGATAAAAAACTGCTCTCCTAAAACATAATTTAAATAACTATCTTTTTCCAATTGGGAAAGGGGGACAAATTTTTGAGAAATAAGCAAATCGCCAACAATCGCTTCATTAATCAAACTTCTTCTTTTAGAAAGATACTCACTCATTCCTTCGATATACCATAAAGGCAATAAAAATTCTTTAATAAAAGGAAAGAAACCCTTCCAATAATACTCATACTGAAAACTGTGGACCAATTCGTGACGCAAAGTATAATAAAAATCTTCATAAGAACCAGTAAAATATAAAACTACCCGATTTTTAAAAATCTCCGAAAACCCCAAAATCCCTTCTTCAACCAAATCAAGAATAATATTGGTCTGCTTAAACTGGTTAAAAGAGTTATAGATAATAATTGGGATTTTTCTTTTCAGCTTAAACTTAAAAACCTCCTCCAATTCGGCAATAGTCTTTTCTGCTGTTTGGTAGGCAAAATTTGCCAATTCTCTTGAATCTTTCTGATAATAGACAAAAAACTTATCACCTTCCAAATAATAAAAAGAAAAATCTTCATATTGCAATTTATTTTTACCGTATTGGGCAAACAAAAACAAAATTAAAAAAATCTTCATCTAATACCTGATTTTTAACACCTTACCAACTTCATAATACTTACCGCCCCAATACAAAAGATTATCCTCTTTTTTATAATTCTTATCAACATAACAACCTAAGATTTCGCCGATAAACCAGGTATGGTCACCAGTTTCCACTTCTTTTATTACTCGGCATTCAATATTTACTGGACATTCCTTAATCCTTGGGCATTTTACATATTCTCCTTTTTCCTTAGTTAAATTTAAAGCCTTAAACTTATCAACTTCCTTACCACTTTTTTCACCGCAGAAATTAACAATCTCCACCTGCTCTTTATTAGGGATATTAATTACAAACTCTTGAGAATTTTTAATCAAAGAAAAAGAATATCTATTGGGAGCGACACCAATTCCAATCAATGGGGGATTAAAAGAAAAGATATGGACCATACCGATAGCAATAATATTATCCTTATCTTCATAGGCACAACTAACCAGCACACAAGGAAAACAACAAAAAACCCTTGTAAGCTCTCTTAAAGAAACCAACTTAACTTTTTCCATAGGGATATTATAATTAAAAGTCTTTTAATTTCAATCGCCAGAAAAAAATTGTCTGTTATATATACTTTTTTAAATATTGGCTTTTAATTTCTTCCAATATCGCTTTGGCAAACATCATAACTGGCGGTTTTTATTTCTTTAGAATTCTTTGGTTTTAGCGGAATTAAAATCGGAATAACCCATTCTTCATTATTTTCAATCATCTTTTTGATTTCTTTTGTTTCAATAACCAAGGCATCGCTTGTATATTTGGTAGCTAATCCCATTTCTGGGTCGGCATAACAAATTCCTATTCCACTTATGAAAAATAAAGTTGGCTCTTGCCAAATAGCTCTTTCATTACCAAGGATATTAATTAACCGAATATCTCCCTTACCGGTAAAATTACTTTTTAAAGAAAAATTTATTCCTTCAATTTTCAAATCATATCTTGTCTCTTTTAATAATTGACAACAAAAACCCAAAGATTTTAAGAAGGCACAAAAAAGAATTTCTAATGCTTGCCCAACGACAAACCGATTTTCCCAATTGGCAGTATCATATTCGGCAATTAATTTTTCAATGGCCCTTTCAAATTCCGAGAGATTAGGTCGATAGCTTTCATCGGCTATTTTCTTTTTAATTTCTTTAAATATTAATCTTGCCTTTTCCACCAAGTTAATAATTTTTGGTCTTGAATTAATCCGTTTTTATTTAAATAGTAATCTAAAAGATGTTGAAAAACAATTTTTCCATTAGGATTTAAATCACCCATTATAAAATTTCTGCCTAACAGATAGGCAACGATACCAACCATACCACTTCCGCATAATGGGTCAAAAATTAAATCACCTTTATTAGAAAAATGTTCTAGCAAACACTGTAATAATTTAAAAGGAAGTCTTGTTGGATATTTAGGCATATTCACTTTATAATCTCTTTTAAAAATTAAAGAAGTTAAATTAGGCTCTTTGTTTTGGCAGTGGCTAGTGGTGCAACGATTATGAAAGGTCCATTTATCACTTTTGGTAACCCAATAAATTTCGTAAACATTATGGGAAGGTTTTTTGCGGCAAACTGGAGCAAAATTATAAATCCAATAGAGTTTACCGCGTAAAGTTAAGCCTTTAAATTGTAAAATCTTTTCGTGAATAGTTTTACTATTTTGCCAGCCAGAAAATATTAAGGCTTGGCCATTTTTCTTTAAATTTCTCTTAATACATAATAGTAATTGTTGAATTCTTTCGCCATATTCGGAAAGAGTCCATTCCACATAGCCATCAACTACATTATTAACATTCCGGTGATAATTTGTTTGCTTACCGTTGAAACCTATTCCGAAAGGCGGGTCAGTAATAATTAAATCAGCCTTTACATTTTGCCAGTCATTCATATCTTTTATTTCATATTTCTTTAATAATTCTTCAATAATTATTTGTTTTTTAGAAGGTTTTTCAGGCAGGACAAGATTTAAAGATAAATTACTTTTTTCCTTTTTTTCCATTCAATTTATTATAAACAAAAAAAATTTTCTGTCAAAAAATTTTACCTTCTTTTTCAAAAA
>CAZDHW010000011.1:49528-65684 GCA_964505415.1 uncultured bacterium | reverse complement strand
TGATAAATAACTGTAAGGAGAGGAAACAATTCTTAGCCTTGGTGTTAATTCTGGTGCAGTACCAACTTGAAGACCTAACCACATTTGCCCATTTTCGGGAACTGTGTTTATTGGATTTACTGCACCAAGAAGAACTGAGAAAAGTCCATCTTTTACTAAAATTCTTTGGGTTTCGCTCCAAAATGGAGTACCGCCAGTTGGTTGGGTATAAAGTCTAAATGTCAACTGATAAGTATCTGTCGGAACCGGATTACCAAAAGTATCAGTTAGTCTACCTTGATAAGAAAACATTTTGGGAATTGTTATTGCTTCATGGATAGTTAAAGATGGGGGGAAGGCAGACCTTTGGAGTTGGGTGGGATGGATAAAAAGAGTATTCTCACTTGCCCAAACAATGAAAAAAATAAAAAAAAGCATTATTTTTTTCATTGTCTTCCTCCTTTTTAAGGAAAAAAATATTATAATAAAAATTTACTTTTTTGTCAAATAAAAAGAAGTCTTCTTTGAAATATTTAGAGATATAAGTCATCTGGGAAGGGATTTTTACGATTTCAAAAATCGGTTGATTAAAAGAATAGTAAATGTTTGATCACGAAGGAGATATAAAAAGCAGGCAAAATATGGTAATTAAAAATGTTAAAAATCAATTTATAGATATGACAAAAATGCCAATTTTAAGTAGGAATTTTAAAAATTAGAAAAGTAGGCATTCCCTGAAAGATGAGATATTAGAAGGTTTTTATTGAATAAAGAACAAGTTAAAAGTAGTTGAAAATAGGCAGTTTTATGAGTAGAAGAGAGTCAATTTGATAACTTAATTAAAATTTTTTCCTTAAAATTAATGGATAAATATTTTTTTAATATTTTTATTTTGGTATTTTATAAAATAGAGACCTTTGGGAAGGAAAGAAAGATTATTTATACCTGATTTTAGTTGAATAATTTTTTTGCCGGTGATATCAAATAAATCTACTTTTTCATCAAGCTTTAAGGAATGAGAAATAAAACTTGGAATTCCTTTTTCTTTTATTTCTACTCTATAAAATTCAATAATTCGTAATCCAGTCCATTCATCAGCTACATAGATATAATCATTTGCCACAGCAATATTTCGGGCAGAACCAGGAGTATCGTAATAGCCAATTTCATAAGGATTTTGGGGGTTAGTAACATCAATTATTCTTAACCCGGCATTGCCATCAGCCACATAGGCATAATCACCAAACAGGGTTACATCGTAAGCAAAGCCTGGTAGAAGATAATGACTTATTTGGTAAGGATTTTGAGGATTACTGATATCAATTATTCTTAAACCACCACTACCATCGGCAATATAGGCATAATTTTCTGATACTGCTAAACCATAAGCCAAATCAGGTGTATCATAATAGCCAACTTCATAAGGATTTTGGGGGTTACTAATATCAATTATCCTGAGACCAGAATAGAAATCAGCAATATAGGCATAATTTCCGCTTATTTCCACATCGCAGGCCCAACCAGGAGTATCATAATAACCAATTTCATAGGGATTTCTTGGATTACTGATATCAATTATTCTTAAACCACTGTTAAAGTCAGCAATAAAAAGATAATTTCCCGATATTTCTATATCCCAAGCAGGACCAGGAGTGTTGTAGTATATTATTTCATAAGGATTTCTTGGATTACTGATATCAATTATTCTCAAACCACCATCACCATCAGCCACATAGGCATAATTTCCTGATAAAGCAACACCAAAAGCCCAACCAGGAGTATCATAATAACCAATTTCATAAGGTTCATAAGGATTACTAACATCAACTATTCTTAATCCCGCTACACCATCAGCGATGTAAACATAATTGTTTGATAATTTTAAATTATAGGCAATATCTGGGGTACTATAATAGCCAACTTCATAAGGATTTTGAGGATTGTTGACATTAATTATCCGAAAACCAAAATCTAAGGCAGCTACATAGGCATAATTTCCGTTTCCTGAGATAATCACATCCCAACAGGAACCAGGAGTTAGATAATGACCTACTTTCCGGGGATTTTGGGGTTCACTAATATCAATTATTCTTAAACCTGCCCAACCATCAGCCACATAAACATAATTTCTTGACAAGAAAATACGAAGCCCTTCGCCCGGAGTATCACAAAAACCAATTTCATAAGGATTTTGGGGGTTAGTAACATCAATTATTCTTAACCCGGCATTGCCATCAGCCACATAGGCATAATTCCCCGAAACAACCACATCATTAGCGATATCAGGAAGAAGATAAAAACCTCTTTCATAAGGAGTTCGTGGATTGGTAATATCAATTATTCTCAAACCACCATCACGGTCAGCCACATAGGCATAATTTTCCGATAAGGCAACACTAAAAGCCCAACCGGGAGTATCATAATAACCAACTTCGTAGGGATTTTGGGGATTACTGATATCAATTATTCTCAAGCCAGCATTACCATCGGCCACATAAGCATAATTTCCAGAAATTCCTACACCACAAGCATATCCGGGAGTTTTATAAGAACTAATTTTTATCGGCAAAAAGGGATTTGTTACATCCCAAATTTCTAAACCGACTTCATTGGCAGCAATATAAATTTTATTTTCTTTATAAAAAACATCATATACTAAACCGCGGGTGCGTATTTTGTCAGAAATTTTTGTTGGGTTGGTGGGGTTTGAAATGTTAAGAATAAAAACACCGCCACCGGAACCAACAAAGGCAATCTTTCTATAAGGATCAATTGCTACCGTATAGGTTGAGCCAAAAGGAAAACTACCGATTTCCCGACAATTAAGGGAATCTAATGCCCAAATAGAACTGATAAATAAAAAGATTAATATTATTAATTTTTTCATTAGTAAATTATAAATCCCAATTTAGTTAAAATCAATGAGTTTTTGATTTTAGAAATTGATAGATTTTTTCGGCTAATTTCCTGGGTATTATTTTGGCTATCTCTTCTATTTTGGCATTTTTTATTCCTTCAATACTACCAAAGGTATTTAAAAGCAAAAGTTTTCTTTTTTCGCCAATTCCAGGTATCTCGTCTAAAACAGATTTTTTTATGCTCTTTTTTCTCAATTTTTTATGATAAGTAATAGCAAAGCGGTGAGCTTCGTCCCTTATTCTTTTTAATAATTTTAAAGCCGGTGAATAGGCAGGAATAGAAACAACTTTACCATCTTCAAAATATAAAGTATCACTCTTTTTGGCAAAAGCCAATATGGGAATATCTTCTTTAAATTCTTTATAAACCTTATTGGCAACGGAGAGATGACCTTTACCACCATCTACCAATACCAAGTCGGGTAAAGGTTTATTCTCCTCAATCAATCTTTTTAATCTTCTTCTTAAAACCTCTTCCATCATTCCGTAATCATCTTGACCACTAATGGTTTTTATTTTAAATTTTCGGTATTCACTCTTTTTGGGATTTATTCCTTCAAAGACAACAATGGAACCGCAAGCATATTTACCACCCAAATTAGAAATATCAACCCCTTCAATTCTTATCGGTGTCTTTTGAAGTGATAAATAATTACCCAGTTCAACATTGGCTTTAGGTAAATGGGGGGTCGGTAAAATTTCTAATAGTTTAATTTCCGCATTTTTATTTGCCAAAGAGAGAAGTTTTTTCTTTTCCCCTCTTTTAGGAATAGTTATTTTTACTTTTATTTTTCTTCTTTTTTCAATTGTTTCAATAAAAATTTCAGTATTTTCTACTTTTTTTGGCAGAATAATCTCATCGGGAATATCGTAACTATGAAGATAAACCGAAGATAATAACGATTCTAAGATTTCTTCATCAGTATTAGTCAATGGTAAATTAAAAGGATATTCTTCTTTACTTATTAATTTCCCTTCCCTAATTTTTAAAATGAGACAAACTGCTAAATTTTTCTCTTTTGCCAAACCAACCACATCTATTGATTTTTTTTCGTTAAAAATAACTTCGTGTTTCTTTCGCAATTCTTGTAAGGCAAAAAGTTGGTTTCTTAAAACTGCTGCCCTTTCAAAATCTTCTCTTTTTGCGGCTTCCCACATCTTTTTTTCAATCTCTGATATCAGGTTTTCACTTTTTCCCGAAAGAAACTCAATTACTTCTTTTACCCTTTCTTTATATAATTCTTTATCCACATTATTTTGACAAGGACCTAAACAGAGATTAAGCCGATAGTTTAAGCAAGGTCTTTCGGGAATTGTTAACGGCAATTTTTTATTGCAGGTTCTTATTTTAAAAATCCTTTTTACCAATCTTAACGCCTGTCTTAAATTTTTTGCTGAAGTATAAGGACCAAACAATATGGAACCATCTTTCTTTAAATTTCTTGTGGGAAAGATGCGAGGAAATTCTTCATTGATTGTGATTTTTAAATAGGGAAATTTTTTGTCATCTTTTAAACGGATATTATATTTTGGTTTATTTATTTTGATTAAATTATCTTCTAAGATTAAGGCATCACTTTCTGAAGAAGTAACAATAATATCTAAATCAGAAATTTCCCTTATTAAAGAATTTCTTCTAATATCTGGTTGGGGAGAAAGATAATATTTTAATCTTTCTTTTAAGTTTCGGGCTTTACCGATATAGATAATTTTTCCTTCTTTATTTTTGAAAAGATAAACACCACAAGCTGTGGGTGCATTATTGATTTTATTAACAACACCTTCATCAATCATCTATCCTTTAACTACACCTAATGGTCGCATTTTACAAACCCTTTTTGATATGCCAGCATTATGACAGACATCAACGACAACATCAACATCTTTGTAGGCATCCGGAACTTCTTCTCTCAACACTTCTTTACTGGCAGCCATCACAATAATATTTTTTCTTCGCAATTCTTGAGCAATATCGCGGTTTTTGGTTTCTCTTAATGCCCTTTCCCTTGACCAGACCCTTCCCGCACCGTGACAAGTTGAACCAAAGGTTTCTTCAAAGGCTCTTTGGGTTCCTACTAAAAGATAAGAGTTTGTTCCCATATCACCAGGAATGATAACCGGTTGACCAATCTTTCTATATTCTTCCGGAATTTGGGGATGATTTGGCGGAAATGCTCGGGTAGCCCCTTTTCGGTGGACACACACAAGTTTCTTTTGTCCATTAATAACATGCTCTTCAAACTTCGCAATATTATGAGCCACATCATAAATCAAATCCATACCCAATTCTTCTACCGGTTTTTTTAATACCTGGCTAAAAGCTTCTCTCACCCAATGGGTAATACATTGACGATTTGCCCAAGCATAATTGGCAGCACACACCATTACACTGTAATACTCTCTACCTTCGGGTGATTCAATCGGTGCGCAAGCCAATTGTTGGTCAGGAAGGTGTATTCCGTATTTTTGAACCGCCTTTCTTAAATTTCTTATTGCATCATCACAAATTTGATAACCAAGCCCCCGGGAACCAGTATGGATCATTACTGTAATCATTCCCTTTTCTAAACCAAAGACCTTGGCTGATTCTTCATCATAAATTTCTTCAATAACCTGAATTTCTAAAAAATGGTTACCGGCACCTAAAGTGCCTAATTGGGGAGTTCCCCTTTCTAAAGCCCTTTTTGATACCAAATCGGGTCGGGCACCTTTCATCTCTCCGTTTTCTTCGGTAAAATGTAAGTCTCTTTTCGTTCCAAACCCTTTTTCATAGGCCCAACGAGCACCTTTTTCTAATACTTCCATTACTTCTTTTTGGGAAATTCTTATCTTACCAGTAGAGCCAACGCCCGAAGGAACATTATGAAAAATACTTCTTACCAGTTGTTCTAAAAGCTCGGGTTTTAAATCCTTAATTGTTAAGTTAGTTTTTAGAAGTCTTACCCCACAATTGATATCATAACCAACACCACCTGGTGAAATTACTCCTTCTTTCACATCAAAAGCAGCTACACCACCAATAGCAAAGCCATAACCCCAATGGATATCCGGCATTGCCAAGGAATATTTTAAAATTCCTGGTAAGGTAGCCACATTACAAACCTGTTCTAAAGCCATTTCTTCTTTAATATGGGCTAAAAGCCGTTCATCACAATAAACAATACCATCAACCCGCATATCAGCCCGGTAAGATTTCGGCACTTTATAGCGCCAATCATCAATTTTGATTAATGGACCTTTCCAACTGTTAGCCATAGATAACCCCCAATTATAAATAATTATAAAAAATAAACTATTTTCGTCAATATAACAACTTTATGTTTCTCCTTTTTGGCTTAGAAAAACTTTAGAAAGGCAAACGGTATTTTAAGATAATTTGATTTTTTATCAATTTTTAATATATTTTAAAAATGGCTTTTTATTTTGCTAACAGTAACGAAAAAGAAGCGGAGATTTTAATCTTGGGTATTGGTTATGATAGAACTTCTTCTTTTCTTGCCGGCTCCCGCTTTGCCCCCAATTTAATTAGGGAGGGAGCGGAAAATATTGAAACCTATAGCCCCTATTTTAAAAGAGATTTAAGTGAATTAAAAATTTGTGATTTAGGAAATTTTTACTTTCAAAAAGAAAAGCCAGAAGAGTTTATTTCGGAAACAAAAAATTTTATCAAGCATCTCCTTAAAGAGAAGAAAAAATTGGTTATTCTTGGGGGCGAACATACTATTTCCTTGCCAGTAATAATGGCCTTTAAGGAATATTATGAAGACCTTTCAGTGATAATTTTTGATGCCCATTCGGATTTAAGAGAAGAATTTCTGGGCGAGAGATTTTGTCACGCTACTGTTGCCAAAAGGATTTTAGAGTTAGTTGGTGAAGATAATCTTTATCAATTTGGTATCCGCTCTTTAACTAAAGATTGTTTGAAAAAAAATAAAAACCTTTTTTTATTTGATGTGGCAAGATCTTTAAAAAAAGTTACAAAATTCTTGAAAAATAAAAAAATTTATTTATCCTTAGATTTGGACGTTTTAGATATGGGATTATTACCAGCGGTTCAGACGCCAGTGCCGGGCGGAATTAATTTTTCGGAATTGGTCACTGCTTTGCAATTGTTGAAAAATTTGGAAATTGTTGGTGCTGATATAGTTGAGTTTTCTCCCCTTTTAAATCACTCTTTTCCCTATGCCTCCCTTTGTGCGGAAATCCTTCGGGAGGTTATTCTCACTCTTAAATAAATATGTGCTGTCAAGTTTGTAATCTTTTTAATATTTGTAAAAATAAGAATGAAAGTTGTTGCGAAAAATGTTCTTATTTTGATTCTTGTATGGCAATAACGAAAGAAGATAAAAGGGAAAAAGTTATTTATAATAAAAAATTAAAAAAGAAGAAATAAAGGAGGTAAAATGTGTTGCGAAATCTGCCCCGATTATAATAATTGCGAAATGGAAGGATACTTAAAAGAAAATTGTTGTGAGGAATGCCCTGATTACGAAGAATGTATGGGGCTGGTTAAGGAAGGTTTTGAAGAAGATTTTGATGAAGAAGAAAATTTTTAAATAAGGCCATTTATTGACTTTATCCTAAAATTTCTTTAATATTGATAAATATTTATTAAAAGGGGTTAAAAATGAAAAAAGTGAGTTTTTTAGTTTTTATAATTTTCCTTTTCTCTTCCTGTCAGGAAGAAAAGCCGGTGATAAAAATTGGCAATAAAAAAATTACCAAAAAAGAGATCATTGCCCAACTTCCTGCTGATGTTACTTTAACCCAGGAAAATCTTATGCCAATTTTAGAAAGAATAGTGAATAGTGAACTTATTTACTTAGCAGCTAAAGAAAAAGGATTGACCAAAGATAAAATGTTACAACTTAAATTACGTGCTTTGGAAAGGGATTTTTTTGCTAATGCCTTAATCGAAGAAGAAGCTAAAAAGATTACCATTTCGCAAAAAGAAATTTTGGATTATTACAATCAACACAAGGATGATTTTCTTTCTGAAGTTAAAATAAGAAGAATAGTGGTATCAGATGAAGATTTGGCTAATAGAATTTATGAAGAATTAAAGAGAGGAAAGGATTTTCTTTCTTTAGCCAAAGAGTACTCTCAAGATCAACTTTTACCCGCGGGAGAGGAATCTAAATATTTTCCCCGGGGTTTTTTAACCGACCCAATTTTGGAAGAGCAAATCTTTTCTTTGAAGGTAAATGAATTCACTTCGGTTCTAAAATCTCAGGAAGGGTATCAGATTATTCAATTGGTTGACAAGAAAAAAGTAAAAAAAGATATCTCTTTAAGCGAAGTAGAAAATTATATTCGGCAAATATTGCAATATAAAAAAGGTTATGAGATGCTTAATCAACTTCTTCTTGATTTAAAAGAAAAATACAAGGTGAGCTATTATCCGGAAAATTTTTTTAAATGATTTGGTTTCTTTGGTTTACTTTTATTTTTGCTTTTCCTTACGATTATATTATTGCTTATGTTGATGATGATATTATCCTTTATTCTGAATTTCAAAAAAATTATCTTTTAATAAAAAACCTTTCTCCTCCTGGTAGCGATACTTTGATGTTAAAAGATTCTTTACTGCTTAATTTAATCAACATGGAGATTATTACCAAAGAAGCAACGAAAGAGACGATTTCCCTAAAAGAAAAGGAATTAGAAGAGATTTTAAAAGAACGGTTGGCGAAATTAAAAGAAAATCCTTCTTTCAATGAGCAAATTTTTGAGGAGTTTAAAGAGTTTTTCAAAAATAATCTTCGTCAGGAATTGTTGATGCAAAAATTATTGACCAAAAAGAAGTTATTAAATATTACGATAACTCCTTGGGAATTAAAAAATTTTTACGAAACAACCAAAGATTCTTTAGCCAAAATGCCCGCGGTGTGCGAAATTGCTCATATCTTTTTTCCGATATTACCTAAAAAGGAAAAAGAAGAGCAGGCCCAAAGAAAAATTACCGAAATTTACGAAATTTTATTACGGGGCGGTGATTTTGAAGAAATTTGTAAAAGTTTTTCTGAAGATAAAAAAACAAAAGAATTGGGCGGTTATTTAGGAGAATTTTTTGTTGATAGTTTGCCCGAAGAATTTAGAAAGGCAATAGAAAAATTGAAAGTTAATGAGTATTCTTTACCTTTTAGAAGTCAATACGGTTATCACATCGTTAAAAAATTGGGCGAAGATAAAAAGCGAGTAAAAATTGCGCACATCTTGATAAAAGTTTCGCTTTCTAAGGAAGATACTTTAGAAACTAAGAAATTACTTTTAAAAATTAGAGAAAAAGCATTAAAAGGCGAAGATTTTACCCGTTTGGCAAAGGAATATTCTTATGATTTAGAAACCAAAGAAAAGGGCGGCTATTTAGGAGAATTTGTTGTTGAGCTTCTTTCTTCTCCTTTTAAAGAGGTTTGCGAAAAATTGGATAGTGGAGATATTTCGGAACCGGTTTTATCAAAGGAAGGTTTCCATTTGATAAAGATATTAAAAAAGAAAAAAGAAAGATTGCTATCTTTTTCCGAAATTCAGGAGGATTTGAGAAATCTTCTTTATCAAAAAAAATTGAGAGAAATTATTGATGATTATTTAAAAAAAGTAAAAGAGGATTATTTTATAAAAATTAATATTTAAATGGGTTGGCTTATTTTTTATCTTTTTTTGACAACGGTTCCGATTGATTCTTTTACCCATTCCTATTGGGGTGATAAGGAAATACCAATTTTTCTCTATTTTAAATTTAAAAATTTTCCCATTGCCTTAAAAATTGATTGGGGCGATGGCAAAATTGAAAGTTTAGAAGTTAAATGGATAATTTATGAAGCTGAGCATAAATACGAGAAGCCAGGGAAATATGTGATAAAAGTGAGAATTGGTAGTGATTATTGGCTTACCACTGACACCGTTACCATTTTTGAAGAACTTTTTATTGGAAAAATTTCCTTTCCGGCAATGATTTATGGTAGTGGTGCTTTAGATAAAGAAGATATTTTTTATATCGGCGATATCCAAGGTAATTTCTATGCCTTTGATTTGTTTGGCCAAATAAAGTTTAATTATTTTGCTGGTGGTGAAATTTATAGTAGTCCTTTAGTGGTTGAAAGTCTTATCTATTTTGGTGCCGATTCTTTTTTATATTGTGTAAATAAAAAAGGGAGATTAGTTTTTAAAAATAAGTTATCTGGCAAAATTTATAATACTCCCTCTTTTTTACCTCCGGATAAAATAGTTATCTCCGCTGATGATGGCACTCTCTATTTTTTTGCTCTTCTCGGTAAAAAAATTAAAGAGGTAAAATTTCCTTCGGAGGTTAGTGATATTTCTATCGATGAGAAGAATAATCTAATATTTTCTTGTGCCTCAGTTATCTATTCTTTAAATTCAAAAGGAAAAATTAATTTTAAATTTTCTTCTTTGGAAAATGACGAATTCTTTCCCGCTCCTATCGTTACTAAAGATTATATTGTTTGCGGCTGTGAAGATGGTTATCTCTATTTCTTAGATAAGAAAAAAGGGAAGTTAATAAAAAGAATTCTTACTTTTGATGAAGATGCTATAAAATGTGAACCAGTAATTGACGAAGAAGGAAAGATATATTTTGGTGATGAAGGTGGGCGATTATATCTTTATGACCATAAACAATTGCGAGCTTTGTTTGAAACCGAAGATGCAATTAATGCCTCTCCACTGGTTATCAAAAAGGATAATGAAAAAATAATTTTTGTTGTTGATGAAAGTGGTTATCTTTATGCCTTAACTGAGAAAAAATTACTATTTCGTTTGGAAATCGCTTCTTCGGAAAAGGATTTATATCAAACCCCTTCCTTTCTTTTTACTAAAGGAAAATTGATTATCCCTTCTTGGGATGGTTACTTATATGCCTTTAACATTGGTGGAGAATTGGTTAAAAGTGAATGGTATACTTATCGGGCAAATTTTTCCCGCAGCGGCAAGATAAATAAATAATGGGAATTTTTTTTTATTTTTTGCTTGTTAGTTATTTTTCTCAAGCTGACCTTTATGGAGAATTTATTTTAACTAAAGAAATTGGCTCCTTTGTTCCTTTCCAAAATACTTTTTTTTCGTTACTTTCTCAAAAAAAATCTTTACTTTTTTTAGAAAATAGTAATAAAATAATTCTTTATGGTGAAAGGCTTTTTAAACCTTTAATTTTTGATGTGGAAGGAAATTATTTGGGTTATTTAGAGACTTCTTTTTATTACGCCAAAAAATTCCAATATAAAGATAAGGAATTAATAGCAATTCCTTTTGGTAATGTTTTAAAATTGTATCATTTTAAAAATAAAACGTTTTCTCTTTATCAGCAATTAAGACTTAATGAATATATTATTAGTTTTGATTTTTTCAAAAAAAGAGAAGATTCTTTTTTAGTGGTTTTAAGCCTTAACGACAAAGAGGAAAATAAAATAAGAATTTATGATCAAAAATTTAGATTGTTAGCCGAAAAGGCAATAAAAGAAAAAATTTTTGTTAATAACCTTTTTGATACTCTTATTTTGGGAATTGCCGAAGATTTTAAAAAAATTATTCTCTGGAATAGCCAATTGAAAACCTTATGGGAATTTCACCTTAAAAGTTTATCAATTACTGACTTTGTGGTTAGTGACAGTTTTTTGATATTGACTGCCAGCGATAAAAATAAAGAAAAAGGTCGTGTTTATTTCTTAACATTAGAAAATGGCAAAATTTTTAAAACTTTTCCCGAAGGTAGCTTTTATCTTTTGGGTTTTAGCGGAGTAAAAGTTTGTGATTTAGATAATGATGGAATAAAAGAGATGAGTTTAAGCGCCTTCGGGAAAAAAGGTGAAGTATTAATTTTTAAATGGGCAAGAGAAAAATTAATTTTAAAAAAAAGGCTTTCTTTTCTACCCCAAATACCGGTGAGGCCAGAAGTTAATACCTTTCTTTTAGCAGCTGATGATTTTATTGATGATAAAAATAAAAATAAAGAACTGCTTTTATTAGTAACCTATGAACAAAAAAACTTCTTACCATTGCCTAACAATTTTATTGCCGGTAGCATTTTGCTTTTAGATAATAAATTAAAAGATATTGCCCAATTAGAATTGATTTCACCGATAAGCGATTATTTAGTAGTAAACAAAAAAAATAAAAAAGAAAACGTTTTAGTCGTTTTAGCTGAGAAATTAAAATTTTATGAGTAGTTTAATTATTTTCTTTTTAGTTATAAATTCTTTTTCTGCTTTTACTTTTTTAAAAGTAGAGAAGAAGAAAAAAATTAATGAAAAAGAAATAAAAAAAGAATTAATTAAAGAGATTGTTTCTCTAGAAGATTGGCGAATCTTTTCTCGGATGGAAGATATTATTTACCGAAAAGATTTTGAAAAATTTCTTTACGGTTTTTCTAAAAATAAAGTCTACAAAACGGGTAAAAAAGAACCGATTAATCTTTATTTTCGGATCAAAAGTTTAGAATTACTGGAAGGAAAAAAAGATTTTTATTTATTAGCAATTGGTGATAAAGAGTTTGCTTTACTTGATAAAAATTTAGAGCTTCTTTATTATAAAGAGTTTAAACAAAAAATTGAAAGATATTTTTTAGCCGACCGGAATTTTGACGGCGGAGAAGAACTTTATCTAATTTTTAACGATAAGATTTCTTGTTTTTCGGAAGAAGAAAGGAAGCTTTATGAACACACCAATGGTTTAAGCAATTTTATATGGTTTGCTAATAATAAGGATTTATATTTGTTTCTTTTTCCTGACTCTTTAGTTCTCCTGGAAAAAGATGGAAAAACCAAAAAAATATTTTCTTTAAAGAACGAAAAATTTATCCTTTGCGCTCCCCAAAAAAAAGGGTTAACGATAATTAGTCTTATTGAAAATCGTTCAATTTCCGCTTATACTCATAACAATAAAATTGAAATATTCGGTACTTTTGATAGCGTCAGCGGTGAAGTGTTAAAAGAAGGCTATCTTATTAAAGCTGATGATAATCTATTTTTTATTAATAAAGCCCTTACTTATTACGAAAAGATAAACGAGTTTTACCCAATTAAGAGAATCAAAGATTACCGAATTTTGGATTTGAACGGCGACGGGGAAAAAGATTTAGTAATTAATAATGGTGAATATTCTTATTATTTTTTAAATAATTTGTCAACCTTGGAAGAAATGCAAAAAGATTATTATTTCCGATTGATTAATCGGATAAAAAATGAGAATTTATATAATTATCAAGATTTACTTATAACTCTTTTAAATTTAAGTGCGATTGTTAATTTGCCTTTTGACGAGATTAACCAGAAGATCGAAAAAATGATAAAAAAATATTATGTAGCAAAAGTTCAGCGGAAGTTGCTTTTAAGTAGTTTTTTATCGGTATTTTTTGTTTTGTTAATTGTTTTAGTGGTGCGCCCTTTTTTTTATCGACTGCGAAGTAAAAAATGGCGTATCGAAAATCGTCCACTTCCTCAACTGTGTAAAATCGTTGAAGATCTGGTTGCTCTTAATCACAATTATTTATTGAAAGGAAATTTTGTTGGTGCTCAAAATGCAATTAAAAAGATTATTGAAGAATTTAAACTGGTAGAAGAAGAATTTTTTTATCTAAAGACTACTTTAGAGTCCAAATTTTTTACCGAAAACTACTTAGCAATTTTAAAAAAATTACTAAATAATAAAAATATTAGAAACCTAAGAGAAATTATTAAAGAAATTAGCCATAACCTTTCTCAAAAAATAGTTTTTTTAAATATTAAAAATTTTGAAATTAACCAATTTTTAGAAAAGGAAGGCTATTATTTTTTAGAAATTTATGACCCCTTTAGCAGTGAAGAAAATTTAGATTACCAAATATTTTTGGATAATAAATTAATTAATTTTTTAACTCATTTGATTATTGACCATTTTCATTATGCTCAAAAAAAAGCAGTTATTACTTTAGAAAAAAAGATTATTACCGATTGGCAAAGAAAAGTAGTGTTAACTTTTTATTCTGATGCGGAAACGTCGGTTAATCTTAAAAACGGCCATTTGGCAGAAGAGATAAGAGAAATTAAAGAAGATTATTGCGACTATTTGCAAATCACTTTGGGAAAAAGAACTGAGGAAAAATTGCTTGTTATTTTTTCTGATTTAATTGGGATTATTGAAGGAATAATTAAAAAAACTAAAATTTCACTATGAATAAGCCCTTGATTATTGTGGTTGACGATTTAGAAGATGCCTATTTAGGATTAATAAATTTCTTAAAAGAAAATGCGGAAAAGATTTATTATAATTTTGAATTTCTTTATTGTCAAAATTATTATGATTTAAAAGAATGGTATTTAAAAAATCGCGGCGAATTCGTTTCTTTAATTATTCAGGATGTTGATTATTCTCACTTAAAAGATAGTGATAAACTTTTAAAAAAAGAAGATTGTCAACTAAGCTATTTAGGATTTTTTGACGAAATAGCTTTACAGGGATTTCTTATTTATTTAAAAATTCGTGAGGAATTAGACCGAATTGTCCCGGTTCTTTTCGTTTCCTTGCGGGTAGGTTTAGATTATACTAAAGAGTTTACTAAATTTCTAGTTTATCCCGGCTACGGAAAATGTTCTTTTATACCCACCGAAATAACCGGCAGTGAATATTATCCGGCCATTGTCAAAAATATTGAAAATATGGCACTTTTACCGGTAACTAAAGAAAAAAAAGAAACTTGGAAAAAATACCACAAAATGGTTATTGGTAATTCTCGAAGTATGGCCTATTTAGTGAAAGAAATTGAACGGATAGCTATTAGTGATGCTACTTGTGTTTTACTGGGTGCCAGTGGTGTGGGAAAAGAATTAGTAGCTAATGCTTTACACCGATTAAGTTATCGTTACGATCCGGAGGTTGTTCACAAAAGAGCCCCTCTAACAGTAAACATTTATGCCTTAGACTTTAATCTTATTGAAGACGAACTTTTTGGTCACGAAAAAGGGGCTTTTACCGGTGCGATAAGTACCCGGGAAGGAATATTTGAAGCGGCAAACAATTCAACAATCTTTTTAGACGAAATTGGCGAATTGCCTAACGAAATTCAAATAAAATTATTGCGTGCTTTAGAATATAAAAAAATAAAAAGAATAGGCTCTTCTTACGAAATTGAAGTTGATGTCCGGATAATTGCGGCTACTAATCGGACAATAGAAGAATTACGAAAAAGATTGAGGCCGGATTTTTATTCCCGACTTATTCAACATTGCATTTTTGTTCCTTCTTTAAAAGAAAGATATCAAAATGAGAATTTGGAAGTGATTGAAAAAGATGTGAAAGAGTTGGCGGAATTTTTTATCAACGAAATGAACCAAAAGGATAACCGGAATCTTACTATTTCGCCAATAGCCCTTAAATTTTTAACTAAACTAGTCTACGAATATATCAATGGGCAGAACGATATTTTTGAAAGTAATATCCGCACTTTTCGGAACATTGTGGAGCGAGCCTATGAGCGAGCAGTGAGCGATGGGGTTTTGGAAATTGATTTAGGTCACATTATTTCTACTATTGGGATGATGAGATTTTTACAGTCAAAAGAAGAAAAGAAGGAAGCCGTTTCTATAGAGGAGGTTTTCCACACTTTAAATCTCGAAGAGATTGAAAAACAAGTGATAAAAGAAGCTTTAAAGAAAAGCAACGGTAATCTTTCACAAGCTGCCCGTCTTTTGGGTATTCACCGTGATACTTTAAGAAGAAAGATTCAGGAATATAATTTGTAAATTGATATAATATATTATAATAAATTATGACCAAAGATTGGCAAAAAAGATTGATAACACCGGAAGAAGCAGTAAAAGTAATAAAATCAGGAAACAGAATTTTTATTGGTTCTGCCTGTGCTACTCCTCAAAGTTTGGTGCGGGCTTTGGTCCAAGTTCCTGCTGAAGATTTAGAGATTCTTCATATTTTGACTTTGGGGGTCGCTCCGTATGTGCAGGAAAAATTTGCTGAGAGATTTCGGGCTAATGCCTTTTTTATCAGTGCCAATGTCCGAAAAGCTGTTTGGGAAGGAAAGGCTGATTATACTCCTATATTTTTGCATGAGATACCTAAGCTTTTTAAAACCCAAAGAATTCCAATAGATGTGGCTTTATTTCAAGTTTCTTTACCTGATGAACATGGTTATTGCAGTTTTGGTATTTCCGTGGATATTACGAAACCAGCAGCTGAGAGTGCCAAAATTAGAATTGCGGAAATTAACCCTAATATGCCTCGCACCTTTGGTAATTCTTTTATTCATATAG
>CAZDHW010000011.1:40281-49428 GCA_964505415.1 uncultured bacterium | reverse complement strand
TATATAGTTTATTCTGAAGAACCAATAATTGAATATCAAGTAACGGCTCCTCCGGAGATTGTTAAAAGGATTGCTAAAAATGTTGCTGATTTAATAGAAGATGGTTCTACTATTCAAGTAGGCTATGGTGGTGTCCCTAATGCGATTTTAGAATTTCTTAAAGATAAGAAAGATTTGGGTGTT
The DNA here is from genome assembly GCA_964505415.1 of uncultured bacterium. Taxonomy (GTDB): domain Bacteria; phylum Hydrothermota; class Tepidihabitantia; order Tepidihabitantales; family DTDR01; genus DTDR01. Next base: position 49,245 of record CAZDHW010000011.1, on the reverse strand, counting down.
CACACCGAGGTTTTTTCTGATAGTTTAATTGAACTTATTGAAACTAAGGTGATCACTAACGCTCGTAAGACTTTACATCCCGGAAAAGTAATAGCTTCTTTTGCGATGGGAACTAAAAAATTATATAATTACTTGAACAATAATCCCTTTTTTGAGTTTTATCCAGTTGATTATACCAATGATCCCTTCATAATTGCCCAAAACGAAAAAATGGTAGCAATAAATTCCGCCTTAGAAATTGATTTAACGGGGCAAGTATGTGCGGATTCTATCGGTCATCGCTTTTATTCAGGATTTGGCGGCCAATTGGATTTTATTCGGGGAGCTGCTCGCTCTAAAGATGGGAAGCCAATAATTGTTTTACCTTCTACCCGCGAAGGTGGAACTATCTCGCGAATTGTTCCCTTTTTGAGTGAAGGTGCCGGAGTGGTAACTACCCGGGCAGATGTCCATTATGTAGTAACCGAATGGGGAGTTGCTAATCTTCATGGAAAAAATATAAGGGAAAGGGCATTAGCTTTGATTTCTATTGCTCATCCCAAATTTAGAAGTGAACTTTTAAAAAAGGCAAAAGAGTTAAATTATGTGTATCCTGACCAGCCAGAAATTTCTTTGACCCAGGCTCGATATCCGGAAGAGTTAGAAAGCTGGGGAGAAACTAAAACCGGGTTAAAAATTTTCTTCCGTCCAATCAAGCCTACTGATGAACCTTTGATGCGAGAACTCTTTTATTCTTTTTCTAAAGAGACAATTTATTATCGTTTCTTCTCTTACCTCACCGCGATGCCCCATGAGAAATTGAAAAGCTTTGTGAATGTTGATTATGAAAAAGAATTAGCAATTTTAGCCATTCAGAAAAAGGCCGGCGAAGAAAAAATATTAGGAGTTGCTCGGTATATTGTTGATACTGCTACTGGTTTTGCTGAATTTGCTATTGTGGTTGCTGATGAGTGGCAAAATAAAGGTATTGGCACTGCGCTCTTTGAATATATGATCCGGGTGGCGAGAATGAAAGGAATAAAAGGTTTTATCGCTTATGTTTTAGATACCAATGTTCGGGCCTATCGATTATTCTATAAAGTTGGCTATCCGGTAAAAGCCCAATGGGAAGACGGTGTGTATACTTTAATAATGGAATTTGGCGAAAAGAAATAGGCTTCTTTTATGAAAGAAAACCTTAAATATATATTTAATCCCCGTTCCATAGCAGTTATTGGTGCTTCCACTACGCCCGGCAGTGTCGGTCAGGTTACTTTTGCCAATATCTTACTTAACGGTTATCAAGGAATAGTTTATCCCGTAAATATAAAAGCCAAAAGTGTATTAGGAGTAAAGGCTTATTTTTCTATTCTTGATATTCCGGATGAAATTGATTTAGCGATTATTATGGTCCCAGCTATTTTTGTACCCGAAGTAATTGAAGAGTGTGGTCAAAAAAAGGTTAAAGGAATTGTGGTAATTAGTGCTGGTTTTAAAGAAACCGGAAAAGAGGGAGCAGTGTTAGAAAAGAGGGTAAAAGAACTAGTAGAAAAATATAATATTGCTTTAATTGGGCCTAATTGTGTTGGTATTATTAACACCGACCCGAAAATTCGGTTAAACGCCACCTTTGGTCGGGTTATGCCCAAGGAAGGTAATATTGCTTTTATCACTCAAAGTGGTGCCGTTGGTTTAACAGCTTTAGAATATGCGGAAGCCGAAGGTATTGGTCTTTCTAAATTTATTTCCATTGGCAATAAAACTGATGTGAATGAAAATGATTTATTGGAATATCTGATGACCGATGAGCAGACAAAGGTTATTCTTTTATATTTAGAAGATTTGGTAAAACCTTTGAAATTTTTGGAAGTAGCCCGAAAAGTAACTGAAGAAGCGAAAAAACCGATATTAGCGATAAAATCCGGTAGAACTCCCGAAGGCGCGAAAGCAGCAGCCACCCATACCGGTGCCTTGGCTGGTTCTGACGAGGCCTATGATGCTTTTTTTCGTCAATGCGGGATTATTCGGGTAGAGACGGTAAATGAACTTTTTGATTACGCGAAGGCATTTTCTGGACAACCGCTCCCTAAAGGAAGAAAAGTAGCAATAATCACTAATGCCGGTGGAATGGGAATTATGGCGACCGATGCCAGTATTAGGAACGGGTTAAAATTGGCTACTTTATCTGAAGAGACAAAAGAAAAATTAAGAAAGATTTTACCGCCTACCGCAAATACCAATAATCCCGTGGATGTGATTGGTGATTCGGATGAGAATAGGTATTCGGCAGCATTAAAAGTTATCTTAGAAGAAGAGGCGGTAGATGCGATAATTGCAATTTGGACCCCTACGCAAATAACCGAAACCATTAGGGTGGCGGAGAAGGTAGTTGAATTAGCTTCTCAATATTCAAAACCAATAATGGGATGTTTGCTTTCTTTACAAAATGTTAAAGAAGTAATAAAAACCCTTTGGCAGGCAAAAATTCCTTATTATCCGATTCCCGAAAGTGCCGCTAAAGTTCTCAGTTTGATGAGTTATTTTAACGATTGGATAAATAAAAAGATAACTGGCGTAAAAGTTTTTGAAGATGTGGAAAAAGAAAAAATAATTTCAATAATTGAAAAAGTAAAAAAGAGAAATCCACCAGTAATTTTAGAACCCGAAGGTTATCAAATTCTTTCGGCTTATAAAATTCCTGTCCTTACTTTTGCTTTAGTAAAAGATGCAGAAGAAGCAGTAATAAAGGTAAGAGAAATTGGCTATCCCTGCGTATTAAAAATTGTTTCGCCCCACATTCTTCATAAAACCGATGTTGGTGGTGTGATGTTGGACATTGAAAACGAAGAAGAACTGCGAATAAAATTTTCTGAACTTTTAAAAAATGTAAAAAGCAAAAAACCTGATGCCCACATTGAAGGGGTGTTAATTCAACCAATGGTTTCTTCCGGTATTGAAACCATCATTGGTATAAAAAGGGATCCCCAATTTGGTCCTTTAATAATGTTTGGTATCGGTGGTATTTATGTAGAAGTTTTTCGCGATGTTTCTTTTAGAATCTGTCCCATAAGAGAATCTTCGGCCTGGCGGATGGTGCAGGAGATTAAAGGTTATAAATTATTAGAAGGCTTTCGAGGAAAACCAGCAGCGGATATTGAAAAAATAGTAGAAGTTCTTCAAAGGGTTTCCCAATTAGCCATTGATTTCCCTTGTTTTTTAGAAATTGACATTAACCCCTTTTTAGTCTTTGAAAAAGGTAAAGGTGCCTGCGCAATAGATGCCCGCTTTGTGTATCATCCTGATTAAGATCGATACCTAAGAAGATACAATAAATTAGATAAAAAATAAAAAAACCCCCTTAATACCCCAACCGTTCAGGGAATGCCTATCTTCCCTATTTTTAAATATTCTATAAACCCTTTATGTTTCTTTTATAAACTTACGGTTACTATTTGTGTCCTTAGCGTGCTTAAGGAAAATATTATTTACCCCTCTTTTTAGTCTTTTAATATTCCTCTCTGGCAAGATACTTTTTCTTATTTTTAAAATATAAGGCGTAATATTTTTAATTATAACTAATAATATTTTTTAATCAAGTTGGAAATTAAAAAGAGGAAAGAAAAATAAAAGGGCAAGAGAATTAAAAAACTGATGGAAACCTGTTTCTCTATTTGTCAATTATTAGATTTATCAAAAATATTTTGTTATAATAAATTTGAATTAGGTTAATTGGAGGGTATTTATGGATATTTATTATTTTTGGGAGCCAAAGAAAAACAAATTCGTTGCCAAAAGAAAAAGACCACAAAAAGAAAGATAGAAGTAAGATATCGAATAGCAAAAATAGCGATAAAGAGGCGATTTTACGTTTTCAGATAGAAGCTGAAGAAAGTGAACCAGAAATTTGGGAGTCTTCAGAAATTGAGGATTTAAAAAGGATACTTAAAGCGGTTGATTTGGAAAAAAACCAGATAATAATTTTAAAATTATTTTAACGATAATTGATAATAAAGTAATTGGAACTTTGTCAATGAGTTGGTATTTTTGTTGAGAATCAGGAGGAATAGTTGGAGTAATTTCGGGACTTTTTGTCTTAAAACATTACCGATTGGCTGGTATTGGCAGAGGGCTTATAGAATTTGCTAAAAGGGAATTAGAAAATTAAATGCCAAAAAGATAGGGCTGATTGTTGGTTTAGATAATTTAGCAGCTTTAAAGTTTATAAAAAATTAGGTTTTAAACTAAAGGAAATCGGCTACGCTAATTATTGATTTTAAAGCCCTTTTCTTGACTTTAAATACAGCTTTTATTATAATTCTTTAAAGGGCCGTTAGCTCAGGTTGGTAGAGCACCTGATTTTTAATCAGGTGGCCGCAGGTTCGAGTCCTGCACGGCCCATTTTATTCTCTCTCTTTTCTTATGACCAAAATTTTACTTATCAATTGGCGATGCCCCAAAAACCCTTTGGCGGGTGGTGCGGAAATTTATGCCTGGGAGATTTTTAAAAGGTTAAATAAAATGGACTACGAAGTGACCTATCTGGCAGAAAGATTTCCGGGAAGCGAAGAAAAGGAAGAGATAGAGGGAATAAAGATAAGGCGGATAGGTAATAAATGGACATTTAACTTTTCGGTTTACCGAAAAATTAAAGAGATTGTTGAAGAGGAAAAACCTGACATTGTGATTGACGATTTGAACAAAATCCCATTCTATTCACCTTATTTTTTAAAAAATATCCCAGTTTTAGCCGTGGTGATGCATCTTTTTCGGCAGTCAATATTTTCCGAAACTAATATTTTTTTTGGCAGTTATGTTTATCTTACCGAATCTTTAATTCCTTATGTTTATCAAGACAATTATTTTGCCTGCCTTTCGGAAAGTACCAAAGAGGATTTGCTTAAATTGTTTAAAAGAAAAGATTGGGAAAATAAAATCTATGTGGTACCGCCGGGCATTGATTTTAATAAATACCAACCAGATTTTTCTAAAAAGAAGGAAAGGATTATTTGCCATGTCGGTCGTTTAAAAAGATACAAATCGGTTCATCATCTTATTTACGCAGTAAAAATTTTGAAAGATAAAAAGATAGATAATTTTAAAGTTTTGATTGTTGGTGAAGGTGATGATAAAGAAAGACTTAAGAATTTAACTAAAAAATTAAATTTGACAAAGGTAATTGAGTTTACTGGTTATGTGTCCGAAGAAGAGAAGATTGATATCTATCAAAAATCTTTATTTTTGGTGGAGAATTCAATAAAAGAAGGTTGGGGTTTGATTGTGATGGAAGCTAATGCCTGCGGTACACCAGTAATTTCGGCAAAAAGCCCAGGATTAAAAGAGACAGTGATTGAAGGCGAAACTGGCTTTTTCTATCCCTACGGAGCGGTTGAGATTTTAGCTGAAAAGATGGAAATCTTGCTGGCAAAGGAGAAATTAAGGGAAGAAATGGGGAAGAAGGCGATAGAATGGGCAAGGAAATTTAGTTGGGAAAATTCAACCAATTTAATGAAAGAAGTGATTGATTTGGCAATGAAAAAATGAATATTGCGATTGAAGTTATTGGCGTAAGTAAAAAATTTAGAAGGCGTTCTTCACTTTTTAATTATATTTTTAAAAAGGAGAAAAAAGAAAAGGTTGCTCTGGATAATGTTTCGTTAACTATTTATGAAGGTGAGTTGTTTGGTCTTCTTGGTCCCAACGGAGCCGGCAAGACTACTTTAGTGAGATGTATTGCTACTTTATTAATTCCCGATAAAGGGGCGATAAAAATTTTTGATAAGGATATTGCTAAAAATCCCCAATTTGCCCGCCAAAATATCGGTTTATTGACAAGCGGTGAAAGAACCCTTTATTGGAAACTTTCGGCTATTGATAACCTTAAATTTTTTGCTGCCCTTTATGGTCTTTCGGGAAAAGAAAGGGACAAGAGAATAGATTATCTTTTAGAACTTTTAGATTTGAAGGATGTGGCTGATGAAAGAGTGGAGAAATATTCTTCAGGTATGAAACAGAAGTTATCCTTGGCGCGGGCATTGTTGCATAATCCCAAAATATTACTTTTAGATGAGCCGACCTTGGGATTAGATCCGGCCTTTGCCCGCTTTATTAGAAATTTTATTAAAGAGGAATTGATAAAGAAAGAGAAGAAAACTATTTTATTGACAACCCATTACATGGACGAAGCGGATGAGCTTTGCGCCAGAATTGCCTTTATTGATAAAGGAAAGATTATTGATGTGAAGACGCCCGAAGAATTTAAAAATTCTATCCCCCATAAGGATATTTTGGAGATAAGATTTTTAGGTTTTGTTGAAAAAGAAGATTTTCTAAAGATTAATGGTATTGAGAATTTTACCCTGTTTAGTGAGAATGGCATTTGGACAGCAAAATTTATTACCAAAAATAGTGAAGCAATTTTGAATGATATTTTGACAATTTTAAATAACCGAAATTGTAAAGTTTTATCAATCGTTAACTTAGAGCCAACCTTGGAAGATGTTTTTATCTATCATACCGGTAAATCTTTAAAAGAAGGGGAAGATGTTTTCTTTGATTGAATTTCTTAATTTTTTAAATAAAATTATAATAGGATGAAAAGATTGGTTTATCTTCTTTTCTTAATAATTGGTTTTATTTTGGGAGTTATTATCAGTTTTAATTATTATCCTTCCTTTAAATCAATAAAGACACCGGTTAAAGAAGAACGATTGTTCTTAGTAACTCAGTTAGAGGAAAAACTGGCTAATCAGCGAGTGAATGCGATTGTTTTGGCAGCAAAAAAGGTAAGTCCGGCAGTTGTTTCTATTGCGGTTACCCAGACAAGGATTGTGACTTATTCGCCTTTTTCTTCGCCATTTTTTGATGATTTCTGGCGTGATTTTTTTAGAGATTTCTTCCCCCAAAGAAGATATAAAGAAGAGATAAAAGGTTTAGGAAGTGGGGTAATTATTGACCCTAATGGTTATATTGTCACCAATTCCCATGTGGTGGAGAATGCTACCGAAATAAAAGTATCTTTACCAGATGGTCGTTCTTTTGAAAGTGAGATTGTTGCCTTAAATCCGGAAGAAGATTTGGCATTATTAAAAATTAATGGCAAAAATTTACCTTATGCGGAGTTAGGTAATTCTGATGATTTATTAATTGGTGAATGGGTTATTGCTTTAGGTAATCCTTTTGGTTTTTTAATTGAAGATACCAAACCAACTGTTACTGTCGGTGTGATTTCCGCAATAAATCGGGAAGTAAGGGGAAGGACCGAAGGAAGGATATATAAAAATATGATACAGACTGATGCGGCAATCAATCCGGGAAATTCTGGCGGTCCATTGGTTAATATCTTAGGGGAAGTTATTGGAATAAATACTTTTATTTTATCCCATGCTGGTGGTTCCGAAGGTGTTGGTTTTGCCATTCCTATAAATAGAGTAAAAGAATTTATTGAAGAAGCCAAAAAAGAGATAAAAGAGAAAAAGGAGATAGAAAAAGTAAAAATTGAAAAATGGGGAATAGAAGTGAGTGACATTGATAACTATTTAAAGAAAAGATATTCCTTACAGACAAATTACGGAGCAGTGATTTTAAAGATAAAAGAAAATAGTCTTGCTGAAGCCCTTGGTTTAGATGTCGGCGATGCGATTTTAAGTTTCCAAGATGAAAAGGTAATAGGCGCCTTAGATTTAAAAAAGAAGATAGAAAATTTCCAAGGAAATACCTTTAAATTAATCATTGAAAGAAAAGGAGAAAGAATAAGAATCCTTTACCGCTTTTAATCTCCTTTAATTATCTTCTTTCTCTCTTGATAGTTGTTGGTGATAAATCTTAAGAAATAGACCCCTTTATTAACAGTTTTTCCTTTATTATCTTTTCCATCCCATTTGATTATATGCCTCCCTCTTTTCTCTTTCTCATTAAATAAGATTCGGACTAAGGAGCCATCAAGGGAATAGATTAAGATTTTAGTATTTTCTTCTTTTTCTAAGGAATAGGCAATAAGCACTGAGGAGAAAAAGGGGTTAGGAAAAGGTTGGTATAATTTGGTTATTATTGGTAGATTTTTTATCTCTTCATCTTCTTTAACACTTGGTTGACCACCAAAGAGAGGTAGCCAGAAGCCAGAAAAAGCGAAAAGATTATGATTACTCATTTTACCGATTGCTAATTGACCTAAGGTGGAAGATACATAATGAGATGGGTTATTTAAATTACCGCCGCTATTAGCAATTACTTGCCATTCACAGATAGAGGGTTGGGAAAAGGCGATTACAAAGAAGGTAAATAAGGTAATAAATTTATTCATAATTTACTTCCTTTATCTTTTTTCTTCTATTATTTTTGGTAAATTTTTCATCTGTTCGTATCTTTTTCTACCTTCATTGGTGCGGTAATTGATTCCTTCTGCTTTACCTTCTCTTTCTAATTGTTCCATACAGCCGGATAAGAATTCATCATCAAGCATCCTTCCGGAAAGACTGCCAGTTTTTAATTGTTCAACAGGCATTAATCTTCTTATTACTTCCGCGGAAATATCCGCTCTTTCTCCAGTGACTTGCCAATAGACCTTGGTATAAGGTTTACCACCGATAACAAAGGTATTACCTTTAATATCTTCTAACACATAGACATCAGAAGTGCCAACACCGGTTAATTGGATGTGAGGATTTTTATTAAGTGTGGAGAAATAATCTGGCAATTTTACTTCTGCCTTACCATTGGCGTCAAGGATAACCGAGCCTCGATAAAGATTAAGCATTTCCGGGCCTTCAACAAAGTAGTGATTAAGGATTTTATTATTGGGGTCAATTGGATGGTCAATAGTGAAAGTACCGCCGGTTTTAGAAAGGACGCCACATCTTAATTGGTTGCTGGCAGTTGCGGTCTGACCATTAAAGGCAGCCGAGTTTGAATAACCTGCGGGCACAATAGAATGTAGGCCAACTGCAAAACTGTAATTTGCGGCAGCAGTGTCCCCATTCCCCCCGGCAA
>CAZDHW010000011.1:0-40181 GCA_964505415.1 uncultured bacterium | reverse complement strand
TATAACCGCCGCCAACCGTGGACCAATGGTTTGCAGTGTTTCTATATCCGCCACCGACAAAGGAAAATTTACCAGTTGCTGAGTTGTCATAACCGCCGCAAACTATTGCTGCGGTATCTTCAACTAGGTTAGAATAACCCGAAAGAATTCCTCCGTAATTGGCTTTAACCGTATCAGCCTCACCGCCAGCAACCGTAGCAGCGTAGGCCAAGATGAAGTTTTTATATCCGCCGCCCACTGTGGCAAAATTGCCGCCTCCAGCAAAATTATTCCGGCCACCGCCGACAGTCGGACAATCTACACCACCTAAACCATTTTGGTAACCGCCACCGATTACTCCGTAGTACCCCCAAGCTATATTACCATAACCACCGCCAATAGTAGCTGCTATGACCCATGCTTGATTTCTTTTTCCGCCGCCAACCGCAGAATAATTCACTCCTGCATTAGAATCGCCTCCAGCAATTGTTACGAAATCAAAGATAGTCCTATTATCACGCCCGCCCCCCACCGTGGAATAATTGCCACAAGCAGTGTTTCCATAACCGCCGCCAACGGTAGTAAAAGAGCTCTCGGCACGATTTCTATACCCACCACAAACCGTGCAGTATAGGTCATTCTGCCCATTTCTTCCGGTTGTGCAGGCAACACCAAGATTAGTATGGGTATAGCAATAATTACCATAAAGCATATTATTAACTCCGCCCCGGGCAATACCTAATGGTCGGATGGTATAAAGTACGGAATCGGGCGTTCCTCTTATCCAGGCATTATCACTACCAACTTCATCATTTGCTGGTTGCCAAGTTGTGCCGCTCCATTTTAAAACTTGATTGATATTTGCTCCCATCTGATTTAAATCTTGTCCCAAAATTGAGTTATCAACAATCATTTGGCTGTTGATTGAATTTGTTTGGTTTTCATTTACATAACGGTTGTCAAGGTCAGTTAAATTGAAGCCACCAATCCGGCTTGTTCCTAAGGCGCTATCAGCGATTGCGGAACGATTAGCAAGATAGGAATAGGGTGAAGAGACTATTCTTAATCTTGGTGTCAATTCTTGTTGATTACCGACTTGTAAACTTAAATATATTGTGCCGAAAGAAGGGACAGATTCCATTGGATTGACAGCACCTAACAATACTGAAAATAAGCCGTTTTTAACTTGTACTTGTTGGGTTTCATTCCAGAAGGGTGAGCCGCCGGTTAGTTGGGTATAGAGACGAAAAGTAAGGGAATAAATGCTATCAGGGATAGGGTTGCCTAAGGTGTCAGTAATTTTACCTTGGTAGGAAAACATTTTTGGGATGTTTATGGCTTCTTGATAAGGGATAAAACTTTTTTCTTGGTTAATGGGGATAAAATTTTCAGCGAAAATAAAAGAAAAGAAGATTATTAAAAAAATAAAAATTTTATTTCTCATTTTGCACCTCCGAGAGATTAAATTGGGGTGAAATATTTTTTAATTAATCAACCCACCCTATAGCTGATTAACCAATATTTATCTTTTATTTTAAGATAAATTTATTTAAAAGTCAAGTTATTGAAAAAAATAGAAAAAATTTTATATTTATAGCAATGGAGATTAAAAGGTATTTAACGAAAGAGATGGCAGAGTTGTGGAAGGAAGAAAAAAGATATGAATATTGGTTATTAGTAGAAAAGACGGTGGCAAAGGTTCAAGCAGAAATGGGGATAATTCCGCAAGAGGCGGCTTTGGAGATTGAAAAGGCAAGTTTTTCTTTATCGGAAATGAAAGAGTTGGAAAAGGAAACTGGGCATGATGTGATTGCCTTTTTAATGGCGATAGAAAAAAATCTAAAAGATGAAAAAGCAAAAAGTGCTCTTCATTACGGACTTACTTCTTATGATGTTGTTGATACGGCTTGGGCACTACAATTAAGAGATGGTTTAGAAATTGTTATTTCTTCCCTTAAAAGATTAAAAGAGGTGGTAAAAAATTTGGCAATAAGATATAAAGAAAAAGTAATGATGGGTAGAACCCATGGGATTTTTGCTGAACCGATAACTTTTGGGCTGAAATTGCTTTCTTTCTATTGTGAAATGGATAGAAATATCTTAAGATTGGAAAGGGCCAAAGAAGAAATCTCTTATGGTAAAATTTCTGGTGCGGTTGGCACCTATTCAACCTTATCACCAGTTGTTGAGGAAGAAGTTTTAAAAAGATTAAATTTAAAGGTGGAACCAGTTTCTACCCAAATTATCCCCCGAGACCGCTATGCCTATTTAATTAGTGTCTGTGCTCTTTGTGCCTCTTCTTTTGAAAGAATAGCAACAGAAATAAGAAATCTTCAAAGAAGTGAGATTGATGAAGTAAATGAACCTTTTTTAGAAAGACAAAAAGGTTCCTCAGCCATGCCTCACAAAAGAAACCCTATCCTTTGTGAAAGGATAACAAGTTTGGCAAGATATATAAGAAGTTTGGTCATTGCTGCTTTAGAAAATATTACTCTTTGGCACGAAAGGGATTTGACCAATTCGGCAAATGAAAGACTTATTTTTCCCCAAGTTATTTCTCTTTTACATTACCAGATTGAAAAGTTAATTTTTATTTTTAGTAATCTAAAAGTAAACGAAGAAAAGATGACAGAAAATATTTTGAAAGCAAAGGATTTGTATTATTCGTCAGTCCTTTTGATTTTGTTAATGAAAAAGGGTCTAAAAAGAAGTTTTGCCTACGATTTAGTTCAAAGACTTTCTTTTTTAGCGATAAAGGATAATAGAAATTTTTTAGAAGTTGTTAAAGAAGATGAAGAGGTTAAAAAATATCTTAATGAAGAAGAGGTGGATAATTATTTAAATTTAAAATATCTTCTAAGAAATGTTTCCGAAATTTTTAAAAGAGTTTTAAAGGAGGGGAAATGATTGATTTTTCTTTTACGGAAGAACAGTTAATGATTCAAAAGTTAGCCAGAGAATTTGCTCAAAAAGAGATTGCTCCCAGAATAAGAGATTTAGACCGCGCACAAACTTTTGATAGAAATATTTTAAAAAAGATGGCGGAACTTGGTCTCTTGGGATTAACTATTCCGGAAGAATATGGCGGTGTCTATTGTGATTACATTACTTTAGGACTTGTCTGCGAAGAATTGGAATATGTGGATACTTCTTTAAGAGTAATCCTTTCGGTTCACATTGGTTTAAATAGTTTAACTTTATTAACTTGGGGAAATGACGAACAGAAAAGAAAATATCTGATACCCCAGGCAAAAGGTGAAAAAATCGGTACTTTTGGTTTAACTGAACCTAATGCCGGTAGCGACGCAGTCGCCATTGAAACAAAAGCAGAAAAGAAAGGTGATTATTATGTTTTAAATGGTGAAAAGATGTGGATAAGTTTGGCGGATGTGGCTGACCATTTTATTATCTTTGCTTGGACTGATTGGGAAAAAAAGAAAAGGCGTGACCATTCGGGAATGAGTGCTTTTATTGTGGAAAGAGGAATGAAAGGGTTAGAGACCGGAACTATTCATAACAAATTAGGAATCAGAGCTGGTAATACCGGTTCAATTTCCCTTAATGATGTGGAAGTTCCGAAAGAAAATCTTTTAGGTGAAGAAGGTGAAGGTTTTAAGATTGCGATGTTTGCCCTTGACCAGGGAAGGTATACAGTGGCCGCTGGTGCTACTGGGTTAATAAGGGCATGTTTGGATTTTTCCGTTAAATATGCTAACGAAAGAAAAACTTTTGGCGTGCCTATTGGCTATCACCAATTGATAAAAGAGATGATTTGTCAAATGGCAGTGGATTATGAAATTTCTCGGTTATTATATTTGAAAGCGGGTTGGTTAAAAAATAAAGGAATTAGAAATACCAGAGAAACATCAATGGCAAAATATTATGCCTGTGAAGCGGCGGAAAGGGCGGCTTCTAATGCGGTTCAGATTTATGGTGCTTATGGGTATTCGGATGAATATCCCGTTGAAAGATTTTACCGAAATGCAAAAGGTGCTCAGATTTATGAAGGATCAAGAGAAATTCACAAGATTTTACAAGCTGATTATGCCTTAGGATTAAGAGTTGATAAACCATTAAGATGTAATTTGCCACCTTATAAAGGATAAAATTATGCCAATAATCTATTTAAAATCTGGTGGTTATTGTGAATGTGAAGGTTACACGATAAAAGATAATTGCGTAAAAGCAGTCAATGTGAAATTTAATGTAGAAAATATCCCCGAAGAATTAAAAAAGCAAAATGAAGCTGTTATTCCGTTAAGCAATGTGTTATACATTATTCCCGCTAAATTATAACTATCCCTTCTTTACTTCGCAGACAAGAAGTTTTCGGTTTAAAACCATTTTGCTTATTGTGTAGCCGGGAAAGGCGTTACTAAATCTCTCTTTTAGATAGGAATAGATTGCCCTGGCTTCGGGATATTTATCCCTTTTTGCCCAAATAATTAAATCAATTGTCCTTTCAGAAACAATGTTTTCTTTACTCTTATTCACTCCTTCTTTTATCATATCTAATAAAGCAAATTGCATCTTCTCTAATCTTTCGGAAGAAATACCTTTGGGAAAATTGACAACTACTTTGTATTGAAGTCCATATTTGATATCATCTTTCCAATAATTGGTCATCCTTTGTAATACTTTGTCCATACAATCATTTAGAGCACTTTCCAAAACTACTTGGTCAGAGGTGGTTGCCACTTCTGGACTATAACCGGTTTCCGTTCCTAAAAGCCTGCCGGTTGTCGTTTCGTAAATTCTTACGCCAACTGATGCCTTTTTTGTTCCGTAACGACCAGCAGTGACATCAACGGTAAAAGTGATATAAATATCCGAGCCAATAGTTAAGGCATAAAGATAAGAAATGTCTTCTTTAATACCCCTTTCTTCACCTAAGGCAGAAACCAATTCATTTATCTGGACAGTAGCGTCAGGAACGATAACATTATACTTTCTGGCGGTTAAAAAGGCTTCAATAATTTGAGCGGCTTTTCGGTGTAAAAAACTTTCCTCCATTTTTTTAATTGGATTTTCCTCTTTACTTACCTGGGGAATAACCATTACAAAAGGAGTACCAATCTCTTCTGAGATTTCTTCTACTGCCTTTATTACTCCTTTATTTGCTAAATACTCACTTAAAATTCTTTTGTTCACCCTCATCAGTTTGGTGATTTTCAATCGGCCATCGGCTAATTTTATTCTTCTTTGATATTTATCATCTTCCCAGCTAATAAATTTAACAACCGAATCTTTGTTTAAGACCAAATCTTTAATCTCATTAAATTTCACTTTCTCTTCTTCCCTTTGTAAAATTGGGTCAGTTCCGCCAAAAAGAACAAAATGGACTGCTTGATAACGGGCATCCTTTTCGGCTTCCACTAAATTTTTACCGACACCAGTAGCGGAAATCACCACTTCGGCTGGTGAATAGGTTTCAACAAAAGTTGCTTCGCCCGTAGCTGGTATCATCGGTTTTTTGGCACAAGAAAAGATTAATAATAAAATTAATGAAATCAATCGTAGATTTTTTATTTTCATAAATTCCTCCTTTTTATCATATTGGGGGAGCCTTTTTTGCTTCCGGTTCTTCTATTATAAAGAAATCAAGGGGTTTAAATTTTAAAATATTTGCGACGATAATATTAGGAAAAACTTGAATAGCAGTATTATACTTCTTAACTGCGAAATTATAATCTTCTCTTGCGGCAGCTATTTTATCCTCCACCTCTTTTAATTGTTCTTGAAGCTTCAGGGTGTGTTGGTCTGCCTTTAAATTAGGATAATTTTCAACGACCACAAGAGCAAAAAGTTTTCCCAGAAGGTCTGAAAGTTTCTTTTCTGCTTCTCCCATTTCTTTTAAATCACCTTTTTCTCTCGCCCCTGCTGCCCAATTTCTTGCTTCCGTAACCTCCTTTAAGGTCTTATTTTCGTGGCCTAAATATTTTTCAACTGCCTTAACATAGTTTGGAATTAAGTCATATCTTCTTTGTAATAAAACATCTATGTTACTGTATTTTTCCTTCGCATCCATTTTTTGCTTTACAAAAAGATTGTATATCTTTATAATCCAAATAATAAATAATAGTAAAAGCAGTAAGATGAGAATTACCAAAATTAATCGGGTTGGTATTCCTTTAGCGTTATTTTCGTTAGGATTACTTAATAACTTATTCTTTTCTTTAATTCCCTGTAATTTTAAATATAAAACCAAAGATTGAGGAAATTCTTTAGAAACAATTGAAGACTTTTCTAAAGCAGCCTCTGCCGATAAATATTCCTCTTTCTGAATCATTCGCTCAATATTTCCAAGATTAGAAGGTGGCATAGTTAATTTTTGTGTTATTATATCTTTAATATGTTGGGTAATATTTTCTTTTATTAAGGGAATATATTGTTCAATTTCATTGATATTTATTATTACATCCGCCAGGGCTTTATTAAAAGCTTCGGTTTTAGAATTGGATACACCTTTACCAATGGAACTTCTAATTTGTCCAATTAATCTTCCGTTTTTATCTTTTATGGAAATTACATATTGAGTTTTAACTGTATAGAGGAGACCAGCAAAGGAGGCAAGGGAAGATTCATCTATTTTTGTTGCTTCGCCATTAATTTCGACAAACCATTGAAAATTATCAACAGCTAATCCATTTTTCTTTAAAATAGATACAATTTTATTCGCATATTGCGAAGAAACATTTATTTTTGCCTTATATATCTCTGGATATTTTTCAGTTAATTTCTGAAAGATAATATCTGGATTATAAAGTTTACTAAAAGCAGAGGTTAAAAAAGTCTTAACTCTTTCGGTAGGAATTACTCCCAATACATAAAACTTATGGTTCTTCTTATCAAAATATTTTCCACGAAATTCAATTAATTCTTTCAAACCATCAATAAGCATAAAAGAATGTTCTTTTAATTCATCACGAATCAAAAGACTGATTTTATCATCAGGTGGTATTTGAAGATGTGAAAGATAAGTGTTTATAAAATTAACAACTTTCATTGCTAAATTATTTTTCATCTTCTCTTTCGCCTCTTCAAAGGATTTTTCTGATTCACCAATATCACTTATTTCTTCCATCTTGCGAAGATGTTTGTCCAGCCATTTTTCTTTACTTTCTTCTTGGGCACAATTTGTAAAAAACATAATAATTATAACAAATATCAAAACAGTTAACCCTTTTCTTTTCTTCATTTTTTTCCTCCTTAATTTATTACATTTTACCATTATTTTCATCTTTGTCAAATTCCTAATAAACCACGAAAGATAGAGAATGGCTCAAAAGGTAAGGTTGGGGGATTATAAGTTAAATGAAAACCATAATTTAAATTACCATCAAAGCCCATCTTTCCGCCCAATTTAAAATCAGGAAGAATGAAAAATTCTAAAATTCCTTTTCCTTCGGGTTTTATTCCTTCATTAGTAATCTTTCCCTTTCCTTCTAAGCCAAAAGATAAAAAATAGAAGTTAAATTTTTTAATCAAACCGAAGCCAATCTCTTTTAATCCAATTGAGTCGTTTCTTTCTGGTTCTGGACCAAACATTAGATTAAAAGTGGTGAAAAATTGGGGAAGGTTAAAATATCGGCCAACATTATAATCAAATTCCAAATCAATACCATAAGATTCTTTTAGAAAGGCAAAGCGAAAAACTAAATCTAATGGTAATCTTGGTCTTTCTAATAAGGTCATACCGGCTTCACATCTTCCTAAATAACTTTTCGCAATTGCCTTTGTCTCTTCAATCTTTGTTACCATTGAATAACCAACATTTTTTGCCTTTCTTATTCCCTTTTCATCCTCATAAAATTCAACAATATTAAATTTATCATCCACCCTTATTCCATCTTTTTTCCCTAAGTTAAAATAAATTTCATTTTTATAAGCAGAAATAATATCGGCTGAAAGTCTGAAATCAGGAATTTCCCTGGTTATCACTTCTAAATTTTTCAAAAAAGCATTCATTGCGGAATAGAAAGCAAATTCGTAGGCATTTAATTTTTTAATATTAGCAACGCCAAAGGCTTTTGTTGTTTTTTTCACAACCGGAACAACTTTTGGTGGTGAAAACCGAAAAGAAATATTATACCAGATAATTCCGCCATTTAAGGTGATAGTTATCAAATCTTTCTCTTGGGTTTGGGAATAACCATTGATAAAAGGAACAAAGATATAGGCGGCGTTTAAAACTTTCTCAATATCATCAGCAGTTACGCCGATTTCTTTTGCCTTACTTGTTAAAAAATTTACCCGCTCCTCACGACTAACAAACTCTTTTGCCCTTACCTCCTTAGCAACATCCAAAATCTTTACAATCTCTGGTAAAAATTCTTTTTCTAAAGTTTTGCTAATTTTTTCTAAATCTAAAGTATCAATATTATTTAATTGGTTAGCAACCTTTTCTTGCAAATGATAAGGGATTGGATTATAATCAAACCTCTTTAAAAAGAGTGTCTTTTTCAAATGAGAAAATAAAGTATCAAGAAGATGAGTTGGGATATTTAAGTTTTTTTGGCTGATAAAGCCTTCATAAAAACTGATTGATTTTCTTAAGTAAGTTTTTGTTCTTTCGGAAAAAGTAATGTTAAAAAATAAAATTAAGAATATCACTATTTTTAATTTAAAAAATTGTTTGAAAAAGTCAACAATTAGAAAGATTGACTTTTTATTTTTTGATTCTTATAATCTCTTATGCCTTTTGTTTTAATTCTCTTTTTTTCTTATTTTGACAGTTTAATCATCTATTCCCAAGGGAGTAATATTACGGCTATTAGTAGCGGCAAGAAATTTAAAAATCTTTCCGATGATACAATTAGAATTTTTTTTCTTGATTCCTTAAAGCCCTATCTTTATCTTTTAAGTGAAGTGGGTAATAATTATCCGCCAAGTTATCGGTTAGATAGTTTTAATTTAAATGAGATTGGTTATAGAAAAATCACCGTGGGCGATGTTGATAACGATTCTTTATTAGATATTATAATTAGTAAAGTTCAACCACCTTATTTTTTAAAAAGATTATATTTTCAAAATAATTCATTAAGGATTGAAAGAATTGACAGTGTATCTTCGCCAATTATGAATATCTTATTAGCCGATATTGATAATGATGGAAAAGATGAGGTCTTCTATTTTACTTATGATAAATTGAAAATGGCAAAAAGGGAGAATAATTATTGGCGACTAACCGAGATTTTAACCAATCTCTATCAAAGTGAAGATTATGGACTTTCCTTTGGCAATTTTGATAACCAAAGTAATGAAGGAGAACTTGCCTGCGTAATAAATCCTTACGGAACTTCTCGGTATAAACTTTTGAAAATAAATTATTTTAATAATAATTTTGATACCGCCACTATTTTTGAAAGAGATCATTTTCTTCACAAATTAACAATTGATGATTTTGACAATAATTGGGAAGGTAAAGAGATTGCCCTTACCGGTATCTATAGCAGTCGTCCAATCCTTTTTGAGATTTATGGTTTTGGTGATAGTTTTCATTATTCAACAATTTTAAGTTCCAATGTTATTGGTGAAGGATATAATGATGTGAAAGTTGATGATTTCTATTCGCTAAATAATGGTAAAGAAATTTTGCTCATTGCCACTAAGCAAACTTGGAATTTTTTATTTTTAATTTATCAAGAAAATAATATTTGGCAAATAGAAACAATCTTTTCTCAACACCTCTCCCCTTATTCGCCCCTAAAATCTTTATTAATTGGTGATTTTTGGCAAAATCGGCAATATAATAAAGAGATTTTATTTTTTAATTTTAATAAAATCTATCTTTTATATCAATCGAAAGGAAGACCAACTATTTTAGAAATTGATAATCATCCCAAAATCCCCCAAAGAAATGAAGGGGTGATAGTAAAGGCGAAGGTAAGGTATCCCTATTTAAACGAAATTTACGATACCTTATATTACTCTTTAAATGATACCTTTAATTTTCAATATAAATTAAAAGACTCTTTTTCCTTAATTGATTCTACTTTTTATTATTCCTTTCCTCCTTATGATACCAATAATAAAATTTTTTACTACCTGAAAGTGAAAACCCCTTACGGAGAGATAATAAAATCACCTTTAAAGTTTTATGAGATAGCCTACCCAAGAAAAATTAAAGAAATTCAATACACCAATGACCCCCAAGGAATTTCCCCGGATACCAACAAATATGTGGCTACTTACGGTATTGTTACAGCTGTTTTTGGTAATAAATTTTTTATTGAAGAACGACCAAAATCTTTTTGGAACGGAATTTTTGTGATTAAAAGAGGAAATTTAGCAAGAGTAAATATGGGTGACTCAATTTTTCTTATTGGTAAAGTAAAAGAATTAAATAAATTAACAACAATCTATTGTGATGCTGATTCGGGTGGAAGATTAGTAATTCTTTCAAATAATCTTCCTTTGGTAGATACTTATCCAACCGCAATAAATCTTCTTGCCGAATCTTTAGAAAGTAAATTAATTCTTCTTGATTCGCTATATTTTTTAGACAGTGGCAATTTTTCGCCAAATAGTTTTTATTGGGCTTATAATTTAAGAGGAGAAAGAATAAGGATAAAGATTGAAGGAGAAAGCGAAATTCCCGGAATGGTTATTCCTTTGGGATTAGTAGAAATTATTGGTAATTTAGGTGAAGATTTGCCAGGATATTATCTTCTTCCAAGATTGCGAAGCGATTTTATAATTATTACTGGTATAAAAGAAAATAAAAAAGAAATCCTTACCAATAAAGAGAAAAAGATTTATAATATCTTGGGAGACAAAGTAAAAGAGAAAAAATTAAAAAGAGGCATTTATTTTATTAAAGAAAATAAAGGATTTAAGAAAATAGTAATTAAATTAAGGGTAAGATAAAGGGGTAGTTTTTTGTTATATTATATATGAAAATGAAAGAGAAAAAAGAAGAATTTAAAAATTTTTACAAATTTTTATATTTAGCCTTCAAAACTATTGAAAATCAAAGATAAAAAGCTCCAGTCCCCTGAAGAGTTCACCGAACAGTCCCGTTAGGGGATTTATTTTTATGGGGTTAAAAATTTAGAAATATCTTTACTCCATTTTATTATATCTTCAGGTAATTCTTGTAAAGGTCTAACAATTCCACCAAATACTGTTTGTTGTCCTTCTTTTATTCCTCGACAAAATTCTTTTAAATTTTCTACATAAACTCCATCTAAATATGATTGAGCTAAAAGTCTATCTTTTGTTGGGTTATCTGGTGTGCCCCATTCTGATACCCATTCATCTTCTTTTTGCTGTCTACCTGCATCAGGGGTGGCTAAAACAACTTTTATTTTAGTAAGCATCCGATAAAGAAGACTCCAAAATAAAGTTTCAGTAAATCTTCCGTGTAAGCTCAATTTACAACTTATTATTGTGATAGGTAACTCATCTTTAATAGCAACTAAATCAATGTCTCCCCAAACATTTTCTATATTAGGGGAAGATTTTAAAGGTAAAGAAAGTAATTTCCATAGCTTTTCACTTCTTTTTTTAATCTCCTTTTCGTTACCTTTAATAATTTCTATATTTGTGTTCTTTAATTTTTCCGAAAGGTATAATCTTACATATTCTTCCCAATTTCCCCCTGCTTCCACTACTCTTCTTTGCCTTTCTTTAGCGGATTCTTCACCCATAATTTAAATATTAATTTTTAATACTTTTATTCTTCCTTCTTTTATCAACCGATTTTTGGCTATTTCGCAATAATTTTTGTTAATTTCTATGCCAATTCCTTTTCTGTTAGTTAAAAGGCAGGCGATTAAGGTAGTGCCACTTCCTAAAAAGGGGTCTAAAATTAAATCATCAACAAAAGAAAAAAGTTTTATAACATCTTCGGGGAAGTTCTACAGGAAAAGGAGAAGGATGAGAGACCCTTTTTTTACTTTCTCCCGAAAATGTCCAAACACCATTGGTCCATTCAATAAATTCCTCTTTGGTTATATCACTCATTTTATTTTTAGCAATTTTTCGCCACCTCTTTTTGTATAATACTGCAATCATTTCTACTGGCGCAATAACATAAGGAGCAGAAGCCGAAAGCCAAGAGCCCCAAGCAGTCCTTTTAGAAATATTTTGTTCATTCCAAATAATGGTTGAATGATATTTAAAGCCAACCTTTTTAGCAATAGTGATTAAATCAGCATATACACTTTGTTGCCCTCCTTTATTTTTATCCAAAGGAATATTTAAGCATAATCGGCCATCGTCTTTTAATAAGTTATAAGCTTTTGTTAACCATTTTTCACTAAACTCTAAATATAATTCATAAGGTAGATTATCGTTATAACCTTCGTATTTAATATCCAAATTATAAGGAGGAGAAGTAACAATCAAATCTATTGAATTTTCTTTAACACAATTAGTAGTTAAAAAATCATCATTGTAAATTTTAATATTTTTAAAGGTAAAAAATAATTTATCTTCCATTTTTCTTAATTTTATATTAAATTTTATTCTGAGTCAATATTTTTGTAAAATTCAATCAATTTCTTTCTTATTACCCATTGCTTTTCCCATTGGCCATAGATTTTCCCTTTGGGTAAAAGTTCTCTTATTAGTTTTATAAATTCTTTACTTATCTCATAATCTTTTAAACCAACTTTAAATAAAGGTGTTTGGGGCAAAGGAATAAAAGTATGGAGATGGATTTTTGCTCCCATTTTGGTTAAATCTTTTATTACTTTTATTGTCTCTTTAATATCTTCTTCAGTTTCGTGAGGAAAACCAAAGATGAAATCTAAATTTGGTTTTAAATTATTCTTAATTGTTATTTCCGTTGCTTTATAAATATCAAAAACATTATGTCCCCGATTTAATATTTTTAAAAGTCGCTCACTCCCTGATTGGGCACCAATTACTAAGTTATCATTATCGCAATATTTCTTTATTAAAGAAACCGTCTTTTCGTTTACAAATTCTGGTCTTACTTCTGAGGGAAAGGTACCAAAAAATATTCTGCCGTTATCTTTTATTAAATTTCTAATATTTTTTAATAGTTCTTCTAATAAATAATAATTAATAGTTTTGCCGTCAGCAGAACCATAGGCAAAGGCATTAGGGGTTACAAATCTTATATCCCTTTTATTGTTTTTTATCAAAATTTCTACCAATTTTAAGATATTTTCTATTGAACGGTGGCGCATCTTACTGCCGAAGATAAAAGGGGTTTGGCAAAAATAACAACCAAAAGGACATCCGCGGGAGATTTCAATTGGTCCAAATTTTTTGTGTTTTTCACTAAAAGGTAAAAATTCATCCAAATTTAATACCTTTTTGCCATAAACTATTTTTTGGTTTGGTTGCTTTTTTAATATCTCTAAAATTAAATATTCACCTTCGCCCGAAACTACATAATCAAAACCAAAATTTAATACCTCTTTCGGCCGTGCCGTTGGATGGGGACCACCAGCAAAAAGAAGAAGGGCTTTTTCTTTTAATTCTTTTATTTTCTTTATCACCTCTTTTATTTCAAAAATTTGGGTTGTAAAAAAAGAAAAAAGAATTAATTTTTCTCCTTCTAAAGACTTTATTAAATTCAATAATGATAATTCATCTTGGGCAAAAAAGAGTTCAAAATGGTTTTCAATTATTGGAATTAAAGGATTGAAGCTATAGCGATTATCTTTCTGATAATAGAGAATAACTTTTTTTCTTTCATACATTCATAAAAACTGTTTTTAATCTATTTAAAAGCTCTTCTTTTTTTATCTCTTCTTGATTGCCACTTTCCATATCTTTTAAAAGATAGACCCCTTTTTCTCTTTCCCTTTCGCCAACAATTATCACATATTGGAAATTTAATTTGTCAGCAATTTTTAATTGTTTTTTTAAACTTAAAAAATCAGGATTAAGATAGCAAGGGATACTTTCTTTTCTTAAAAGTCGGGCAAGATTTTCACCTTCTAAAAAACTTTTTTCACAATCGTAGATAATCATTACTTTTTCTTTTTTTGTTTGCAAATTTTCACAAGCAAAATAAATTCTTTCTAAACCTAAGGCAAAACCCACACAAGGAGCATCATTGCCACCAAGTTCTTTCATTAAATTATCATAACGACCGCCACCGCCGATACTAATATTTTTCCCCAATTTTTGGGAGATAAATTCAAAGGTTGTTTTCGTATAATAATCCAGGCCTCTTACTAAGTTTTCGTCAATTTGGTAAGCAATACCGCTACTTTTTAAATAAGTAAGAAATTTTTCAAAATGGTCTTTACAGGTATCGCAGAGGAAATCTTTTACCTTTGGACTTTCTTTGATAATTTTTTGGCAATTTTCATTTTTACAATCAAAAATTCTTAACGGATTTTTTTCTTTTCTTTCTTGGCAATCAGGACACAAAAGATTTACTTTATCTTTTAGATATTCTAAGAAAACCTCTTTAAACCGGGGACGACATTTTTCGCAACCGATAGAGTTCACCAAAGTTAAAATCTCTTTTAAGCCAATTTCGGAAAAAAAGTGATCGGCAATTTCAATAAGTTCAAAATCACTATAAGGACTTTTTTCACCGACAATTTCTAAGCCTAATTGGTAATGCTCGCGCAACCTTCCTTTTTGGGGTCTTTCATATCTAAACATAGGACCAATATAATAAAATCTTTGAGGCAAAGTGAGATTATTTTCAATAATCGCCCGAATTACCCCTGGTGTTCCTTCGGGTCTTAATGCCAATAATCTTTTCTTTTTATCGTAAAAAGTATACATCTCTTTGTTGACGATATCCGAAGTTAAACCAGTGGAGCGGTAAAAGAGTTCTGCTGATTCTAAAACCGGGGTGCGGATAAAACAAAAATTATAAAGTTTGGCTATTTTTTCAAAACTTTTGATGATAAAATTAATCTTTTCACTTTCAGGCGGTAAAATATCCAGCATTCCTTTCAATCTTTTAGTCGCCATTATTTTTTAATCCTCATTATTCTTACGATATTTTCTCTTTCGTATTCTTGGAGCCTTAGGGAAATATAACGGATGGCGCTTCTCATTTGGGGAATTACCCGATATTCCAAGGCATTTACCCTTCTTCTTGTCTTTTCTATTTCGTAAGAAAGTAAGGCAATAATTTTTAAAAGGGCAGCTAACCTTCCCAATTTTTTAATAAGGGAATTTAATTTTTCTAAGGCAATATCAAAAAGGGAAGAGGTTTGATAAAAAGGCAAAATCTTTTCTTTTACTAAAATATTAAAATCATAAAGCCGGGCTTTAATATTTAAAAGGGAAACTATTTCTTCTTTTATCTCCACATTAAAAAATTGATTTATTATTAGATTTTCTAAAAAAAGGGGTTTTTCTAAAAATAAAGAAGAGTTTAAATATTTTAAAGTTTCCTTAGTTTCTTCGTATACTTCCCTCCGCAATTTTTTTACTTCATCAATATAGGAAAACAAAATTCTTAAAAGTTGCTCTTGTCTATCTTTTAAAAGTTTATGGCCCCTTAAGGCAATCTGTTCTCTTCTTTTTAATCGTAATAATTCTTGGCGGGTAGCATTAGTGGGAATAAGCATAGTTTATTATAAAAAAGAAAAAAATAAAATCAATTTTTATTAAATTGAAAAAAAATTTAATTAGTTTATAATTGGCCAAATGGAAAAAGAGATAATTAATTTTTTTGTTGAAAAGGAAATCTTGCCTTTTATAAGTAAAAAGGGGAAAATATATTTCAAAGGAAAAGGATTGAAAAAGTTAACCACTGCCGAGAGAGAAAAAATAAAGATAAAATTATCGGCTTTAAAAGAAAAAGATTTTAAAGATTTAAGAGAAGAAATAGCCTCACAAATCAAAAAGAATTCTAATTTTTTACCTATAAAAAATTGGGTTAAAGAAGAACGACCAAGGGAATTATTGTTAAAAAAGGGAGAAAAAGCATTATCCTTAGCCAAGCTTTTGGCAATTATTTTAAGAACCGGTAAAAAGGGAGAAAGTGCGGAAGATTTGGCAAAAAAATTATTAAATCGTTATGGTAGTTTAAGTGGTTTAGACCAAGCAACCGTTTTAGAATTAAGTAAAATTGAAGGGATTGGTATAGCGAAGGCGTGCAGTATAAAAGCGGCTTTAGAATTAGGGAAAAGGCTTTTGGAAGAAAAGGCAGAAAGAAAAAGAAAACTTAAATCGCCAAAAGAGGTGGTGGAGTATGTTAATGAAAAATTATCACCTTATCTTTTTAATGCTAAAAAAGAATTCTTTTCGGTAATCTTTCTTGATATTAAAAACAAAGTTATTGATACCTTAGAATTAAGTAAAGGGAGTATTAATGCGAGTATTGTTGATGTGAAAGAGATAATTTCCGAAGCCGCTAAAAGAATGGCCAGCAGTATAATTTTGGTTCATAACCACCCATCCGGTGAAACCCAGCCTTCAGAAGAAGATATCAATCTTACCTTGCGAATTGTTAAAGCCTGCGAGATTTGTGGAATTAAAGTTTTAGACCATATTATTGTTGGACGGGATAAAGATAGTTATACCAGTTTTTTGAAATTGGGAATAATAAAATAATGTATTTAATTGATGGTTATAATCTTTTATACCAATTTGAAAAAGATTTAAAAAAAGAAGAAATAAATGAGAAGCGAGAAAGGTTGATTTCTTTGTTAAAAGATTATTGTGAAAAAAGAAAAAAGAAAGGCTGGATATTTTTTGATGTGAAAAGTATTCCTTTAGCTTTATTACCGCAAAAAATTCAAAAAAGTGAATATTTAAAAATTTCTTATACAAAGGATGCTGATTTAGCAATTATCAATCTTTTAGAAAATACGAAAGATATTACCAAATATACAGTTATTTCTTCCGACAGAAAAATTTGTGATTATGCCCAAAGAAGGGGTTTTAAAGTTTTAAATTCTCAAAAATTTAAAAATCTTCTTATTGACTTTTTAAAAGGGATAAGTAAAATAGAATAAGTTTAAAAATGAAGAAGATAAAAGATATTTTTCTTAAAAAGGAGGATAGTTTATGCGACTAAAACTCTTAATTTTTACTTTTTTTATAATCTTTTTTATAACTATTTTTCTATCCTGTGGTAATGAACCGCCACTGCCTTTCTTTGCCGGTAATAGCGAAGATTCCACAGCGATAAAAAATCTTCTTACTTCCGAAGTTTTAAAACTTTATCTTTTTGAAGATAAGATGTTTGGTGATTCTTTCTTAGTGCCAGTGGAATTTAAGCGGAGTGCCTATTTTGATTCCCTTTTAAAAAAGGATAGACCCTTTATGAAATTTTTCCCCAAGGCCTTTGGCAGAAAAACGGTAGAAGAGCGAGATTCCTTTAACATTATTTTTATTAAAGATACAACTTGTCAAGTTTATTTAATAAGAGAATTTAAAGATTCCTTATACATTCTTACCGATTCAGTAACTCCTTATTTAGCTGATAGTGGCTATTATGCGAATAGATTTGAACAAAAAGAAACACTAATTATAAAACCCTTTAATGCGATCTCTTGGCAGGTTGCCTTTTTTGAACCAACAAAGAAAGATACCGAACCAAGGAATTGGCAATTGAAAAAGATTTCTGGTTGTCAGATTATCTATTCACCCGATGCCGAAAATTCACCCATCTTTTATAGACCTTTTGGAATAATCGTTACTTCACCCACAAAAACTTGCACTATTTTTGACATCTTTTATCAAAGAACTGCTGACCCTTCTTGTTCTTTGAAATTTTCCAACCGAAGGCTTTTCTATGTTGACGAAGGAGAATATGAGAAAAAAGATTCATTATTATATTTACCGCTGGATTCTTTAAAAGTTACTGCCAGTTATTGGTTAAATCCGGATGATTCGGTTTATACCTTTGTCTATTATAAAAAAGATAATAAATGGCAAAGAATTTCCTCTGCTTACAAGTTTACTCTTCCTGAAGGTTTTAACCGCTTTTATGTAGAAGGTTTAACTTATGAATGTTTAACCCACATCAAAAAACAACCAAGGGCAATTATTTGGGGAGTTGCTTGTCGAGTAAAATAAAAAGGAGGAGAATATGCGAAGCATAATTAAATTTATTTTTATACTGGCGGTAGTTTTTGCTTATACCGCCTATGCGGGTGAAACCGGAAAGATTGCTGGTCGGGTGATTGATGCCAATACGAAAGAGCCTTTGGTGGGTGTAAATGTAGTTGTGGAAGGAACGGAATTAGGAGCAGCAACCGATGCCACCGGTCATTATTTAATAATAAATGTTCCGGTTGGTACTTATGATGTAACTGCTTCTTATGTCGGTTATGAACCAGTAAGGGTAAAAGGAGTAAAAGTAATTGTTGACCAGACAACCTATGTTGACTTTCAATTAAAGCCAACGGTAATTGAAATTGAAAAACCAGTAGAGGTTACCGCGGAAAGACCAATGGTTATTAAAACTGCGGTCCAGACGACAAGAATTGCTGGTGAAGAAGAATTGAAAAAATTACCATTAACGGTTGTTACCCAATTGGTTAATCTTCAAGCCGGTGTAGTTACCCATGGTGGGTTTGCCCATGTGCGTGGTGGGCGCTATGACGAAGTTTTAACCTTGGTTGACGGTATTTCTGCTGTTGACCCCTTTTATCAAATTGCCTATCATCGACCGCCTTCAGCCGCGGTTTCGGAAGTATCCATTATTACTGGTGGTTTTGATGCCGAATATGGCGAAGCGATGTCGGGCGTTGTTCAAATTATTAAAAAAGAAGGCGGTGAGAAACATTCCGGAGTTTTTAAATATACCTCGGATGATTTCTTACCGTCAAGAGCATTAGATTTCGGTTACAATTTTTATCAATTTTCTTTAAGCGGTCCACTTTTCACAAAACGGCTTCGTTACGCAATTTCGGGTGAATTGATGCATACCGAAGATGCTTCACCAACAAAATATAAACTTCAAAAACCAAGGGATGAATACACCGGTGATATAAAACTGACTTATAAACTACCAAAATCAAAATTCTCTCTCTCCTATTACACAGCTTGTTATCAATGGCAGGCATGGGCAAATAGTTGGAAATATTGGCTTGACCATTACGCAGCAATTAGAAGTTTTGGTGACCAATTAGCAGTGAATTTTAATACCGTTCTGAAAGAAAATATGATTCTTGATTTAAAAGCCGGCTATCACTATTATGACCGACTGCAAACAGTTAGAGATAAGGAATATCAAAAGCGTGATAAATCTCATATCTTAGAAAAACTTGGTTTATGGGATTTATACCGCTTTAAATCAGAAGATTACGTTTTTAAAAATCCTGACGGACTTTCGCCCGAGAGTGCAGTTTTTAAACTTTGGAAAGATAAAAATGCTCAATGGACTGAGTATAATGTTTCTGATAATAATCCTTGGGGAGTACCTTTATTTTATTGTTATGGCGATTATCGGCTTTGGCATTATCGTCAATCAAAAACCTATGACTTTAAAGGTGATTTCACCTATATTTATAAAAAAATTCACGAGATAAAAACTGGCTACCAGGCAAAATTTTATTCCTTATGGCTTTTGGAAAATTCTTTGCCTTGGTCTTCTAATCCTTTCTGGGATGCCTATAAGAAATATCCTTGGACATTTGCTTATTATCTTCAAGACCGGGCAGACTTCGGTGATTTGGTTGTCAGAGCAGGTCTTAGATTTGATATGTTAAATCCAGCTTCTCGTTATCGGAAATATGGGGAAGATGGAAGGAATGTTCTTGATACCACAACAACCCAGGCAAAAATTAAATATAAAATCTCACCAAGATTAGGAATTAGTTTCCCAGTTACCGAAAGAATAAAATTTAGATTCTCTTATGGTCATTTCTTCCAGAGTCCAACATTTACCAATCTTTACGAAAGTCTTTTTGCCGATATCATCCAAAGAGGAAACATAATCGTTGGCAATCCTGATTTAAATGCTCAAAGAACAATTTCTTATGAAAGTGGTTTGGAATGGCAGATGAGTGATTTTTGGGGAGCTGATATAACACTCTTCTATAAAGATATTTATGATTTAGTGGGCACAAGACCGGTTCCGGCTTTACCGATGGGTTACACAATTATTACCAATGTTGAATACGGAAGGGTCTTTGGTTTTGAAATTGGTTTGCAAAAGAGGTTATCAAATTATTGGAGTGGAAAGCTGGCTTATACCTTCCAGATTGCTAAAGGCACTGCTGCGGAAGCTTGGCAATGGTATACTTATAACTATCAAGGAATCCCCTTTACCCAAATTGATTATTATCTTGACTATGACCAAAGACATGTAGTTAACTTAGATTTGGGTCTTTCCTTCCCTAGTGATTTTGTCTTTATTCCTTTGAGAGATTTTGATGTCGGCATGATTTTCAATTTTGGTAGCGGTTTTCCTTATACTCCTACCGATGTGAGAGGAACAAGAATCGGTGATTTAAATTCTGCCCGCATGCCAGCTACTTGGAATATTGATGCCCGATTGTCAAAAGATATTAAGATTGGTAATTTAACCCTTTCACTTTTCTGCGATATATTGAATGTTACCAATCGTTTAAATGTAACGAATGTCTATTCTGCCACTGGTGCTCCTGATTGGGATGGTCAAGTTTTTGTTCCTGGTCAATTCAGTTGGGGACAAATACCGGGTGATGCCGGTTATCATCCAGCAAGGGATTATAACCATGATGGCTGGATTTCTCAACTTGAAAGATATGATTCTTATATAAAAGCGAGAGAAGATGCGATAAATAATCCAGGAAATTATGGTCCGCCAAGAAGGATAAGAATTGGTCTTGGTTTTGGATTTTAAAAAGGAGGAATGATGTTTAAGAAATTATTGTTTATTATTTCACTATTTACTTTTGCTTTTCTATTTGCGAAAAGCCTAAATCCGCCTTCCGGTAAAAAAATCTTTGATATGCTCTGGATAGAATATAACCGCTGGCGATATCCGCTTTATAACGATGGTCGGTTTGGTATTGATGTTACTGTCGGAACTGGTGAAGCGGGTGGAAGTTGGCCCAGACCGCTTAAAAATATGTATATCTTTGGTGCTGGCATATGGATTGGTGCAATTTCTCCTCAAGGTGAAACTTTGGTTTCCTGTGGTTATGACCCAAATTCCGGTTCAAGTGAATTATGGCCAGAAATTTATTCAAGATATACAGGGACACCAGCAGATCCGGCGGATTGTATTTATTATTTTCCTGACAAATGGCCACCACCAAAAGATAAATTTCCGATGGCTCCCCAGGATACCGTTTCAGGAAAAGATGTTTGGTGTTGTTTTTCTGATGCCCATGCACCCCAACATAAACCGGGTGATACTAAACCAATGGGAGTTGAGGTCTATTTAACTGGTTATCATTGGAATTTGCCAGCTACGAGGGATATCTTTTTCTTAAAATACGATGTGAAGAATGTTTCCGGTGATACTTTAAGAAATATGTACATTGGCGTTGTCTTAGATGCTGATGTCGGTGCTTATAGTGACGATATGATGGCAATGGTTTATGATGAAGCTACCCGAAGACCAAGAAAATATATTTATAATCGGACAAGAACCGATTCTATTTTCGTGGACAATCTTGCTTGGATTTATGATTCTGACAACCGAGAAAATCCTGGTACTAAATGGGAAAAGGGAACACCGGGAGCGGTTGCCTATGATTTTTTACAAAGTCCTTATGCCCTTTGGGACGGAATTGATAACGATGGTGACGGACTTATTGATTTTCAAGAAGTGGATAGTGCCTATATTGTAAATAACCGTCCTGATTTAATTGATAGTGATGGAGATGGTATACCCGCCTGGCGAGATTTTTCAGAAATTGAGCAATTGGGAATGACTTCTTGCAAGCGTTGGCCGATTGAAAATGATCCAAGAACTGATGTCGAAAAATATTTGGTTCTTGCTGGTTATGACCATACGACCAGGGAGTATAAACCTTATGATTATATTGATGAAACACCAGCTGATAAAAGATTTTTACAATCTTCTGGTCCATTTAATTTACCACCAGATTCAATTGCTACCTTAGTAGTGGCGGTAATTGGTGCTAAATACGGTGAAGAAGGACAACCTTATAATCAAAGGGATACTTGGGATTTAGCTCGTGCTAGTGCTGAGGCCCAAAGATGTTATGATAAGAACTGGCTCCTTCCTGCTCCACCTTTCCCACCAATTGTTACGGCTATGCCTCAAGATAATCGGGTAATTTTATCATGGGATAACCGGATGGAAAAGATTGCTGACCCTTATTACAAAATAGCTCGCGCCAGTGGCGATACTACTTATCGGGAATATGATTTTGAAGGTTATAAGGTTTATAAATCCCTTGATGGAATTGAATGGGAATTGAAAGCGATTTGCGATTTGAAAAATAATATAAAATATGCTGACACCTTTAGAACTATCAAAATAATCGGTAAAGATACAACTTATTCGGAAAGTATTTTCGTTTGGGCAAATGATAAAGGAACTTTCTATTATTATGTTGATGATAGTGTGATAAACGGTCAGACCTATTATTACGCGGTTACTGCCTTTGATTATAATAAACAGCGGGGCGAAATTTTGATATTAGAAAGCGGTATCCAAGGAATTGAAGTTATTCCCCGGAGAGAAGTTGCTAATTATAAAGCACCTACCGGTGAAATCAAAATGCTTGTTGGCGATTCAGTAAATAACAAATTTAAGTTCGATCTTCTCTTCACGGTACCTTATTTAGCGAAAAATAAAGAATATTTATTGACATTCCTTGACCCGATTTGTGATTCAGCAAATAAACAACCAATTTATCAAGCATTAATAACTGACGCCTCTTATTCGGAAACATTAATTACTTATAATCTTCCTTACACCTTAGGTAAAAATGAAAAATTCTATTTCCCATTCTTTGATGGTATGAACCTTACTTTCACAATGAAATTAGATACTGCCAAAACGGAACCATTTGTTGCCTTTGAAATCAAAAATGTTAACGGTAGTTATTCCGCTGAATCTTTAAAAGCAAGAGAATGTCCGGAAGCTGCTTGGGCATTTCGTGGTTCTGATTACCGGTTAGTTTGGGGTAGAAAACCAGAAGGCGGTTTGACCTTAGAAGAAGTTTATGACCTAACAAACGGTGTAAAAGTAGAATATAATCCTCTTTTCAATCTACAAAATTATAAATATGGAAACTGTTGGGTCTTTGTGAACAGCTTCAGGCCAGACGCTGTGCCTTCTGATACTTTGAGAAATAATGAAGTCTTTATCTATTTACCCGGCGGGTATATATGGATCAGAAAAGGTGGTGCCATAAATCCGCAGATAAAACAAATGATTCAACCCGGTGATACTTGGTATATTTATAGTAATAAAACTTATGGAACCGCTCCTTCTTATAATAAATTCAAAATTACCACCACGGAAATGGAATTTACTGATATGGCTGGACAGAAATTGAATGTGAAGGTTGTTCCCAATCCTTATATTGTTACTAATAAATGGGAGAAAACGACATTATCAAGAAGACTCCAATTTGTAAATCTTCCTAATGAATGTACTATCCGTATCTTTAATTTGGCTGGTGATTTAGTGAAGATAATTGAGCATAAGGAATCAGAAAAAGGAACGAATAATAATAAATTTGGTGGTACCGAAGAATGGAATTTACTTAACCAACACGACCAAAAGGTTTCCAGTGGTGTTTATATTTTCCATATTGATTCCAAATACGGCAAACAGATTGGTAAATTTGCGATTATAATGTAAGGAGGATAAGATGAGAGAAAAATTATTAATTTTTGCTTTGATAATTACTTTAGCTTTTGCGGCTTTTGATAAAAGAGGTACTACTGGTGCTTCCTGGCTAAAGATTGATGTTGGTCGGGCAAGCGGTATGGGCGCATCTTTTGTGGCTCTTTCTGACGATGCTACCGCTACCTTTTATAATCCTGCTGGTCTTTCTTTGTTATCCAAAAAAGTTATTTTCTTTAACCATATTGATTGGATTGCTGATGTTTCTCACGAATATTTGAGCGCTGTTGTTCCGGCAGGAAATGTTGGTAATTTTGGTTTTTCAGTAATTGCCTTGACAATGGGTGATATGGAAGAAACAAAGATTGATTCTTTATACACACCAATAAGAGAAGATGATGGTACTGGTTTGAAATTCGGAGCCGGAGGAATGGCGGTTGGTATTAGTTATGCCCGTTATTTTACCGAAAAACTATCTATCGGTATCGGTTTAAAAGGAATCCAAGAAAGGATTTGGGATATGTCCGCTACTTCTTTTGGTGTTGATGTGGGATTCCATTTTAATACCGGCTTCCATAATTTAAGGAT
This sequence comes from uncultured bacterium, assembly GCA_964505415.1. Classification (GTDB taxonomy): domain Bacteria; phylum Hydrothermota; class Tepidihabitantia; order Tepidihabitantales; family DTDR01; genus DTDR01. Next base: position 15,949 of record CAZDHW010000011.1, on the reverse strand, counting down.
TGGTGTGGCTATTAATAATTATGGACCGGAGATTACCTATACCGGTGGGCGTTTAAAGAAGATCGAAAAGGATGAGAAGACTGGTAAAGAAGTTCCTATTTCTTATGTGGCTACTCCGGTTCCTATTCCTACTACTTTCCGTTTTGGAATTGCTATTGACTTATTATCTCAAGAAAATTCTCGTCTCACCACCTGTTTTGATTTAGTCCATTATAACGATATCAATGAGACCTTTAATTTTGGTTTTGAATATCTTATCGGTAAGATTTTTTCAATTAGAGCCGGTTATATTTTGAATACTGATGGTGAATATCGCGACCAAATAAATTGGAAAACCGGACTTTCTTGCGGATTAGGTGTGGCTACCAAATTAGTAAACGGTTTAGAAACCCAAATTGATTACAGTTATCGTTACCATTATTATCTTTTAGGTTCTCATCGGGTAAGTATTGGCTTTAACTTTTAATCCTTAGAATAAGGAAGGCTTTTGGGGGTTGAGCCTTATCAACCCCCATTTTTATTTTATGAAAAAACTTATTTTTCTCTTAATTTTTTCTTTAATTTTTGGTAAATCCCAATGGACAATAATCTTATATTTTGCTTGTGATAACGATTTATCTTCCGCTGGTTATAATGAAATCTTAAAACTTACTGGTTTAGGTTATAACGAAAAAGTAAAAACAATTATTTTAATAGATAATGCCTTTTATGATACTTCACCTTTTCCCAAAATTTATGAGCTTTTAAATGGTGAGATTATTTTGAAAATGAAATTAAAAGAAGAAAATATAGCCGATATAAACTTTTTTTCCGATTTTTTAAGATATATAAAAGAAAATTATGAAAGTGAGAATTATTTTTTAATCTTTTATAGTCATGGTAATGGTTGGTATCAAAATTTAAAAAAAGCCTTTTTATATGATGAGACTAATCAAAGTTCCCTTTCGGTTGCTGGTGGTGGATTAAAGGAGTTTTTAAAGAAAGCCAAAGAAATCTTAGGGAAGAAGATAAAAATTGTTGGTTTTGATGTTTGTTTGATGGGAATGGTGGAGATTGCCTTTGAAATTTTTGATTATTGTGATTATCTTTTTGCTTCCCCTTCTATTTTACCAATTACTGCTTGGGATTATAAAAATTTAATAAAGAAAATTGAAGAAAATCCTAATAGTAAAATAAATGACCTGGCTTCTTTTTGGGCAGAAAATAATTTTAATAACATCAAAACCAAAAAGGAAGAAGGAGTTTTTGTTGCTATCGACTTGGAAAAATTTAAAAAGGAATGTAAAAGGGCTTTTTCCTTGCTTAAAAATACCAATAAAAAGTTTATTTCCGAAAAAAGGAAAAATATTCAGACCTATCCTTTTTTTGAAGCTACCGATTCTTTTTCTGCCCATATTGATTTTTTTCAACTGTTAAAAGAGTTAGCAGTTAAAACCGAAATCTCTTCCTCAGTCATCGCCCTAAAAAAGACGGAATTTTATAAAAATAGTTGCGGTTTGGCGATATTTTTCCCAGACAATTATTTAACTTTTAAGAAATATCTAAAGGAATACCTTTTACTTTCTTTTCAAAAGGAGATAAGATGGTTAGAATTTCTAAATGACCATTATTCAACTGATGATATTAGACCGGAAAAGGTAAAGACAATAAAAATTGAAAAGCAAAAAAACAACCTTTTTATAAGTTTTTCTCCCTCCTTTGATTTGAGCGAGATTACTTACCAACTATTTCTTTTTAAAAGTTTTGATACCCTCTTTTATGACCCTTGCGAAGATTTTTCCTTTTGGGAAAATCAAGGATTTTCTCTCTCCAGCCGATTTGCTCAGAAAGGAAAATCCTTTTATTCTAATGAAGGTCTTTTGCTAAACAATTTTTTAGTTACTAAAGAAAAACTCTCTTTAAATGAAGGTGGCTTGCTTATTTTCTATTTGCTTTATCATACGGAAGAAAGTTATTCTAAAAAAATTAAAAGGGATATCTTTTATGTGGAATACTCTTTTGATAAAATCAATTTTCAAAAATTAGATTCCTTTTACGGAAAAAGCGATTATTTTGAAGAGGTAAAAATTTTCTTACCTAAGGGTAATTATTATCTACGATTTCGCTACCAAACTGATTCTTCCATTACTAACCTTGGTGTTTTTCTGGATGAAATAAAAATTATTACTTTGAAAGATTTAAAAAAATATCAAGTTTTTAAAGATACCAATTATTTTCTTTATCATTTAAATAAAGGGGAATATTATCTTTTTATTATTCCTATTGACAAATATGGTAATAAAGGTTACGCTTGTGATTTTGTTCAAATAGATATTCCTTTGTGGGCGCCGATAATTTCTTTGCCTAATCCCTTTTTAAAAAATTCTAAGATTTTATTAGATAAAGAAGAAGACTCCTTTTTTACTTTTAAAATTTATAATTTAAAAGGTGATTTAATTGGTCAAAATATAGTGAATTTAAATAATCTTAAAAGGGGAATATATTTTATTTTAATTTTAGACAAAAAATATCAGAATAGAGGAAAATTGATTAAACTTTAATTAGGGATGGGCTTCTTGCCAGTTTTTACCAACACCGATATTTACTTTTAAGGGCACTTTTAAAGGATAGATATTTTCCATTGTCTCTTTAATAATCTCCTTGGCTTCTTCAATTCTTTCTTCTTCAATTTCAAATAAAAGTTCATCATGGATGGTTAAAATTAAACCGATATTAAAACCTTTGGCCATTAATTTTTTGTCAACTTCAACCATCGCCTTTTTAATAATATCTGCCGCACTACCTTGAATAGGGGCATTAATTGCCTGTCTTTTTGCTTGTTCATAAAGGGTTTTGTTTGGTGCCCAAAGGCCGGGAAAATAGCGGGGACGACCAAAAATGGTTTTGGTAAAACCTTCTTCCTTTGTCTTTTCAATAATTTCCTCTCGCCAGGCCTTTACCTTGGGAAAACTGTTAAGATAATTTTCCATAAACTCTTTCGCCTCTTCCTTTTTTAACCGTAAACTCTCAGCCAGACCGTAATCGCTCATTCCGTAAATTAAGCCGTAATTCACCATTTTAGCAAATCTTCTCATATCTTCTTTTACCTCTTCTTCTTTTACTTTAAAGATTTTGGCTGCGGTTGCCGTGTGGATATCTTTATCTTTTAAAAAAATATCAATCAAATTTTCGTCTTCGGTAATATGGGCCAAAATTCGTAATTCAATTTGGGAATAGTCAGCAGAAATTAAAAGATAACCATCTTCGCAGATAAAGCCTTTTCTTATTTTTTGCCCTAATTCTCCCCGAACTGGAATGTTCTGTAAATTGGGAGAAAGGGAAGCCAGCCGACCAGTAGCGGTTTTTGTCTGGTCAAAATAGGTATGAAGCCGAAAATTTTTGTCACATAATTGGGGAAAAGGTTTAAGGTAAGTGGTTAAAATTTTATTTAATTCCCGATAGCGGAGAATCTTTTCAATTATCGGTGAATAAGAAAGAAGCTCAATTAAAACTTCCGAAGCCGTTGACCTTTCTTTCCCTTTCGGAATTGGTAATTTTAATTTATCAAACAAAACTTCCGCCAATTGTTTTGGCGAATTGAGATTGAAGTAAAGTCCGGATAATTTATAAATCTCCTTTTGGAGAAGTAAAATCTCGTTATTTACCTCTTTCGCCAAATTTTTAAAGAAATCAATATCAATCTTAATCCCCCTTTTTTCCATTCGGTAAAGGCAAGGGATTAAAGGCATTTCAATATTAGAAAAAAGTTCGGTTAAATTTCTTATTAATAATTCCGGCAGTATTTGTTCGTAAATTGAATAGATATAAAAAATTTTTTCTCTTTCCGTTAATTTCTTCTTTAAGATTTTTAAATAAGATAAAATCAAATCTTCTAAAAGAAATCTTTTTCTCTCCGGTTCCAAAAGGTAAGCAGCAATTTTGATATCAAAGAAATTTTTAAATTCCAAATTTTCTAAATATTGATACTGTTCTTTCAAATCAAAAGTGATTTTTTCTTTCTCAGTTGAAAATAATTTTTTTAAAGAATTTAAATCACCTTCATAAATAACATTTTTATTACCAAGATAAACTTTATTTTCAGTAATTAAAAAGGCCAAGGCTTCTTTCTCTTCTAAAAAAGAGACATCAGTTACTATTTTTAACGATTTTTCAATATCAATTTTTTCTTCTTCAAAATCGTTTAAAAAACTTTTAAAGCCCAATTCCTTAAAAATTGTTAGTAATTTTTTATTATCCCTTTCTTTAATCTTTAAATCTTCAATATCAATTTCAATCGGCACATCAGTTCTTAAACTTACCAATTTTTTAGAAAATAGAATCTCCTCTTCTTTTCCTTTTAATCTTTCGTCCTTTTCTAAAGCCTTTTCCAAATTACCGTATTTTTTTAAAATCTCAATCGCAGTCTTTTCACCAATTCCTTTTACTCCCGGCACATTGTCAATCTTATCACCGGTCAAAGCCAAAAAATCACTAATCAGTGCTGGTTCAATACCAAACCTTTCTTTCACCTTTTCTTTATCATAAAGGATTTCTTTATAAGTATCATAGATAATAATATCATCATCAACAATGGGAAACAAATCTTTATCAGTAGCAATGATGTAAATCTTACAGTTTTTTTCTTTTAATTTCTTTGCCAAGGTAGCCAACACATCATCAGCTTCGTAGCCCGCAACTTCAATTGTTTTAATTCCGTAAGCTTGGCAAATCTCCTTAATTACTGGTACCTGATACCTTAAATCACTTGGTGCTTCCGGTCTTACTTTTTTATATTCTAAAAAAATTTTGTGGCGAAAGGTTGGTGCCTTAGAATCAAAGACACAGCCAATATATTCCGGTCTTTTTTCTTTTAATATCTTTCTTAAAGTATTTACAAAACCAAAGATTGCCGAAGTATTCTCACCTTTACTATTTCTTAAAGGGTTTCTGATAAAAGCGTAATAAGAACGAAAAATTACTGAATGGCCATCAATAAGATAAACTTCCTTTTTAGCCATTTTTCAAACACATCTCCCTTACTAAAGTTATTGCTCGGTAATAACTTTCAAAGGAAGTTCCAGCATCCGCCCACCAACCTTTTAAAATCTCATAGGTAAGCTCACCTTTTTCTAAATAGCGGTTATTCACATCGGTGATTTCCAACTCTCCCCTTTTTGATGGTTTTAAAGTTTTAATAATATCAAATACCTGGTTATCATACATATAAATACCGGTAACCGCATAAGGCGATTTCGGTTTTTCTGGCTTTTCTTCAATTCGGACAATTTTGCCATCTTCAAAAACCGGTACGCCAAATCTCTCGGGATTTTTTACTTCTTTTAGAAATATCTTAGCGCCTTTTTCTTGTTTCTCAAATTTTTCGACATATTCTTTAATATCATCTTCAAAAATATTATCACCAAGAATGACCACCATTTTATCACCATCAGCAAAATCTTCGGCTAAAGCCAAAGCGGCGGCAATGCCGGTTTCTCCTTCTTGATAAGTGTAATGTAATCTTTTTAAGCCAAATTCTTTGCCGTTTCCTAAAAGTCTTAAAAAATCGCCAGCATTATTTCCGCCGGTAACAATAAGAATATCTTCAATACCGGCTTTTACCAATTTTTTTATTGGGAAAAAAATCATCGGTTCGTTATAAACTGGTAGTAAGTGTTTATTGGTTACTTTGGTTAAAGGATATAATCTTGTTCCTAAGCCACCAGCAAGGACAACACCTTTCATTTCCAAATTTTATTAAGAAAGATATCTTTTTTCAATGTTAAGGTAATAGATATTTAAAAGTTAAAGATACCCGCTCTTGGGAACCTAAATAACCATAATCTAAATAAGTGAAATCAATTAAAAGAAAGATATTTTCTAAAAATTGGTAAAGATAACCAAAACCAACCGCTAAGCCGCTAAAAATACCATATCTTTCCTTTGTTCGGTAACCAATGCGGAAGGCAAGATATTCTTTTGGCTTTCTTAATTCTTTTAATAAAACTTCGCCACCGATACCCAAATTGGGCAACTCGTCAATATAAGTGGAAAAGTCGCTGGCTAAGGTGAGGATAATTTTTGGGTTTAAGAAAATCTTATAACTTGCTCCTAACCGAAAATTTATTGGTAAAATCTCCGAATAATAAATAAACCTTCTTTTTGTCCCCAAATGTAAAAGGGAAGAGCCAAAATAAAGGTTTTTTATTGGGTTAAAATGGAAGCCAAAATCAGTTGCTAAGGAATAGGCATAATAGTTATCGTATAAAGAACCAACATATTTCAAATTTGTTCCGAAGGCAAATTTTTTAGAAAGATTAAAAGAAAAATTGATAAAAAATAAAAAATCGTTATAAGAATATTCACCAACCTCATTTCCCGGACCAATAAATTTATCATCGCTAAAAGATAACAAAGAAGAGCCAAATCCTAAACCAAAATTTTTAATTGGTAAAGAAAAAATAAGGGAAGAATAGTTGATTTTATCATAAAGGTTAAGCAAGGTAAGAGAAAAATCAAAAGAATTTAAAATTCCTGAGGTGCTCGGATTATAAAAAATTCCGCAGACATCATCAGCAATCGCGGTGTAGGCGCCGCCCATCGCCGTTGCCCGGGCACCAATATTTAATTTTAAGAAATTTGCCGAAGTTTGACCAACATCATAAAAGAAGGTAAAAAGAAAAATAACCACCATTCAAAAATAATAACTTAGCCAATTAAAAAATCAATAAAATTAGGGGTAAGATAAAGGGGTAATTCTTCGTTATTTATATAAAGAAAGAATTAAAAAGGAGGTCTTATGGCAGTTAAAGATGCCCATTCGCGGATTTTAAAATATATCAAAAAGTTAGACCCAGAGATTATTAAATTACGGTTTGAAGCCCAAAAGGAAGAGATGATAACAAAGATTGTTAATATTTATGCCGAACTTGCCTCTTTAGACCAAAAGATAAAGGAAGTTTTAGATGCCCATCCGGAGACTATTCCCACCCAATATTTCTATTACTTTTCTTACGGAAGAGAATTATGGAAATTAAAAAATAAGTATGGTGGTTTAACATTATTCAAACAGATTAACGCTTTAGAGTTAAAATGGGAGGCTAAGGGATTGAATAAAAAAATTATGGAAAAAATTAGGGTTGATATCTTTGGTATTACTTTATGAAAAATTTATTTAAAATGGTAAGAAATTATTATTTTTCTTTCGGAAAATATTATCCCCATTCAACATTAAATTATTATTATAAAATAAAAGATTTGTTAAAATACGAAGAGAAAGTAAAAAAATTATTAAAGGAATTAGAAATTCCGGAGACCTTTCATCTTGGTTATTTAAATTTTTTTAAAAAGGCCTATCCTTTGGTGAGAAAGAGAAAATTTTTTATTTTGGAAGATTTAATAAAAAAAGAGGTTTTAAAAAACAAATTAGAAAAGGAGGTTTTAAAGGAGATATATTTTCTTTTGTTAAAGTCCTGAAAGAAAATAGATTAAACTCTTTGGTTTTGTATTTTAAAAATGAATAAGAAGAATATCTTTTAAACAAAGATGGGAGCTGTGGGGTAGATGATTGGGTATTTTTTTAATGGCGGAAATGTCTCACATTTGTAAAAATAAGTGTAATATTATTCTCTTCGGCAGCTTTAATAACTTCTTCATCCCTTATTGAACCACCCGGTTCAATAATTACTTTAATTCCATTTTTAGCTGCCAGTTCAATAGAATCACTAAAAGGGAAAAAGCCATCGGATGCCAAAACCCCATCAACACATCTTTTTCCACTTTTTTTAATAGCAATTTCAACCGAATCTACCCGAGAAGTTTGTCCACCCCCAATACCGACCGTTGCCAAATCTTTTACAATCACAATGCCGTTCGATTTTACATATTTTACGCAGAAATAGGCAAAAAGGGCATCTTTTATTTCCCTTGCGCTTGGTTTTCTTTTGGTCATTAATTTAAAATCCTTTTCTTTTATAATTTTCTTATCCCTTTCTTGTAATAGATAACCAGTTAAACAATTTCTTATTTCAAAATTATTCTCATTTTTTTCTAACTTGATAATCCTCAAATTTTTTTTCTTTTTTAAAATATCTAAAGCCTCTTTCTTAAAAGCCGGAGCGCAGATAACTTCTAAAAAAACAGTCTCAATAATTTTTTCGGCAGTTTCTTTATCAACTTCGCAATTAAAACCACAAATTCCACCAAATGCCGAAACTGGGTCACTCAAATAGGCTTTTTCAAAGGCTTCCTTAGTTGTTTTTCCTAAGGCAATTCCGCAAGGAGTATTATGCTTAATAAGACAACATAATTTATAATCTTTAAATTCTAAAAAATCAAAATCAAAGATAATATTATAAACGGAATTGATATCCAAAAGATTGTTATAAGAAAGTTCCTTTCCCCAAAGATAAGAAAAATTCCTTTTTAAAAAAGGTTCTTCATAATAAAAACCATTCTGATGGGGATTTTCACCATAACGCAATTTTAGCCCCTTTTTCATTGGTAAACTTAAATAATCTTGGAAAATAATTTCGTTATTTAATTTTCTAAAATATTCAGCAATAATACTATCATAATAGGCAACATAATTTAATGCCTTATAAGCCAATTTTCTTCTTAACTCTAAAGAAGTATTCCCATATTTTTTAATTTCCGAAATTACAATTGGATAATCCTCTTTATCAAAAATTGTCGTTACATATTTATAATTTTTGGCTCCGGCCCTCAAAAGGGAAACACCACCGATATCGATCAATTCAATCATCTCTTCTTCGGATAAATTTTCTAAAAGTTTTTTTTCAAAAGGATAAAGATTACAAACAACCATTGAGATTGGTTTTATCCCTTCTTCCTCCTTACCAAAAGAAAGGATACCACCAAAGATTAAGGGATGTAAGGTTTTTACCCTCCCTTTTAAGATTTCTTTAAAACCCGTATATTCACTAATTTCAATACAATTGATATTATTATTTTTTAAGATTTCATAAGTTTTGGAAGTCGCAATGATTTCAAAATTTAAAGAAATTAATTCTTTGGCAAAATCAACTATCCCTTCTTTATCATACACACTTATTAAAGATAATCTCTTTTCCATTTTTCCTTTATTTTATCAAAAATCTTCTATTGGTCAATAAGCTAATTCAGTAAAACCAATTTTTGGGTTATCAATATGGCTCACTGTTTCTTTGTCGGCTTCTTTCATTCTTTGGTACTCTTTAGCAGTTAAAAATTTTAATTTGCCTTCTTCATAAAGGCGTAAACTCTTTTTAAGAGGAAAGATTTTGAAATGGTATTTACCATTGATTTGGTATTTGCCGATCCACACCGGTAAATAATTTATTGCTTTCAATTCTGCCTTTCCTCTTTTGCCACTAATTTGGTATTTCAAGATAATTCCCGTATCGGTAAAACGTTTTCTTTGACCGCAAAAGAAATTTCCCAAAGAATAGGCAACATAAACTTTCTTTTTATCTTTGGTTGTTAAAAGTTCTACTGGTTGAATAACATGGGGATGAGAACCAATTATTAAATCGGCACCATTTTCAGCTACAAAATAAACAATAGTTTTTTGATATTCCTTAGGAAACCTTTGGTATTCTTCGCCAAAATGTAAAGCGGCAATAATGAAGTCAGCCAATTCTTTTGCTCTTTTTAAATCTTCTTTAATTTTATTGGTATCAATCAAATTTACCATCCAAGGCTGGGAATAGGAATTCCGTTTGTTCCATAAGTATAACTTAAAAACTTCGGAGATATAGACACCAATTTGAGTTATTCCGTATTTATTTAATATTCTCCGAAATCTAAAGTGTGATTAGTACGGAAAAGAATATCAAAACCTACTTCTTTAAGAACACTTTTGTGAATAAAAATGTCGCCAACCGAAGCAATTGTAATGTTAACTTGGCCTTTCCGGACTGCCCTCTTAATCGTTTTTTTTATTGAAAAAGATAAAAAGGTTAATAAAAAAATAATTCCCTTTTTCATCTTTTAATTTTATTTTTATAAATTTTTTTGTCAAGATTAACAAAATTTTAATTTAGCAAAGTTTCTTTTTATTTGACAAAAAGAAATTTTTAGGTTAACATTTCCGTATGGAGGAGCTGGAGAAATTAAAAAGAGAACTTTTCCATCCCGATATCAATACCCGTTTCCAAGCAATAGAAAAACTAGCAAATTTAAAAACGGCTCCTGCCCTTTTTCTGCTCTTAGAAACTTTGGCCAGTGAAAATAATACGGTTATCCGCGAAAAAATAATTGAAGAGATTTTAAAAATCGGCAAAGGTGTTGTGCCTTACATCTTACAAATGTTAAGGGTTGAGAAAGAAGTGGTAAAAAGTTTGGAAACAAGAAAATTGGAAAAACCAGCAATCCGAATTTTCTGTCAATTATTGGCAAAATTGGAAGCCAAAGAGGGTGAAGATGTTTTAATTGAACTTTTAAGCGATAACGACCCCTTGATAAAAGTTGCTGCCTGTGAGGCCTTGGGAAATTTAAAAAGCAAAAAAGCGATAGAGCATATCTTCCCTTTGCTTTATGATATCAATTTTTGGGTAAGAACTTGTGCCTGCACTGCTTTAGGTGAGATTGGTGATAAAAAGGCGCTTTCCCAACTTTTAGAAAAATTACAAGATGAAAGTCATTGGGTAAGGAGTGCCGCTTGTGAAGCCTTAGGAAAGATTGGCGATAAGCAGGCAGCCGAAGATTTGGCTTATCTATCTTTATATGATGAATCGGAAATTGTTCGCGAGGCAGCAATTAAAGCCTTAACAATGATTGGCGATGTGGTAATTTCTCCTTATCTCAATGCTTTAATGAGTGACGATTTAAATAAAAAATTTAAGGCGATGGAGGTTTTGGTGAAAGAAGGAAAAGTAGTTTTATATTCGCTCTTATCCCTTTTAGAAAGTCCCAGTGCTACTTTAAAAGCCTGTGTCTGCGAAATTTTAGGAAAAATTGGTGATGAAAGGGCGATAGAAGGATTAGCCAAACTTTTTAATGATAAAGATTTAAATGTGCGCACCGCGGCGGTAAATGCCCTCGCAAATATTAAAAGTGAGAAAACTTGTAGTTATCTCCTAAACCTTTTATCTTCACCTGACCAAAAATTTGCCGATCTGGCAAAAGAAGCCTTGATCAAATTGGGAGAAAAAAGTATTGGGATTTTAATTGAAGAATTTACCAAAATTAAAGACGAAGAGATAAAAAGAAAAATTATTGAAGTTTTTGGGGAAATTAAAAATAAAGAAACTATTGGAATTTTACTTGAATGTTTAAAAGCAAGAAACCCTTATATCCGTGCCCAAAGTTGTCTCTCTTTGGCTAAAATCTGCTCTTTTGGTTTAATTAGTGAAAGAAAAGAAATAATTGAAGAAATGAAAAAACTTTTAAAAGATGAATCTTATTTAGTAAGAAGTGCGGCTTTAGAAGTTTTGGGAGTATTGCGGGCCGATGAAGTTTTTGAAGAAATTTGTCAATTACTTAACGACCCCGAAACCACCGTAAAAAGAAAGGCCGTGTGGGCAATTTCGGAGATTGGCGGAATAAGGGCAATAGAGATTTTAAGAAAGGCAGTCAATTGTGATGAATCACCAGTGAAGATTGAAGTTATTAATTCCTTAGTAAAATTAAAAGATAAAGAATCCCTATCCCTTCTTAAAAAAATTGCTCGCCCTTGGCCATTTTCTAAAGAAGAAGAGGAGGTAAAGAGAGCGGCCAAAGAAGGTATTCAGCGATTAGAAGGTTTAAGTTAATTAAATCTTTTTTAAAATTTTGGTATCTAATAAATTGGAGGTAAAAAATTATGCTTTTAGATAAATTTACGCAAAAAGCTCAAGAAGCAATAATCAATGCTAAAGAATTGGCCGAAGAAAAAAGAAATCCGGAAATAAAGCCAATCCATCTCCTTTTTTCTTTGTTAACTGATGAAGATGGTGTTGTTAGCAAAATCTTAAAAAGAATCAATGTAAATGTTGACCGTTTTAAAAAGGATTCAGAAACTCTGATACTTCAAGAACCCCAGGTTAATTACCCCCAAAATGTCTATCTTGCCTACGAAACTAAAAGGGTTTTGGATAGTGCTTTAGAATGGGCAAAACAGATGAAGGATGATTATGGTGGAACTGAACATCTTTTCCTTGCCTTGTTGGAAACTCCCTCTTTAAAAAATTTATTTCGTAATTACGATATTACCCTTGATAAATTCCTAAATGGTTTAAAAGAAATAAGGGGTCACCAAAGAATAACTTCACCGGATGCTGAGGAGACCTATGAAGCCTTATTAAAATTTGGACGCGATTTAACCGAAATGGCAAGGGAAGGAAAACTGGACCCGGTTATTGGTCGGGATGAAGAGATAAGGCGCGTTATCCAAATACTTTCCCGAAGAACCAAAAATAATCCGGTATTAATTGGTGATGCTGGAGTTGGCAAGACAGCGATTGTTGAAGGGCTTGCCCAAAGGATTGTGAAAGGCGATGTGCCGGAAAAACTTAAAGATACTAAAATATTTGCTTTGGACATGGGAGCTTTGATTGCCGGTACCAAATATCGGGGTGAATTTGAAAATCGTTTAAAAGCAGTTTTGAAAGAGATTAAAGCGCAAGAAGGGAGAATTATTCTTTTTATTGACGAAATCCATACTGTAGTTGGTGCTGGTGCTGCCGAAGGCGCGATTGATGCTGCTAATATCTTAAAGCCGATGCTTGCCCGGGGTGAATTGCGCTGTATCGGTGCAACGACTGTTCAAGAATATCGGAAATATATTGAAAAGGATAAGGCTTTAGAAAGGAGATTCCAGCCAGTTTATGTGGCTGAACCTTCGGTAGAAGAGACAATTTCTATTTTGCGGGGATTGAAAGAGCGATACGAAGTCCATCACGGAGTAAAAATTAGTGACTCAGCATTGGTAACCGCTGCTGTTCTTTCTAAGAGATATATTTCTGATAGATTTCTCCCCGATAAAGCCATTGATTTAGTTGACGAAGCTGCTGCCAAATTGAAGATGGAGATTACTTCCAAACCGAAAAAAATTGATGAGATTGAGAGAAAAATTTGGCAATTGGATATGGAAAGGATTTCCTTACAATCGGAAGAAGAAAAGGAAGCGAAAGAACGATTGCGGGTTATTGAAGAAGAATTAAAAAAATTACGAGTAGAGAAAGAAGAATTAGAAAAGCGTTGGCAAAAAGAAAGGGAAATTATTAACAAAATCAACAAAATAAAAGAGGAGATTGAAAATACCAAAAAAGAGATTGAAAAGGCCGAAAGGGTTTACGATTTGAATCGGGCAGCGGAATTAAAATACGGAAGATTAACCAAATTAGAAAAAGAATTGACTTCTTTAGAAGAGGAGATTGAAAAACTTGATAAAGACGGAATAAGATTACTAAGAGAAGTCGTGACGGCCGAAGATATCGCCGAAGTAGTCTCTTCTTGGACCGGTATTCCCGTTACCAAACTGATGGAGTCGGAAAAAGAGAAGTTAAAGAAGTTGGAAGAATATATCCATCAGCGATTAGTTAACCAAAAGGAAGCGGTAAAATTGGTTGCCGATGCTATAAGAAGAGCCCGAGTGGGATTAAAGGAAGAAAAAAGACCAATTGGTTCCTTTCTTTTCTTAGGTCCCACGGGTGTCGGTAAAACAGAATTAGCAAGAACTTTGGCATCGGTCCTTTTTGATAGTGAAGAGGCAATGGTTAGAATTGATATGTCCGAATATATGGAAAAACATACTGTTTCCCGACTTATTGGTGCTCCTCCGGGTTATGTTGGTTATGAAGAAGGCGGGCAGTTAACCGAAGCGGTAAGAAGAAGACCCTATTCGGTTATTCTTTTTGATGAGATTGAAAAAGCCCATCCGGATGTTTTTAATCTCTTTCTCCAAATTCTGGATGATGGGCGCCTGACTGATGGTCAAGGAAGGACGGTGGATTTTAAAAATACCATCATCATTATGACTTCTAATTTAGGAACCGAACTTATTAAGGATGGTCGAGCAAGTAGGCAAGAATTATTAGCTTTATTGCGGCGAAGTTTTCGCCCGGAGTTTCTTAATCGTATTGATGAAATTGTGATTTTTAATCCCCTTTCCTATAGTGATATCAAAAAGATTATTGACATCCAATTAAATTTGATTAAAATTAGATTAAAGGATATGGGTGTTGAATTGGAGGTTGACGAAAAAGTGAAGGATAAGATTGCTGATGAAGGCTTTGATAAAGAGTTTGGTGCCCGACCTTTAAAACGGACAATTCAGCGACTTTTAGAAAATCCTTTAGCCCAGATACTCCTTGACGAAAAACCTAAGAAAATAACCGCTTATTTAGAAAATGGGGAAATAAAATTTAAAAAAGAATAAAATTGCCGAGGGCGGGATTCATCCCTCCTTCCCCTCAACCTCATGATTCCCTCCGTCTCGCCCTCGGCAAATTGATTTTTTAAAATTCCTTAATATAATCTTTCAATGATAAAGATTCTCTTTTTCTTTTTAATTACCAATAATATTTATGTGGTAAAAAAAAATGATATCCCTTCCCAAATATTAGAAAAAAAGATTGCTAATAAAGAGGTAAGAGAAAAAGTATTAAAATTTTTTTCTTTTTTTAATTTAACAAAAAATATGAATATTGGTGATACCTTTCTTTTTTCCGATAGTTTAATAATTTATAAAAAAGATATTTTAAAAACCTATTATTTTTATATAAAAGAAAATTATGTAAATTTAGCGATGCCTTTTTATTTTCTTTTAAAAAATAAAAGAGTGATTAAGGGAAAGATTGGAAATTCTTTATACGAAAGTATGCTTTCTTTAAAAGAAAAACCAAAATTGGTAAGTATGTTTGCTGAAATTTTGGAATGGGATATTGATTTTTTTACCGAGTGTTATAAAGGTGATTCCTGGTTCTGTTATTTAGAAAAAATTTGCTTAGTTAATATTGATAATGAGACAATTCCTTATGATTATGAGAAAATCTTTGCTGTTCGTTATCAGGGTAAAATGGGTAATTTTTATGGTTTTTATTATAAAGACTGTTTTTATGATTTTAAAGGTCAATCATTAAAAAGAGGTTTCTTAAGATCACCGTTGAGATATTCCTATATTTCTTCCTTCTTTTCTTTTGCCCGTTTCCATCCCATTTTAAAGATTCTTCGCCCTCACTTAGGGGTGGATTATGCTGCTCCTTACGGAACACCGGTTTCCGCGGTTGGCGATGGTTATGTAAGTTATGCCGGTTATAAGGGTGATTATGGCAAATTAATAGAAATTACCCATCCGAATGGTTATAAAACCCGATATGGCCATTTATCAAAATTTGGTAAAAATATAAAAAAAGGAAAAAGGGTAAAACAAGGAGAAATTATTGGTTATGTTGGGCAGACTGGTTTAGCCACTGGTCCCCATCTCCATTTTGAAGTTTTAAAATTCGGTAAACATATAAATCCCTTCACCATAAAAACTGCCCGCTATAAAATTTTAAGTTCCGCCGAGATGAAAGAATTTCAAATAATGAGAGATTCTTTAATTTCCATTTTAAAATAGTCTTAATTATTGACTTTTAAAATTTTAATTTATATAATAATTTATATAATTTAGAAATGAGGAAGGTTAAAATTTTTTATTTAAGGAGGTTATTATGAATAAAAATTGGTATTTAATTTTTAGTTTTTTTATTATTTTTGGTTATCTCTTTTCGCAAACCCACGATGTGGGTGTTATTTCAATTATTGCGCCGGTTGATACGATAAGAGAAGACACCATAGTTTTTCCCCAAGCAAAAATTGCCAATTTGGGGACAGCGGAAGATACCTTTCCGGTCTTGTTTAAAATTACTGATAATTTAGGAAATAATATTTATTTACAAATTGATACTATTAATCTAGCACCTAATGAGACGATTGATTATACCTTTTCTCAAAGTTGGTTGACATTTAGGGGCAATTATACGGTTAAATGTTCAACGATGCTGGCGAC
>CAZDHW010000010.1:61471-65983 GCA_964505415.1 uncultured bacterium | reverse complement strand
ATTCTACCATTTGGTCTTTGGGAGAAAGAATCTTTTACTAAATAATCTTGATAAACAAGAACTGGTGTGCCAACAGTGATGGTAAATCTACTAATCCAAATTGAATCTAAATTATCTTTGGTTTTTAACGAACAAACGATTGAATAACCATTTGGCAAATTGTTACCAAGAATAAGATTATAACCATCATTACCAGTAAAAGCAGAATCGCCACCAGCAACTTGACCAAAATATTTCACAGTATCCGAATAAGCGACATTGGTATCTCTGGAAAAGAAATAACCATAAACTTCTTCCGCAGTTGCCTGACCATAATTTTTAATCCATAAAGGAATTTCTAACTCTTCACCAGGATTTGGTATGCCATCACCATTACCTCTTGGGGGGTCATCATTGATGTAATGTTTTAAATAAGTAACATATCTATCAGTAGAGATAACTAAGATAGAATCTTCATAAGGATAGATATTTCTTCCGCTCACCGTTAAATACATATAACCAGGGGTTAAAGGTGTTACATATAAAGTAATTTCACCATTATTGTTTGTTCTACCTTTTACATAGACTTCATCACCTTTTTTCAAACAGACCAAGACACTTTCACAAGGATTTTGGTTTTGTCTTACGGTAATATTTACCGGAACATTAGCACCAATATTAATTACATTAGGAAAATCAACCTGCGGAGTTCTTATCCTTCCGCCCCAAAGTAAAAGAATTGGGTCACCAAAAAGATTCCTTTCATAGGCTTCCCAACGAAAACGAGAGGAATCGGTCATCGGCCATAAAGGCCTTAATTGGTCTTTGGAATGGGCCAAGGCTTCACCAACATAAACATAAGCGGAACATAAAGGATGACGACCAACTGGCTGTCTCGGTAAAAACTTGTAGAAGAAATGGTAATTGTAATATTCGGCAACCCTTACCCAACCGTATCGGGAATTCATCATCACAGCAGCAAAACCATTTTCTGAATGGGTGGTCATATATTCAGCAATACAATCAGAAGTAGCATAATCAAAGGCACCGGTATGACAGCAGACAGCAGTTAAGACATTTAACTTATTAGTATTAGTTAAACCGACCATCATCGGAATAGTTACTGAACCACCAAGGTCATAAGATGTTTCGTTACCGTGAGCGATAATTGAAGTATAACCGTAACCGGAATTTAAAGAGTCACAATACCTTTGGGGAGTAGGTGTTATCGCACCACCACTCATATACATCCGACAACCAAACCAATCAGCTGGAATAGCATAATAGATTGAATCATTATAATTTTGAGAAAAAGTGACACCAACTGGCAATAAAACCTTTGCTACATAATTAGAATCCGGTGTTTTCTCATAACGAAATACCTTGGAGATATACCGACTAATTTCTTCTATACTATCAGCAGTAATCATTCCGACATAAACATCCGAATAGCCGTCAATAGAATCACCAACTTCACCAAAAATATTATTTTGGTTGAAATCCCAATCACCATCTAAATCAGAAAAATAGATATCGCCAGGCAAAGTATCTCGATAACTACCACTATAATAAACATACAGTCTTCGGTATTGCCTTTCTGGATGGTCCTTTCTCACAATGAAAAAGAAAGGTGTCTGCCAAGTAGTATCCGCATCCTTTATGAAATTTCTCATCTTCTCGGGTAAATCCCTTCCCGGATAATTATTTTGGATTTCTTCAATAGTCATCAAAGTACTGGGATAGCCAAGTTTTTGGCGCCAAGCTAATAGTGGTTGACAAGCAGAAGCAAACATACTGGGGGTGATAATTACATATTCATAATAACCTGGTGGTAAATAGGGACTTGCTTTTTTACCTAAATGATATTCTATTGGTGGCGAAAATCTTTCAGCATCCTCAGGATTGATTACCATCTGGTAAATACTTGATAATAGTAACTGCTTTTTAAAAGGTGAAATTCTTTTAAGAGGGGTATCTCTTTTTTCATAAATAATTTTTACTTTCAAATGGGAAACAAAATACAACTCTTTTTTAGCGGGTAAATATCTTACTGGAAAAACTAAGAAACTGCCAATCTTAAATCCACCTTTATTGCCAGTATTTAAATAATTGATAACCTTTTCGGGATAAATAGTGTTTAAAGAATAGTATTTTTCTTTTGGCGAAACAAATTCTCTTTTCTCTTGATTTATTGAATAGGTTTGACCATATTGAACTGGATATAATAAATAATTTCCGGGAATTTTTGTTTCGTTAATTTCCAAAATTTCCACATTCTTTAAATAGGCATCCGGTGGTAAAAGAACCGCAACCGGGATTACCGGAATTTGAGGAGAACCAACTTCACCTTCGTAATAAGGAGCATTTAAAAGGTCGACAATCGTATACCCATCTTTTTGAGTAAGCACAAGCGAATTTATTGGAAAATCAATTGATTTAACAATTTCTCCCCCAAAAAGAGGAAAAAAAGAAATTATTAAAAAAATAAATAACTTTTTCATTTTTTTCTCCTTTTTAAATTATTTTACTCTTCCTCTTCTTCACTCTCCCAACTAATGTTTATTTCAATATTTTTTATTTTTCCTTTATTATTTTTTATCTGAAAGGTATAAGAAATTTCGTCTTCTTCTTTTTCTTTACTCCATTCAACAATCTCACCATCAAAAATTGTTTTTACCAGTTCCATTACTTTCTCATCAATTGGTGTTAAAATCTCCTTCTTTTCCAGAATTTTACCTGTTTGAGCATCAATTTTTAAAGCTATTTTCTTATTTTCATAATTGATTTCCGCAGAATAAAACATTTGTTTGTCTTCGGTTTTCTTTTCCAATTTCAAGATTTCGGCGTCTTTAAATTCGGTAAGAATTAATTTTTGTATTTCCTTTTCCGAAAGAATTTTCTTTTTTTCTTGGGCAAAGAAAACAAGGGGCAAAATAATAAAGATAAAAAGCAAAAGAAATCCTTTTTTCATAATTACCTCCATTTTAAAAACATTAAAAAATTATAATAAAATCAAAAAATAAAGTCAATTTATTGAATTTTTGAAAAATTTTGGTTATATAAATATCTTATTATGGTTTTAGAAAAGGAAAGGGAAAAAAGTTTAAAATATTCCCTTTGGGATGGTATCTTTGCTTCCATAACGGCTGGCTTTTCCCAAAATTATTTTACTCCTTTTGCCTTATTTTTAAAGGCGTCTAATTTTGCTATCGGTCTTTTAAATTCACTGCCACAATTTATCTCAGCTTTTTTTTATATCCCAGTTGCTGATATTGTTGAAAAACTTAAAAGCCGGAAGAAAGTAATTGCCAATGCGGTTTATTTGCAGGCCCTCACTTTTATTTTAATTGCCTTTTTATCTTTTCTGGTAAATTATAAAATTCAACTTTTTGCCATTTTTCTTATCTTACTTATCTTAAATAATATTTTCAATGCCTTTGCTACCCCTATTTGGCAAAGTTTGATGAGTGATACTGTAGAAAAAGAAAGATACGGTCGTTATTTTGCTTATCGAGGAAGGATCTTAGGCTTTGTTACTTTGGTTGCCAATTTTCTTTGTGGTTTTTTCTTATATCTTTTATCAAAAAATAAGATTCTTGGTTTTTTTCTTATCTTTATAATTGCTGGTCTTTCCCGTTTTATCTCTGGTTATTTTATCAATCTGATGTATGATTTTCCAATAAAAATTGTTCCGGAAAAAAGATTTTCTTATTATTCTTTTATTAAACGCCTGCCGGAAAGTAATTTTGTAAAATTTACTTTATATGTCTCTTTAATGAATTTTGCCACTTATATAGCGGCACCATTTTTTGCTGTTTATATGTTAAAAGATTTAAATTTTTCTTATGCGACCTACACTTTAGTTACCACTGCTTCTACTTTGGCTTCTTTATTCTCTTTACCTTTGTGGGGAAGTTTGGCTGACCGCTATGGTAATGCCCGCATTCTAAAAATCTCTGGTTTACTTATTCCCTTAATTCCTTTATTATGGCTCCTTTCAAAAAGTTCAATTTATATTATTTTGATAAACGCTTATGCTGGTTATAGTTGGGCTGGTTTTAACCTTTGTGCTTTAAACTTCATCTTTGATGCTACTTCTCAAGAAGTAAGAACCAGATGCTTAGGGTACTTCAACTTCACTAACTCGATTGCCTTATTTATAGGTGGTATTCTTGGCGGTTATTTGGCTAACCGACTACCGATTATTTTTTCCCATTCCCGACTGCTTACGCTCATTCTCCTATCAGGAATTTTGAGAATATTAGTAAACATAATATTAGCAAACAAATTTCAAGAAGTAAGAAAGACAGAAAAAATAGAAGAGAAGGAACTGTTAGCAATTGTTTTAGGCATAAGACCCCTTCTTAATCTTAGCGAGGAACTCTTTTTCTTTTTCAAAAAGAAGGACAATTAATTTTATAACACCAACATCAATAGAAACGGACAAGAGAATATTTTTTATTGATGAATTTGTATTTCATTTTCCATCGGCAAGCGATCTATTGATTTTTTAAATTAATTTATACAAATGTT
>CAZDHW010000010.1:0-61371 GCA_964505415.1 uncultured bacterium | reverse complement strand
ATTAATTTATACAAATGTTTACTGCTAATGCTGACAATTGAAGTGTTACGGGTCAAGATAAATATAAGTATTAAAAATAAGAATAAGATTTAATGACCGAATAAGAAAACTATAAATTGATAAGAAGAGAACATTCCCGGGATGGTGGGGGTAGGAGCAGTTATTTTGTTTAATTTTAAAAAGATTTTTTTAGGAATAGTCTGCCGGCGGTAGCGGACTGGGGATATAATTATAATAAAACAGCGAAAGCAGTGGATAACGATAATCTAATGATTACCGTGGGATGAGATACTGATTAGGAATTCACGGAAGGAAGATACGAAAAATTTAACATTGAAAAAAAAGAAATATTTTGGAATTTGACTAAAAGAAAAATTTTGTTATACTTATAAAAATGTTTTTAAAAAGGAGGAGAAGATGACTTTAAAAGAGATGCTGTTAGAGTATTTAGAAGAGGAATATTTAATAAAAAATCAAGAAGATGAAGAATGGGAAGACGAAGACCTGGATGAAGAAGAATACGAAGAAGAGGAAGAAGAATGGGATGAAGATGAGGATGTAGAAGAAGAGGACGAAGATTGGGAAGAAGAGGAAGATGAGGATTGGGAAGAGGAGGAAGAAGAATGATGAAAAAGATAATGGTTTTATTTTTATTGTTAATTTCCTTAAAAGTTTATCCAGCGGAAAGAAATGTTCTTGCGGAAGAGTTTACCGGTACTTGGTGCCCTTATTGTCCTGGTGCCCAAATGGGATTGAGGAATTTAAAAAGGGAAGTTGGTGAAAGGGTGGTTATTATTGCTTATCATTACAATGACCCATTTAGTGTTCCAGAAGTTTATACCCGAGTAAGTTATTATGGTGTTACGGGGTATCCTACTGTTTGGTTTGATGGTGTTTTAAGAAGAGTTGGGGGTTATCCTAATCAGCCAGTTTATTATGGTGACCTTTTTGCCCAAAGAGCTACAATTGAAAGTCCAATTATGATTGATTTAACAATTTTGTCTTATAATCAAAATACTGGTGAAGGTCAGGTTAAGGTTCATATTACCAATGAACTTAGTGCTCCTGTTTCTGGTTATTTAAGATGCGCCATGGTTGGTTTGGATACTTTTTATTATTGGCAGACACAAGAAAGTCTTTTTGATGTCTGTTTAGGAATGTTTCCTAATGGTGCCAGTGGTGAATTGGTTACGATAATGCCTTTTGATACCCTTTCGCGGATTTACAATTTCACTATTCCTGCTGGTTGGCGATACCGGAGATGTGCAATCGCTGCCTTCTTACAAGATGATAATAGTAAGGAAGTTCAAAATGCCAAAGAAGTTCATCTACCTCTTACTGGCATAGAGGAAAGGCAACCATTAAAGTTAAAAATAAACTTTTCTAATAAAAAAGTTTTCAATTGCGAAGGAAGAATAATCAAAGAAAAAATATCCACAGGAGTTTATTTCCTAAAGGAAGGAGAAAGCTATAAAAAAATTATTCTTATTAAATAAACTACTTTGCGAATTTTAAACTTTGCATCTTTTCTTTTCTTTCTTTTATTTTTTTTCTGTTCAGAAGCACCAAAGATAGAATTTCAAAGAGAAAGAATAGTTGTCGCCGAATTGTTTACCTTTGCCCGCTGTCCTTATTGTCCTTATGCCTATTATGCCTTAGACAGTTTAAGAAAAGAATTTAAGGATTCACTAATTGTTATTGCCTATCATCGAAATCTTTTGGGTGACACTTTAAGTCCCAGTAGCGTTGAAAAAAGAAGGGAGTTCTATTATGAAAGTGGCGGTGAGCCAGCAGTATTTTTTAACGGTTTTGGACCAATAAGAACCGAAAGTCCCGAAGATAATTATCCTACTTATAAGAGTGAAATCCTAAAAGAAAGAAGTAAAAAACTAAAAATATTGCCCAAGATAGAAGAAGTAAACGATTCTTTAAAAATCTCTTTTTTTGTTATTGATACCTTTTTAAATCGAGATATCCGTTTACTTTCTTTAATTCTTGAAGATTCGGTTTATTTTAAACAGAGTGGGGCGAGAGATTCTGTTTATCATTGTGTCTTTCGTGGTTTTATTCTTGATGAAGAAGGAATAAGACTAAAAAATTTGAATTATTTTGATTCCTTAATAATATTGCTAAAAATGCCTAATTTTAATAAAAAACAATATTTAGTCTTTTTTGTTCAAGATTTCAATACGAAAGAAATTTTTACTGGTGGCATTTTTAAAAAGGAGAAAAGATGAAAAAATTCTTGTTATTTTTGCCCATATTTTTATTTGCCCAATTAGAATTTTATCCCCTTTCTGATACTATTGGTAATATTCCGGTTGATTCTTTTGTTCTCTTTAAATTTTATTTACGAAATACCAGTCCAATTAACCAAGTTTATGAAATTAAAGCTCTTCCTTATTCAGCCCCCAATAATTGGTCCGGCATTTTGTGTGTGAAAAATAGATGTGTCGAAATTCCGGTTCCTTTATACGATACTTTAAGAGCTAATGAATTTGATACCACAATTCATTTAACAATCTATCCTAATAATCAATCAGGAGAAGGAATTTATTGTTTAAAAGTGAAATCCCTTAATGATACCACTATTCGGGATTCGCAATTTGTTTATATTTTTACTACCGGGATAAAAGAGGATAATTCTTTAGTGATAAAAAAAGCGCAAAAAGAAAAAAGGTTTATTTCCATAATTGGTAGTTTTATTTTCCTGCCAAAAAGAAAGGGGGTTTATTTTCAAAAAGGAAAAATAGTACTTTACTACTGATTCTTTAACTTATTGGCAAAAATAAAATTTTTGTCCATAATTTTTAAAAATAAAGTTTGGTGCTCGGAGAGTAAGCGGCGGTCGCTGGTATGTTAATGAAATTTAGGAAGTTTTTAATTCTCCTTATCTTTTTGCCGGTTTTTGCTACAAAAATTTGGGATGAAAAAGAAGTAAAAAATCATATTTTAACTTTTAAGCCAAAATATTACCCACCGCCAAATATTATAATTAAAAGAAAGTTTAACTATTTACAAAAAATAAAAAAAACTTGTGATTTTATTGCTTCTTTACAGGTAGGTGATAGCAATAATATAAATTTTGGTGGTATAATTGAAGCCGAACATTTACCCAATATTGTTGAAACTGATAACACCCAAGAAGCCATTTGGTGTTTTGCTCGATATTACCAATTGACCAATCGGAATGATTACTGGGTAAATATTAGAAGAGCCTGGATTTATGTTTTAAATTTTCCTGCTTATCGGGAAGGTAGTCCTGGTTATGAGTGGTATGGGGTTTGGAATTGTGGGCTGGCTTTATTCTGCGAAATGAAGTATCGGGAAGTTTATGGTGATTCTTCTTATCAACCTTATATTGATACCTGTTTATTATATATCTATTCTCACCCGCTTCCTTTTATCAATAATTTAAATGTCTTTGTAACCAGTTTTGTTGCTGGTATGCTTTATGATTATGGTAAAAAAAGAAATAATCAGCAGGCGATTGATACTGCTTTAAGTTATGCCTTAAGAGTAAAGAATTGGGTAGAAGAAAATCCCCAAAGATTAAGAGAGGCTTTTTGGGCCATGTCTGGTGGCACGGTAATTTGGGGGATTGCCAATTCCTTTTGTAAAGAAGATACTATTGCTGGTAGAGAATGGCTTTTAACCTATACTGATTCTTTGCCATTTTTTATCCCTTATGGTCAATGGAACAATTCTTGGAATATCTGGATCGCTAATGCCTACAAAGCCACTTATGAAATCACAAAAGAAGAGAGATTTCTAAATTATCACCGTTATATTTTAGATACTTTGCTCTTAGAAGATAGGGATGATGATGGTGGTATCCCGGCAACTTTTGGTGAGCCCCCTAATTATGACCAGAGTTGGATTTCTTCTTATCTCTTTTTTATGGGCATGGATAAATACGTAACCCCAACTTATGATTATGATATTGGCGTATTAAAATTTTTAAAACCAGAAGAGCAATTTTATTTAGTTGGTGAGACAATAAATTTAAAAGTTATTGCCACTAATTACGGAAGAGAACCTTTAACTAATTGCGAAGTTTTCTTAAGGGGTGAAATTGAAAAAGAGACAATTGTTAATTTAGATTTTTTAGAATTGGATACTATTGATTTTGGCAATTATATTTTAGAAAGAGAAGGAATATCATCATTCAGTTCTTATACTAATCATTTATTAGATGAGAATCGTTTAAATGATACCAGTGAGATAAGAATAAAGGTATATGGTTACCGACATTTAGCCGGCAGATTATTAGATTCTATAACTAATTTTGGAATTTGGGCAAAAATTTTTGCCTTTATTATCAATGATACTTTGCCTTTTGATTCAACTATCACCGATTCTTTAACTGGTAATTTCTCTTTAAATCTTTTTGATACTATCTTTAAAATAACTATTCTTCCTTCTCTACCTTATCCAAAAAGGATTTTTTATCTTCGGATATTTTCTGATACCTTTTTTACTTTTTATATTCTCAAGGCAAATCTTTTATTAGTGAATGATGACCCCCAAAGTAAATATGAAAATTATTACACCCCTATCTTTGACTCCCTTTCTTTTTCTTACGCAATTTGGCCGAGAAATATCAACGGAGTATTACCAATTTCAAAAGCCCTTTTAACTAATTATAAATTGATTATCTGGTATACCGGTGATGCCTACCAAAATACCTTAAATGAGGAAGACCAAGATAGTCTAATAAGATTTTTAAATGAAGGTGGTAATCTCTTATTAACTGGTCAAAATATTGCCCAGGATTTAAGAAATACTAATTTTTTGAGAGAGATTTTAAATGTGGAATTTTTAAGAGATACTGTTTATGGTTATAATATTTTTGGCAATATTAATGATTCTTTTGGTCAGTTATTTACCATCACTTCAACAGTTGGTGCCGGTGGTGCCAATAATCAAAGGTCAAGGGATGAAATAAGACCAATAAACATTGCCCGTCCTTTTTTACTTTATGACACCTTAACCAATCAAGTTGCGGGAATTTATTTCCAAAGAGAAAGTTCCAAAGTAATTTTTCTTGCTTTTGGTATAGAAGCCATTAATCGACCCATTCAAAGACCAGAATATATGTCAAGATTAGAATTTATGAGAAGGATTTTAACTTATTTTGGTATGATTGGTGTTGAAGAAAAAAAATTTAGTTTGTTAAAAGTTAGAAGCCAGGTTTTAAAAAATAAGGAAATTTATGACCTTCTTGGTCGAAAAAGGGATATTCACAAATTAAATAAAGGGATTTATTTTATAAAAGAGAAAAAATCTTTCAAAATCCTTTTAATAAGAAATTGATAATTCGGTATTAATTTAAAAATAAAACTCCTAAGGGACGGTACCGGAGGCGGTTCCCGGGATGGCTTCTTTTCCGTTTTTCTTTTTTAATCTTGGCATTCTTTTAACAAATAAATTATATATATTAACGAAAAAAAAAGATTTTTTTATTTCCCTATATTTTTATTGATTTAATACAAAAATTTGTTATAATTAAATATCTCCGGGTTTTTAGCGCAATCCTGCCCTAAATTCTCGGAGAAAAATTAAGTTAAAATGGAGGAAAGAAATGAGTAAAAGCATCTACGTAGGCAATGTGGCCTACAATGTTACGGAAGAAATGTTAAACAATTTATTTTCCCAGTTCGGCAAAGTAGTCTCAGTAAAAATCATTGTTGACCGATTTTCTAACCGACCAAGAGGTTTTGCTTTCATTGAAATGAGTAATGATGAAGAAGCCTTAAATGCTATCAGTAATTTAAATGGAAGAAATTTTGAAGGCAGAAATTTAATTGTTGCTGAAGCAAAATCCAAGAAAAATAAACCTTTCCGAAAAGGTCAAAGGGGAGGCCGAAAGTTTCGCCGCTTTTAATTAACTTATTTTAAAATAACAATTCGGTAGGTCTTATTAGTAGGACTTTTAACTTTCAGGAAATATACACCTGTAGCCTTTTTAGGTAATTCGATTTCCTTTTCGTTATTGAATACTTTTATTAGCCGACCGAAGGCATCATAAAGAAAAGCTACTACTTTCTCTTTTAATGTTAATTTTGTCTCTTTGGTGATAATAAATTGGTAATAATTTTCTTTTAGGATTTTCTCTTTAAATCTTTCTTCCAGAGCCACAAAGTTATCGTAATAAGATTGGGCAGAATCGCAATTAGTAATAAATTCTTGCTGAGAATGACCGCCCACTACTGCGAAGGCAACCCTTGTTTCTTCATTTGGTCCTAAATTATAAGGACCGGTGGATAAAAGAATAGACCAGTCGTAATCCCGATTGCTTTGCCATTGTCTTAAAGTGCCGTTTAACATTCTAAATTTAGAACCTTCCGAAAGAGAAGTATCCGGATAGACATATCGGGCATGGTCAATACAGAAAAGATTGGCTAAGGGCGAAGGTGATAATAGTTTGAAACCACAGGTTGGGTTTTCACTACTGGCATTTCTCATATAAATATATTTTTTAATGGTATCACTGCGAGCAATATCGGAAGTTGGCGAAGAAGGGTTGACATCAAAATCACCAATAACACCAAAATAGAGATTATTGATTGGCTGACTGCCTTCATTTTTTATTGTTAAAAGATAGATAACAAATTTATCATAACCACTCCGACTTGTTTGGATAGTCTTTTGATAAACTTTTAAACCCTTAGGTGTTGGATGATTGCCATCATTAAAAGAACAATAATAAATCTGTTCACTGGCGGGTGACGATAAGATCTCAATACTATCAACCAATTGGAAATCAGTATTATAATTGGTTGCTGGGCGACCATAAAACCTATCAACCACATAATTATCACTATTACCAATCATTAGGGAGCCATAATAAAGACAAGAAGTGGAG
Source organism: uncultured bacterium (assembly GCA_964505415.1). Lineage (GTDB taxonomy): Bacteria > Hydrothermota > Tepidihabitantia > Tepidihabitantales > DTDR01 > DTDR01. The sequence goes on along the minus strand of CAZDHW010000010.1, from coordinate 54,503 downwards.
GCATTTTTTGGGTATCTAAAACCATTGCCAATATCCAAGGATGGTGGTTCAGTATAACCAACTGAACCCAAGGCAGTTACCGTTAAAAGACAATAGCCCGTATCGTGATTTAAAGCCACATATCTTGGTTGCGGTGGTCGACCAATTTGTAAATCAAAGTTATATTGCCAATTGCCTTCATTGGCATTAAGCCAAAGTTCAAAATTGGCAACTGTTCCCGGTGGTGTTTGGGAAAGAGCAAAAATTCTATAAAAATCGCCAGCCGAAGTGTCATTCGGTGCCAAATTACCATAATTACTTAAACTATCTATAATAATAATGTAATTGCTTTGTGTTCTTAATAAACCAGAAAGATTGGTAGCATTGGCGGTTCCTCTATTCTTCACTGTGATATAGATATTTGCCGTTTCTCCTGGGTCAAGTTGATTATTAGGATTTTGTTGATGAGCATCATCAATGAAGATATTGTGAATAACAATGTGGGGTTGGGAAGTTCCTAAAGTTACGATTATGCTCTCTTCTTTGGGCAGATAATTATATTTGGTTACTGTCAGATATAAATACCCAGGAGTAATCGGATTGATAATGAGGTCACAAATTCCACTGCTATTAGTAAAACCAGAGGCAAAAACTTCGTTCTCTTTATAAACACTAACTTTTGCTTGACTAACCGGTTGTCCTTGGCTGTTAACAATTATTCTTAATGTCTGAGAACCGGTCCTAATAGTATCTGGTTTTTGGACAAGAAAGTTTCTTGGGGTAGTTGTCCATAAAGGTAAAGAAGGGTTGCCAAAGAGATTTAATTCGTAGACACACCAACGATAGACTGATTGGGATTGGGCAATTGCCTGGTAATAATCTTTTGAGCGACTATGGGCTTTTCCAATTTCTATTGAATCCCTTAAAAGAAGAAAATCATAAAACCTAACATCCAGTTTTTCGGAAGGTCCCATAGCTGGTGGTGTTCCCCAGCCATATCTTGAATTCATAATAACTGCCACACAGCCACCATTAGGATTTTTCATTAAAACTTCGGCTAAACAATCCTCATATTCAAAATTTCCTGGATAACAAGCAATAGAATTCATGATTATCAATCGATTATTGTTTGTTTGATTATTTGCTTGGGACACATTATATATTGGCGTTCCACTTTCGTAATAAAGTCCGGTTTCATCACCATGGGCCGCTGGATGGCAATAATGGTAACCCCGATTTAAAGAATCAAACATTTGATAAGAAGAAGGATCAATTAAAGGTACATCAACAAAGAAAGAAGGAGTAATATTAGCAATAGACTCATTCACAATTCTACCATGATAGGGATAGCTGCTCCAAAGCATTACTGAGGGAAGTAAAACTTTATTGAGATAATCGATCGGTGGATTTTTCTCGTAGGTTAATGTTTTATTAATAAAAGTATTAATCTCGGAACTATTTTCCACCGAAATTCTTCCCACATAGACATCAGCAAAAAGGTCAACAGTATCACCTACCATTTCGCCAAAGATATTATTTCTATTACCATCCCAAGACCATTGTAAATCACCATAATATAAGTCACAAGGAATATCACCAGTAGTGTTACCGACAACTACCCGACATCTTCTGGCAGGAACTTGAGCATTGTCACCGGCTAATAAAAGATATTTCAATCCCCGATTATTAAAATTATCAATCACAAAATTTCTTATCTTTTCTTGTAAATCCCTTCCCGGATAATTACTATTAATATAGGCAGTGCTTTTTATATCAATCTTTATTCCTTTCTTTCTTTGCCAATTAATAAAAGGATTAAAATAGGGGATAAGGGCATCAGTTGTTATAATAAGATAATCAATTTCATTCTGGATACTTTTAATTTTTGGGGAAAATCCTTTAATATCTTCTTTATTATATATTAAATATTCAATATCGGGCAAAAATGTTTGATATTGAGAAGGGGTAAGGAAAAATTCTTCACTTTCATTAGTTTCGCAAATAATCTCTAAGGTTATTCTCTTATAAAATTTTAATTTATTTTCTTTTGGTAAATATTGTAAAGGATAAAAAATTAAAGGCGCAATTTTAAAATTGGATTTTATAGCAAGCGGTAGTTTTTTGAAGATTTCTCGGGGATAAATATCGCTATTGTAAATTTTTTCATTTATTGGTATAAAAGGAATTTCTTTCTTTTCGGAAATTGGTTTTGGTAATTGAGCTGGATAAATTTTTTTATCTAAATTAATAACTTCGTAATCAGACTCAAGAATTTTTATGTCGTAATTTATTGCTTTATTAGGCAAAAGAATATAAATAGGCACATTGGGTAATAGGGGAGAGCCGGGTTCATTTAATAATGGATAATCAGCAAAATTAGGAAGAAGAAAACCGTCTTTTTCTGCTAAATAGAGCAAAGATTTAGGAAATTCAATCGATTTAATAAAACTTTCACTATAAAGGGAAAAGAAAAATAAAAAAATATAAACAAGTTTTTTCATTATTCCTCCTTTTGACATTTTATTAAATTATAATAAAAAATAATTTAAAAATCAATTTTAGAAAACCAAATCTTTAAATTTTAAGGCATCTAAAAACATATTAGAATTGTTAAACATCACATAATTTAATTCTTTATCACAGGCTTTCTTTATTGTTTTTAACTCTTCTACGGTATAGTTATGGTAGTAAATAATTTTTTCGTTTTTATATTCACCGTGAAGACGAAAATAGTTAAATTTGCCAAAAACGGGCTTTCTTTTTAAGGGGTCAGTGCAATGGATTAAATTAAATTCTTCGCAAATCTCTTTAATTATCTCATCGGTCCATTCCTTTCCTCGAACTTCTAAGATATAATTTAAATTTTTAGGATAATCTTTTTTTATTGTTGAGAAAAATTTTCTTAAGTTTAAAAGGTTTTCTTTATTTGGTTTAAAACTTACCGGTGTCTGAAAAAGAATTTTATCACAATTAAGAATTTTGCTTATTTGGTAGGTTCTTTCAAAAGCGGAAAAGACTTCATCAGTGGGTTTAAAAAAACCGTAATTCTCTTTATTTTTAATTTTTTCTTTTAATCTTTTGTAAGTTAAACTGGTTGGCGGATGGGTGATAAGCTGAAAAGCTTTAATGATAAATTCAAAATTGTTATTCGCTTCTTTTCGCCATTTTTCTGCTGTTTCTTTTTTGGGTAGTTGATAGAAAGTGGTGTTTAATTCAACACAATCAAAATTTTCGTAATATTTCTTTTTGGCAACTGGATAACCACAACAACCAATTCTATAAAATTTTTTAATTGCCATCTATTTGAGGAATTTACCAATCTTACGGAAAAAGGAGTTTAGAGAAAAACCAATACCTTCTTCTTTTACTCCTTCAATAAGAAGATAATTAAAGTTATTTGCCTTTTTTAGAATTGAAAAGATATTGAGGGCAAAACTTTCTGGTTTTTCATGGCTACCATAAACGATTTCTTCAACATTTTTGAAACTTTCTTCTGTTTCTTTACTTTTTAAGACCAGGATTTTTTTATCTTTTTTCAGAAATTCTTTCACCCATTTACTAAAATTTTTTTTCTCTTCATAAGGAATAATATAAATTTCAAAAGGAAAATTCAGATTGTTTTCTTTCTTTAAATTTACTTTTACTTTACCGACCAATTTTTTGATTTCTTCTTCACTGACAACACCTAATCTCACGATTTCCGGAATTCTAGTAGTGACATCAATAATCGTTGATTCTTTTTTGTATTGGGTGGCACCCCCATCAATAATCAATTCAATCTTTTCATAAAAATTCTGAATCACATCAATCGCCTTTATTGGCGGTTTGGCACCGCTAACATTAGCACTAGTGCCGGTAATGGGAATTTTGGCTACTTCTAAAATTAATAAGGCTATTGGCGTATTGGGTATGCGGATAGCAATTTTATTGTTACCGGCAGTAAGGATCTCCGGGAAAATTCCTTCTTTCTTATTAAAGATAATGGTTAAAGGTCCGGGCCAATATTTTTCAATAAGCCCTTCGGCAATCTTAGGGATTTCGGCGACATAATTTTTTAATTCTTCTTTTTTCCAAATAAAAATGGGTAGCGGTTCTGACAAACATCTTTTTTTTAAACTAAAAATTTTACAAATAGCTTCACCAGCAAGGGCATTAGTTGCCAAAGCATATAAAGTATCGGTGGGAAAGGAAATCACACCCCCATCGTGAATTATTTTCGCCGCGAAGGCCGGCTTTTCTTTTTTTATTCTTTTTTCCGTAATTTTTAATATGGAAGTTTCAATCATAGTTAATTATAATAAATTTTTTTATATTGTCAAGATTTTTATTAAACTAAAAGAACGGCGATAATTCCGACAAGGAAAATACCATCAAAAACGCCAGCACCACCAATAGAAAGCAGAGAATAATTGGTTTTTCTTATTTTAGATAAATTTAATAAATCAGCGCCAATTAAAACTCCCAAGACGCCAGAAATATAAGCAACAGCTGAAGGATTAGTTTTGCTAAAGATGAGAGCAAAGATTGCCGAAAATATAGGAGGAATAAAAGCCGGCATTACTACACCAATACCAGGAACTATTCGACTTAAATATTTACTAACAATAATCATCAAAAAGGTACAAATGACGAGCGCGAACAAAGAAACTTTTGGCAAGAGATATAAAGAAAGTAATAAAGGCATAATACAGCCACCAAAATTGACCGCGATGATTTTTTTTCTTTGCTTAGGAGGTAAGCGATAAAATAGCGAAAGGGGATAAGGCAGAAAAGATTCTTCATAATCATAGGTTTCTTCTTCAATGAGGGGAATATTTATCCCGCTACCAATAAGGGATAGAAGAAAAAAGAGAAAGCCGGCAGGAGGCGAAAGTCCCAATTTTTGAAAAGAAATATTAATAATTCCTATAGGAATAAGAAAAAAGAGAATGGGCAAAAAAAGTAAAAAAAGAAAAAATAATAAAGAAAAAGGTAAGAAGAACATTATTTTAATCTAACTACTTTTATCTTGGCTTCTTTTAACATTTCCTTTGCCAGTTTATCTGGATAGTCTTCTTTGACATAAATTTTTTTTATTTTGGCATTGATTAACATCTTCGTACAAGTGATACAGGGATGGTGGGTAGTGTAGATTACTGCTCCCGAAACATTGATACCAAAAGCGGCAGCTTGGATAAGGGCATTCTGTTCTGCATGAATTCCTCGGCAGATTTCAATTTTTTCTCCGGGTTTTAATTTTAATTTCTCCCTTAGGCAACCAGTTTCTTCACAATGTTTTAGCCCACTGGGAGCGCCGTTATAACCGGTAGCCAAAATTCTTCTATCTTTCACAATTACACAGCCGACTTTTCTCCGTAAACAGGTAGACCGTTCCGCCACCATTTCCGCAATTTTCATAAAGTATTCATCCCAAGGTAACCTTTTTTTCATTCAAAAATCCCTAAAAGATAGCCAATATTAGCCTTCTTATTTTTTATTGGTTTTATTTTTCCTTTAACTGAAGTGGCAATAGTGGTAACACCTGGACCGTGACCAGCAATTACGCAATTCGAATGGACAACAACACCAATAGAAATTGCTCCTTTTTTAAGACAACGACCATAGCGGTTATCAGTATTGATTAAAGCCACGATATCACCAAAGCGTAAGTCTTCTAAACCGTATTTTTTTATACTCTCTTTATCTTGCGTAGTAATATCATAATCGCCCGAAGAAGTAGTTACACTGCCTAAGCCACTGCCCATAATATCTGGCGGGATAATATGCGTAACCGGAAAGAAGAGAACACCATTTTTAATCTTTAAGCCGATTTCTTTCATTCTTTCTAATAAATCTGGATCTAAATTATAAAAAATCACATCATCTAAACCCTCAATTTTTAAACCTTGACCTCTTGCCTTTATTTGAATCTTGTCACCGATTACCAACTTCTCTAAAACTTCTTCTTGAAAATAGATCAATACATGCTCAATACCTCCATGTTTACCAGTAACATATCCCTTACTTCCCTTAGCGTCACCACTCACAACAGTTGCTTCGTTACCAATACAGGCATAGGTATTTAATGCTCGGTTTTCATTTTCATCTTTCAATTTTATTGACACACCGGGTTCAATATGATCACCAACCCAACCAAAAACTTTATCACCAACTTTCACATTATAAGTGATTCCACCTGTTCCGGGAAAAGAAAACAGTTCACCTTCGTGACTGATAGTATAAGGAAACCTTCTTATCGGCATAGAAATTTCACCAATAACCGAAATTATTGGTATTCTTTCTTTATTGGTTTTTATCATAAAAACCTCCTTTTTCAAAGCTTTCATAACCACTAACCAAAGCTTTTAAATTCATTTCGTTAGCTAAATTCTTTTCTTTTAAAGTTTCCTTTAAAAGGGAAAGTTCCAAAATATCTTTTAAAAAACCAGCCAAAAAGCCAAGAAAAAAAAGGTTGGCGGGCAAAGAAGTCTTAAAATTTTCTACACAATATCTTGTTGCACTCACAGGAATGTGTTTTCCCAAATTAACAATTTTTTTAACTGCGATATCATCGTAAAACACTACCGTTTCTTCTTTTATTAAATTAATATTATTATCATAACCAGGTTGGGATAAAGCACAAAGAAGATTTAAATTGCTGACAAAAGGACAAGTAATAAAATCTTTGCTTATAATTACTTGGGCTTCAACCACTCCACCTTTTACTTGGGAACCATAGGAAGAAATGACACTGGCGTTATAATCTTTTAAAACGGCTGCTTTCGCTAACAGTTCACCAAAAACTAAAATTCCTTGGCCACCGGTTCCACTTATTTTTATCTCTAAGGTTTTATTCATATTCACCAATGATGATTTTATCTTTCAATTCTTCTTTTTTTAAACCTTTTGCCTTTTCATAAGAAACAATATTTTTAAAAATAAATTGGTAAAAGTCATAAAGGGTAGGCATTTTGTTTCTCCTACCGAAATGGGTAGGGCAAGGAGAGATAACATCAATAAAACTAAAACCGTTAATTTGAAATCCCCTTTTGATAGCATTTTTTAATTGTTTCGGATGAAAAACCGTATAGCGACAAACAAAGGAAGCACCACAGCTTTTAACTAAGGCACACAAATCAAAAGGTCTTTCCAAATTACCTAAAGGAGATGTTTCAGTTTTAGCATTTTCTGGTGTCGTTGGCGATAATTGACCGCCGGTCATACCGTAAATAGAATTATTAGCGCAGATAGTAATTATTTTTAAATTCCTTCGGGCAGCATGAATTAAATGATTGCCGCCGATTGCTGCCAAATCACCATCGCCAGAGATTACCATAACTTCTAAATCAGGTCGAGTAATTCTGATACCGGTGGCGAAAGCTAAAGGTCTACCGTGTAAAGTATGAAGAGTATCGGCTTTAAAATGGGGACTTGGTATCCAAGCGGCACAACCAATGCCGGAAACAAAAACAATTTTTTTAATATCAATATTTAATTCATCAATCGCCCTTAAAATGGTTTGTAATAAAATTCCGTGACCACAACCCGGACAGAAAGGAGTCGGAAAAACTTCTTCTCTTAAGTATTTATATAATTTTACACTCATTTTTTATTCTTAAATAAATCTCTTCCGGATAAATAGCCTCACCTCGGGTTTTAAAGATTCCCAAAACCTCTTCCTTATATTTTTTAACTTCTTCTATCAATTGTCCTTGGTTCATTTCGCAGACAATTACCTTTTTTTCTTTTATCAAATCTTTAATCTTTTTTAAACCATTTGGCCAGATTGTTATTGGTCTAAAAAGTCCAGCTTTAATACCTTCTTCTCTCAACATTTTTATTGCCTTTAAGGCGCTGCGGGCAACACTGCCAAAGGCAATCAAAATAATATCACAATCTTCTAAAAAATAGCCTTCATATCTTATTATACTTTCCTCATAATTTTTTATCTTTTTTATTAAATGGGAAGAAAGCAATTCTTGGGCATCAGGGTCAAAGGCTTTTCTTACTCCCCATTCATTGTGAGTAGAACCAGTAATTAAAAGGTTAGCCCCTTCACCGAAAGCAGGCATCGGCGGAATTTTTCCATCTCCTAAAAAAGGTGGTAAATTTTTATCTTTTTCTCTTTCGTAAAGAACAATTTCTTTTTTAACAACTAAAGTCTCTTTTAAATGAGCGATTACTTCATCGGTTAAAAGAATTACCGGAATACGAAATCTTTCCGAAAGATTAAAAGCCTCAATAGTTAAATAATACATCTCTTCTACCGACCAGGGAGAGAGAACAATTATTTGGTAATCACCACTGGCACCCCACCGGCTTTGCATCACATCTCCTTGGGCGGGTCTTGTTGCTTGACCAGTTGCTGGTCCCTGCCTTTGGACATCAACAATCACACAAGGAGTTTCCGTCATTAAGGCATAGCCAATTCCTTCAAGCATTAAAGTAAAACCGGGACCACTGGTAGCAGTCATTGCTTTCACTCCACTCCAAGAAGCACCAATTACCGCACAGATTGAACCAATCTCATCTTCCATTTGGATAAAATAACCACCTAATTCTATAAGTCTTTTGGCCATATGTTCCATTATTTCTGAAGAAGGAGTTATCGGATAGCCAGCATAAAAACGACAACCAGCAGCTAAGGCACCTTCCGCACAGGCAATATTACCTTGCAGAAAATATTTTCCCGGTTTTAATAAGGAATTAACTATTTTTTTCATTAACCTTCTCTACGCTGATAACTAAATCAGGACATAATTCTTCACAAAGAAAACAGCCGATACACTCATTTTCTTTATCAATTTTAACCTTTTTAAATCCTTTTGGTGAATATTCTTCGGAAAGATTATAGACTTTTTTTGGACAGATTTTAATACAAAAATAACAACCTTTACACCATTCTTCCCTCATTTTAATTTTAAACATTAAATAATTTTAAAAAAAAATTCTAAAATATCAAATAAAACTTCTTCCTATTGTTAGCCTTTTCAAATTTTTAAAAATACCTAACTAAGACCCCAACCATTCAGGGAATGTATCCCTTTCTTATTAATTTATACTATTTTCAATCATTATTAGCCTTTTTTAGCTTATTATTGTGATTTTACTTTTTTAAACCTTTAAGTATAGAAAAGATAATAGAAAATTTTTAGTTAAATTATCATTGAAAAATTTATCTTTCTTAAAAAAATTGCTGCTATAAAAAAAGATAAAAATGATATAAGTTTTTATAAAAAGTTTTACTTTTTATTTTGGAAAATTTTAGAAAAAATAAAAATTTTATATCACATAAGAAAGATATTTTCTTATTGACTTTTTTTGGATTTTGTTATAATTTTTACGATGATTCCTAAAAAGGAGGCTTATGAGAAGAAAAATATTTCCATTTTTTATTTTTGCCGAGGAAGAAGCACCTATTGCAGATTGGAATTACGGTTCTTATATTGATACAACCCGTGAACCTGCCATTCCTCAAGACCCTCCTCACCAAATACCTCAGATTAAAAGAACTTTTCTTTATTCTTGGACATATCCTTATGCACCGCCGGGTTGTGTTCCGGAAAGTGTGTTTGTTTACGGTGAAGCAGTTAAATTTTGGGACCGGCCAAATATTTTGATGGCGAGATGGAAATGGCAGCATGCTTTCTCGGGTATATGTTCAGTTGGTGTTGTTACTTATCATCCAGCCTATCCTGAATCTTTATATAAATGGAGAGAAACAGGGGCTCATCAAGCGGTCTACGTAGATGGCCAAGGCAACAGGTATCGCACACCTATTTTACCTTCTCTATACCAGTGTTATATTGGTAAAATAAAAGGAAGGGAGGGGTATGAGAAAGATTAAATATTCTCTACTCCTCCTTTTTTCTTTATCTTTTTCTCAATGGCTGGAAACAATGATTGTTGTTGGGAAAAAGCCCCATCGCGTGTGTTATAATTCTCTAAATCATAAGGTATATTGTTCAAATTATTTTTCCCATAATATTTCAGTGATTGATGCTTCAACTAATGAAGTTATTGATAGTATACCGGCAAGGTATCGTCCAATTACTTTATGCTATAATCCAATCAATAATAAAGTATATTGCGTTATATGTAGAAGTCCTTCTGGTGGAAGGGCAGACCGCATTTTGGTTATTGATGGTGAGACAAATCAGATAATAACAACTATTCAAAAGGGTGATGGAGCAGATGCTTTACTTCATAATCCAATAAATAATAAAATCTATTCAGCAGACGGTAGGGTAATTGTGTTACAATTATCTGTAGTGAAGGAGATACAGTTTATTGCTACTATTCCTACAGGTCGCTGGCCTAATGGGTTATGTCACAATTTAAGAAATAATAAAATATATTGTTCAAATTATCTTTCTAATGATATTACGGTAATTGATGGTGAAGGCGATAGTGTTTTAAAAACTATTCAGGTTGGCAGTGGTCCTTGGTATATGACCTATAATTCAAGGAATAATAAAATCTATGTCGGAAATTGGAATGAGATAACAGTTTCAGTTATTGATGGTGAAACTGATTCAGTAATTGCGACAATTGATGTTGGTGGTAGATACCCGGAAGGGCTTTGTTATAATTTTAGAAATAATAAAGTTTATTGTTCCCATGATGGAGGTGTTGCCGTGATTGATGGTGAGACCAATCGACTTATCACTAATATTCCTGTTGGCTGGGCGCCTTCTTTGGCAATTTATAATCACATAAATAATAAGATTTATTGTGCGGATATAGGGCTTGATATAATCATAATAATTGATGGACAAACCGACCGAGTTATCACTACTATTCCTGTTGGAAAATTTCCTTATAGTTTTGCCCTTAATCCAATTGAAAATCGGGTATATGTTGGTCATTCTTATTGGAAGGAAGGTACTCCTCCAGAATCTTCAGAAAGCACTATTGCCGTAATTCGGGATGTAATTGGAATAAAGGAACCTCCTTTTTCTCTCTTTTCAGATTCAAAAATTTATCCAACTATTCCCAAAAAAGTAGAAGGAAAGGTTTATGATATTACTGGTAAACTAATTATTAAAGAAAAGATAAAACCGGGCATATACTTTCTTAAAAAAGATAAAAAAAATTTCTTAAAGGTAATAATAAAACCCTAATACTAAACCTTCTCAATGGCTTCTTTTAATAGTTGTTTTTTGTAAAGTTGGTAGTAGGTACCTTCTTTTGCTAAGAGTTCTTCATGTCTACCTTCTTCCACAATCTTTCCTTTGTCAAGGACATAAATTTTTTCGCAATTTTGTAAAGTTGATAGCCGATGGGAAATGATAATAAATGTTAGTTCTTTAAACTCATTAATAATTTGGTTAATAATTTTTAATTCTTGTTCGCTATCTAAGTTGGAAGTAGCATCATCTAAAATAAGTATTGGTCTTTTTTCCAATAAAGCTCTTAAAAGGGATAATTTCTGTTTTTGACCGCCAGAAAGCCCAGTGCCCTTTTCACCAACCACTTCGTTTATGCTGTTTTTCATTTCCGCTAATTCTTTTTGGAAACTGACTAAGTTGATAAAATAATTTAATTCTTCTTCTTTTATCTTTCTATCAAAAAGAAGATTATGGTAAATGGTGTCGGAAAAGATAAAAGAGTCTTGGGGGACATAAGAAAAAAGTTTTCTGACGCTTTCATTTTTTAATTGTTCATAATTAAAACATTCTTCATTCTTTCTAAAATATATCTTTCCTTCTTTTGGTTTGAGGAGTTTTAATAAGATTTTAATTAGTGTGCTTTTACCACTACCCACCGTGCCGGCAATGCCAATCTTTTCTCCTTTTTTAATTACCATATTGATTTTATCCAACACCTTTTCTTCATTATAACTAAAAGAAAGATTTTCTAAAATTAGTTCATCAAAATCCGTAATCTCTTTTCCTTCTTCTTTTTCTTCTATATCCGGTGGATAGGTTTCTAATGTTAAAAGTCTTTCTTCACAAGCCACCGCCCTTCTTCCCGCAATAAAAAAGTTGCTGATATCAAACATTGGCGTTAAAAGCATAATCACATAGGCATTAAAGGCAACAAATTGACCAAGGGTAATTTTTTCTTTAATTACTAAATAGCCACCGAGTAAGAAGATAATTAAGATTGAACTTTCAGCAATTCCGGTATAAAAAACTCCTAATTTGGCTTCTAATTTTGCTACCCTTATTGCCCATTTAATCCTTTCGTTTAAAATCTCCCAAAGTTTTTTTAAAAGATTTTCAAAAAGTAAATAGGTTTTTACAATTCTTATACCAAAAAAGGAAGATTGGAAAAAATTGTAAGTTAAAGAAATCTTTTCCCGCCAGGTATAATAAGCTTTCGTAAATAAGGGACCAAGTTTATACCAAACAAAAAAGGCAAGAAAAATTGGAATTAAGGCACAAATGGTTAAAAAGGGGTTCATTTTAAGTAAAATTATTAGGGCAATTGTAATGGTAAAAATTCCTTCAAAAGGACGGAAAATGCCTGAACAGGCAAACCAGGCATAATCATTTAAATCTTCCGAAAGCCTTTCAATCACATCACCCGAAGGATACTTATTAAGAAAACTTACTCCTTTTTTTAATAAAGAAGAATAGATTTGGTTTCTTATTTTATAGGCAAATTTCTCATTAGTTTTTCCTCGCAAAAATGGAAGAAGAGAAGAAAGAAGCGAACGGAAAAGACCAAAGGATAAAAGTAAAAGAATGTATTTGATTACCAATTGTTTTGCCAATTTCTTTTGAATACTATCGATGATATACCGAAGAAGTAAAGGAAAACTTAAAGAAAAGAAAGTAGCCAAAAGGGTGATAAAAAGCAGAAAGAAAAAAAGAAGAAGATTTTCCCTCCAAAAAGTTAATACCCTTTTTGGCAATACAGGTTTTAATAATTTCTTACACATATTGCAATTGGTATAATTTATAGTAATAACCTTCTTTTTTTAATAGTTCCTCATGGCTTCCTTCTTCAACAATTTTTCCTTTGTGAATAACTACAATCCGGTCAACATTTTTTATGGTGGAAAGCCTATGAGCAATAACGATGGCTGTCCTTTCTTTCCATAATTCAAAAAGTCCTTCTTGGATTAATAATTCCGTATAAGGATCAACCGAAGAAGTGGCTTCGTCAAGAATAATTATTTGAGGATCAAAAACCATTGCTCGCGCAAAAGATAATAGTTGCCTTTCTCCTAAGGAAAGATTTATTCCCCTTTCTAAAATATTAGTGCTAAAACCTTCGGGAAAATCCATTATCCTTTCGTAAATTTTTAAACGTTTGGTTGCCCAAATAACTTTTTCTTCTTCTATTTCGTTATTGAATAATCTTAAATTGTCCATTACTGAACCAGGAAAAAGGATAATCTCTTGAGGAACATAGCTGATTAATCTTCTTATAAAAGATTTGGGGATTTTTGAATAGGGTAAATCATCAATGAAAATTTCGCCGCTTGTCGGTTTATAAAAGCCTAAAAGTAAAGAGATGATGGTTGTTTTGCCACTACCGGTTTCACCAACCAAGGCAACTTTCTCTCCTTTCTTAATTTCCAGATTGATATTATGTAAAACTGGTATTTCGGGTATATAGGCAAAATTCACATTAGAAAATCTGAGGCCTTTTTCCAATCTTTTCTCTAATTTTTCTTTAAAATTACTTTCCTCCCTTTCCATTTTTGTTAAAGAAAATACCCTTTCACCAGCCGCCACTGCCCTTTGGAAAATATTTAGCAAATCAGAAAGTCCTTTTAAAGGTCTAAACAATTGAATGATATAAGAGAAAAATAGAACTAAGGTGCCAATTGTTACCTTACCTTTAAGGGCTAATAAAGAGCCAAAGAATAAAACTAAGGTGAGGGCTAAAACTTCGCCAAAATCTATTAAAAACCATAAGCGATACCAGAAACTCATTCCTTTGATTTCTTTTTCATATTTTTCTTTTCCCAACAGATCCATTTTTTCTTTAAAATAATCTTCTTTTTGAAATGTTTGGATAATAAAAAGGCCCTGTAAACTTTCAGAAATTAAGTTGTTTATTTCGGCAACTTTTCTTCTGATTGCTAAGTAAACCGGTCTTATCTTTTTAGAAAAAAGATAAAAGGCAAAGAAAAAGAAGGGGAATAAAAACAAAAGAATTAAGTATAATAAAGGATTAACAATAATCATCACCACGGAAATGCCAATTAAAAATATTAAATCTTGAAAGAGGGTAACACCTGTAGAAGTAAAAAGAAGTTTGAGGGCTTCAATATCCGATTCGTTTCGCGTAATGATTTTACCTACCGGAGTTTTGTCAAAAAAAGTGACCGGGGAATAAAGTAAATGATAAAATAAATCGGCTTTCATTTGGGAAGCAATCTTTTCTCCCAATTTGGTAATTTGAACCCTCTGGGTAAAAGTTAAAAGGTATTGAGTAATAGTTAAAAAGGCATAGATTAAAGTAGTGATCAAGAGTCCGTGATAATCTTTTTGGGCAAGATTAACATCAATTATTCTTTTTACCAAAACCGGCGAAATAATCATAATAAAGGTTCCTAAAAGTAAAAGGAGGTTAATAAGCAGAAATAAAAAAATATGTTTTTTAAAATAAGGGAGAAGAAATTTTAATACCTTAATATCAAATTTACTTTTCTCTAATTCCTCTTCTTCAATTGGTAAATGAAAATGCATTTAGAAATTATAAATAAAAAGAAAAATAGGTCAATCAAATTGATTATTCTTACTTATTTGATGAAACCAACTTTTTAATTCTTCTAATTTTCTTTTTTCTTCTTCTTTTAAACAAGGGAAAATGGTGTTATTGGTTAATAATGGTTCAGTAAGAAAAGAAAAACTATCGCCCATTAGAGTAAAAGGAATAGGTGAATATTCAGCTAAATGGATTTTTACTTTTAAGGGTAATAAAAATTGAATACTTCTTTTAATAGTGGCTAAATCTTGATTAGGTAAACCAATCAGCAGATAGACTTCAATCTCTTCGGGTAAAAAACCAGCATCAATAAGATTATTATAAGCTTTTAAGAATTCTTCGGTTTTTACTTTGTTGCCTAATTTTTCTTGCCATTCTTCATCAATCGTTTCTAAACTTAAATAGATTGATTTGAAATTTGCCTTTTTCATTAAATAACTAATCTCTTCATCTACATAGCGAGGATGAAGCCCATTAGGAGTATGAAAATTTAAATCTAATTTTTCTTCAATAATCAGTTTTAATAATTTTTTAAATTCCGGATTTAAAAGCAAGGCATCATCATAAAAGACAATATTTTTAACTTTCAGTTTTTCCGCATAATATTTTATCTCTTTCAAAACTTCCTCTGCTTTTCTTACCCGAAAACCCTTAGTTAGATAGTTAACCGCACAATAAGGACAACGATAAAGACACCCAATGGATGTTAAAAGGCAGACATAATCAAGGTGGTGATATAAATCATAGGCCGGGTAGGGGAGGTCAAAAAAATCTTTCTTTTTTAAATTATCAATATATTTATAAAGCTCTTCCTCGGCTCTCCCTTTAATCACTAAATCAGCATTAGCGTACTTTTGGGCATGTTCGTAATATAAAGTAGGATAGATACCACCAAGAATAATTTTTGCTTTATATCTTTCTCTTAAAAGTTTGATTATTTCAAAGGTTCCTAAATACCAATAGGTCATTACCGAAGTGATAAAAATATAGTCGGGTTCTTTTATTCCTTCCAAGATTTCTAATAAAATTTCTTTGGGCATGCCGTAACATTTATATCTTCTTTTTACATTTTTATAAATTTCAGGTTTTTCAATAAAAGTATAAGGAAATTTTCCTCTTCCGTATTCATCTTTTTTTATTTTAAAATTTTTTAAAACTAACGGATGGTTTCGGTCAAGACAGTCAATGAAAAAAATCTCAAAATTATGTTGACGTAAATAGCTAGCCAGATATAAAAGTCCTAATGGTTTTAAAAAGAAATCGTAAGCTTTAAAATCATATATCCAAGGATTGATAAGTAAAGCTCTTTTCATCGGTCAAAGAGGAATAAAGATGAAATAAAATAAGTTTTTTATTAAGGTTGTATTCACACTCTTCATATAACTGATTAAGTTTATAAAGGGAAATGATTATCTCTTCATAAGTTTTTCTTTCAGCAATTACTTTTAAATGAGGATCAATTTCAAAAAGATTAATATAGCCTAATTTTTGATATAATAAACCCCGATAAAGAAAAATTAAATCCTTGATAAAGGAGACAATAGTGTCGTAGTCGGTTTCGCTATATTTTTCATAAAAATTTCTAAAGAAATAATACCCTACTTCCCTTTTTCTTATTTCGGCAAATTTTATTACCTCTTCGGGGAAGATTTTTTCTCCCCGGTTAATCAGTTGCAAGGCAGTCCTCAAACTGCCGAAACTGAAGGCGCTCGCTTTTTTAGCAGTATCTAACGGCCAACCCTTTTTCACCAAAAATTCTTCAATCGCTTTTGGTTCTAAAGAGGAGAACTTTAAAAGATAACAACGAGAGCGAATTGTTGCCGGCAGTTTGTGAATTTGGGAAGTAGTTAAAATAAAAAATACCCTTTCGGGTGGTTCTTCTAAGGTTTTTAAAAAGGCATTTGCTGCTTCTTGAGTCATCCTTTCCGCATCAATAATGAGATAAATCCGATATTCATCAGCTTTCATTTTTATTCTTTCTTTTATCTCCCTAATAACATCAATAGTAATGCTTTCTTTTTTAGATGTTTCTGGTCGCATTTCAAAAAGTCGGTGTTGACTCCTTAAATCAAGTAAACTTTCATATTTTTCTTCTTCCTTTATGGTTTTTACATTTTCCCAGCCGGGAAAGATAATTTCTAAATAAGGATATTCTAAATCACCAATCATTCGACAGTGGGGACATTCGCCACACGGAGCCTTTTCTTTATTTAGACAAGCTAAATATTGAGCAAAAACTAAAGCCAATGTTCTTTTACCAATTCCCTTTTTTCCGTAAAAGATTAGAGAATGGATAAAAGGCATATTTTTTAATTTTTTTAAAAAAGTAATTATCTCTTTATGACCGATTATCTTTTGAAAGTTATCTACGGAGCCAACCATTCTAAAGGATTTACTGGTTGACCTTCTTTTCGCAGTTCAAAATGGAGATATTCTCCCGAAAGACCAATCACCTCTTTTGCTTTCACTTCCTGATTTACTCTTACCGCAATCTCTGAAAGATTAGCATAGATTGTATAATACCCTTCCGTGTGATCAATAATTACCATATTGCCGTAACCACGAAATCGGTCAGCATAAACTACCCGACCGGGAGCAATAGCAATTACCTTTGTACCAAATTCCGTCTGAATATCAATACCCTGATTTTTTATTTTTGTCTGATATTTGGGGTGGGATAGACTGCCAAAATAACTAATAATTTTTCCTTGAACCGGCCAGGGAAGAAAGTTTTTTTCCCTTTCTAAATAATGGGCACCAGGGGGCAATTTTCTTCTGGCTCTTTTTCTTTCCAATTCAGCAATGAGACTAGCTAATCGCTTCTCAGCATCTTTCAATTCTTGTTGAAGTTTTTCTTGTTCACTTTTTTCCGTTTGAATCGCTCTTAAGATCTTGTGCTGTTCTTCTCTTCTTTCTTTTAATTTTTTTTCTTCCCCTTGCTTTTGTTCTCTTAAAGTTTTTACCTCCTCATAAGCCAAAACTAATTGTTTTTTCTCTTTCTCTAATCTGGTTTTTAAAAGGGATAACTCGTAGATTTGATTTTGGCTTTCCTTAGCGATATAATTGAGATTTATTAATTTAGAATACACTTCTGGCAATGATTTATTAGAGAAATAAATTTCCAAAGGAAGGCGAGTTTTTATCTTGTATAAAAGGATAACTAATTTATCAATATCCTTTTCTTTTTCTTGAATTTTCTTCTCGGTTTCTTTGATATTGTTTTCTAAATTGATAATTAAATTTTCATAGTTTTTAATTGTCATATTTAACTGATTAATCAATCTTTTAGTAAGGTTGGTTTTTTCTTCGATCGCTTCAATCATTTTTAAAATTCCCTTCTCTTCTTTTCTCAAATTTTCTAATCTTTCTTCAACAGCTTTTAACTTTTTTCGAA
Source organism: uncultured bacterium (assembly GCA_964505415.1). Taxonomy (GTDB): domain Bacteria; phylum Hydrothermota; class Tepidihabitantia; order Tepidihabitantales; family DTDR01; genus DTDR01. Next base: position 36,481 of record CAZDHW010000010.1, on the reverse strand, counting down.
TTTCCAAAAGTTCTTGTTTATTTTTTTCGATATCTTCAGCAGTAATTTCTTCTTGAGCAAAAATTAAGACAAAAAAGAAAGATAAAAGAAGAAAATTTTTTTTCATTTTAGAATGCGGTTTAAAGCAATATTTGAACCGATAATACCTAGCAAGATACCGCTAACTAAAGCAAATAAAAGTAAAAGAATAGTTGGAAAAGTTAGAGTGATAACATTGAGATTCATAATTCGGTAAATAATAAAAAGAATAATAAAAGAGAAAAAACCACCTAAAACTCCTTGAAAAATCCCTTCCAAATAAAATGGTGATTTCACAAGATAATTTTTGGCACCAACTAAACTCATAATTTCAATCTCTTGCTGCCGGTTAAAAAGGCTTTGTTCGATATTTTGAAAGATGATAAAGATAACCGAAATAACAACAATAATCAAAATTCCAATGTCAATCAAAATGATGTTGTTTACCACTTTTATTAATTTGGCAACCAATTCTTCGCCTGCCCAAACATCTTTTATTCCAGGAATTAATCTTAGTTTATCTTCAATCCTTTTTATTTCTCCTACCGATTTTGCCTGAGAAGAAAGACGAATTCTTAAAGAAGGTGGCAATGGATTCCGCTCTAGGTTTTCTAAAAAGCTCGCTTCTTCCTTTAATTCATTTTTTAATATAGTTAAAGCTTCATCTTTAGAAATATAACGCACTTCATCAACACCATTAATCAAATTAATTTTATCTTTTATCTCGGAAAAAGAAACCTTTTCATCTAAAAAAGCGTAGATTTCAATGCGGTCATAGGCAATTCTTAAAGAGAGAAAAAGATTATAGGTTAAAAACAAAAAGAGCAAAATTATCAAAAGACAAAGACCAAAAGCGAATGTTGATAAAAAGAAAGAGATTGGTCGTTTTTTTATTGCTCTCAAACTTTCTTTAAAAATAAAATTAAAATCCATCATAAACTATTTTACCAGCAACAATATGTAATCTTCTTTTCTTTAATATTTGAGGAAGTTCTTGGTGATGAGTTGCCATAATTACTGTTGCTCCCATAAGATTTATTTCTTTAAAAATATTAATAATTTCTTTACTGGCTTCTTCATCAATGTTGCCAGTAGGTTCATCTGCTAAAATAATTTCTGGATCTTTTACCAAGGCCCGAGCAATTGCTACTTTTTGTTGTTCACCGCCAGATAATTGATAAGGATAACAATCTTTTTTGTGGACCAAACCTAAACGGGTTAAAGTTCTAATAATTTTTTCTCTAATTTCATTATCCTTAAAATCAATCGCCTTCAAAATAAATTCTAAATTTTCATAGACTGTACGGTCATAAAGTAATTTAAAATCTTGAAAAATTATTCCGATATTTCTCCGGTATAAAGGAATCTCTTTTTTCTTAATGGTGTTTAAAATTTTGTTATTAACTACTACCCGGCCAATAGTGGGTAGTTCTTCTGCATAGATTAATTTTAAAATTGTAGTTTTACCGGCACCAGTTGGACCAGTAATAAAAAGAAACTCTCCTTTTTCCACTTTAAAAGAGACATTAGTTAAAGCGGTCCATTTATTTTGATAAGTTTTAGAAACATTATCAAACTCAATCATTTCTTTATTTTATAAAGAAAATATTAAAAGTCAATTTATAATTTATAATTAGAAAAATCTTCCCTTTGAGGAATTTTTTCTAGAATAACTTCTTCTTCTTTTATTATTTCTTTACCTTTTTTTATAATAAAAGAAAAAATTTTTTTAGTTTCTTTGGTATACGCAAGAATAAGATAAAAGGGGGTTTTATTAATCTCCTCTTCCGAGGTAAGTAAAAAAGGAGCATTGAAATTTTTAGGGATTATTATCCAAAAATTTTTAAGTTCACTAATTTTAAGTAATTTTTCATTTTCCTTTTTATCCCGCCCCAAAATATATTTTTTACCATTAATCCGAAAATGTCTACCAATTTTTAAAACTTCAATATCTAATAAATCAAAATCATTTTTTAAGTAATTTTTAAAATCCTTTAACCTTTTAGAAAAATTTTTGTCCACTAAAAGACAACCGCAAGAAGTTGGAGGAATTTCAAGAATGTTAAATTCTTGTAATAATTTTATCTGCTCTTTTCTTTGTCTTCCTTTGATCGCGTAAAATTCTTCCCGATTAATTAATCCCTTTTCTTCAAAAATAGTTGGCGGAAGAAGTTTTTGGGATAATGGTCTTAAAACGATTCCTTCTACTCCAGCTTCTTTTTCAATAATTTTTAATTGATAAAAATGCTGACTCATCGGTCTTTGGTTGAGGACTTCACCGGTAATTAATAAATCACCGTTAATTGTTTTTAAATATTCTTTAGCTTTTTTAAAAAGATATATCCGACAATCAATGCAAGGATTCATCCCACTACCATAACCATATTTAGGTGCAAAAACCACATTTTTCACATAATCAACGCCAGCAACTTCCAATTTGATTTTTTTTAAAAAGGGAAGCTTTTCTTCCGGAATTTTTACCGACGGACATTGACAAAAAGGGGTTTTCAAATGATAAGGATAAACCTCTATTCCTAATCGTTCACAGATAAGCCCAGCTAAGGTAGAATCTAATCCTCCGGAATAAAGTAAAACCCCTTTTAATTTCATAAAATAATAATATTATATTTTGACTTTTTATTTATTTCAATCTAAAATTTATTAATGCCTAAAATTTGTGAATTACCACTTCATTATGGTGAAACTCCTCGGTGGCTCTTTTCTTTAATGGTGAAATTAAGCGAAAAGATTATTGAACTTTTTTTAATAGAAAAAGAACCTAATTTCTTTTTAGAAAAGATTGCTGATCCTTTCTGGTTTCAAGCATTGGGGTGTGTTTTGGGTTTTGATTGGCATTCTTCGGGTTTAACAACTACAGTTTGTGCGGCCTTAAAAACCGCTATTAAAAATCTTTCACTCTCAGAAATTATTGCTGCCGGTGGTAAAGGGAAAACTGCTTTAAATACTCTTAACGAATTGGAAGAGATTGGTTATAAAACCGGAATAAACGTTTCTCCATTAATCTTTGCTTCAAAAACTACCGCCAAAATAGACTCGGTTGCCCTTCAAGATGGTTATTCTTTATACCATCATACAATTTTTGCTACTAAAAATGGTGAATGGGTAGTCATTCAACAAGGAATGAATCCCCATAATTCTTTAGCCCGAAGATATCATTGGCATTCAAGAGAATTAAAGAGTTATACTTGTGAACCTCATAAAGCAGTGGTTTCCATGAAAACGCATAAAAAAGTTTTAAATCTGATAGCTTACGAAAACGAAAAAGCGAGAAAGACTATCTGGGCAATCTCTCAAGAAAAACCGGAGAAAAATTTAAAAGAATTAAAATATCTTTTGAGTTTTCGCTTGCCTAAAGAACATTCAATAATAATGGAAAATTTTTCGTTAGAAAGATTAGAAAAAAAATTAAAAAAAATTTATGAAGAAAAACCAAAAGATTTTCTCTCACTCATTAATATGGAAGGCATTGGTCAAAAAACAATAAGGGCTTTAAGCTTAATTGCCCAATTGATTTATAACGAAAAGATTAGTTTCCGAGATGTAAGAATTTTTGCCTACGCCCATGGTGGTAAGGATGGCCATCCTTATCCAATAATTAGAAAAGATTACGAGGTAACAATCAACTTATTAGAAAAAGCGATAAAAGAAAGTCGGATTTCGCTAAACGAGAAACTTTTAGCTTTAAGACGGTTAGCTTGTCTTTGAAAATTCCTGAAAAATTTTTAATTCGCTACCAAGAGATTATTCCCGATTTTCCGTTATTTTTAAAAAGTTTAGAAAAAAAGCCAAGACTTTCTATAAGAATTAATCCGTTAAAAGTAAAAGAAGAAGATGTTTTAACAATTATAAAAAAATATGACTGTGAACCATTACCTTTTTATAAATATGCCTTTCGGTTAAAAAATGAAAAAGACGAGATTTCTATCGGCAATACTTTAGAGCATTTTTTAGGTTATATTTATGTTCAAGATATTGCCTCCATGTTACCAGCAATTGTTTTGGCACCAGAAAAATACGAAAAGGTTTTAGATTTAACTGCTGCTCCCGGCTCTAAAACAACTTTACTCTCTGCTTTAATGGAGAACACAGGTTTAGTAGTGGCTAATGATGTGAATCTTGAAAGGATTAAGGCTCTTACAGGTAATATTGACCGGATGGGAGTATTAAATTGTGTTATTACTAACCTACGCGGTGAAAGGTTTGGTAATCTTTTTTTTGAATATTTTGATAAAGTTCTTTTAGATGCTCCATGTAGTAGTGAAGGAACAATAAGCAAAAATTATGAAGTTTTTAATCATTGGAGTGAATTTTATATTAACAAAATGTCCAAAATCCAGAAAAATTTAATTATTTCCGCTTTTAAGAGCCTTAAAAAAGGCGGCATTTTGGTTTATTCTACTTGCACTTTTGCTCCTGAAGAAAATGAAGGTGTGATTAATTTTCTTTTACAAAAATACCCTAATGCTTATTTAGAAGAAATAACTATTCATGGTATAAGAACTTCCCCGGGAATTGCTGTCTGGCGAGACTTTCAAAATGAAGAATTAAAAAAATGTGTTCGTCTTTATCCTCATTATAATGAATGTGAAGGTTTTTTTATAAGTAAAATTCGGAAAATTTAATTTTTTTGACTTTATTTTTGTTATTTTTATAATTTTTTTATGAGAATTTTGGTAACCAGTGCTTTACCTTATGCCAATGGTGACATCCATTTAGGTCATCTTGCTGGTTGTTATTTACCTGCTGATATTTATGTTCGTTATCAAAAATCAAAAAAGAGAGATTGTATTCACATTTGCGGAACCGATGAGCACGGAGTACCAATTATTATTGCTGCCTTACAGAAAAATATCTCCCCTAAGGAAGTAGTAGATCACTATCATGAAAGAATCAAAAAAGCATTTTTTGATTTTGGAATTATTTTTGATAATTTTTCTCGTACTTCTCTTTCTTTGCACCACAAAATTTCGCAAAACTTTTTTTTAAAAATTTATGAGAAAGGTTATATTTACAAAAAGAAAGTAAAACAATTCTATTGTGAAAATTGTCAATTATTTTTAGCTGACCGGTATATTTATGGAACCTGTTCCTATTGTCAAAATCCCAATGCTCGTGGTGATCAATGTGAAGTTTGCGGTCGCTGGTTAGAACCTGAGGAGTTAATTACTCCTAAATGTAAAATTTGCAACAACCCACCGGTCATGAGAGAAACTTTTCATTATTATTTTGCTTTAAGTAAATTTAAAGAACAGCTAGCAAACTGGTTAAGCACAAAAGAAAATTGGAAAGATAATGTGAGAAAATTTTCTTTAGGTTTGATTAATCAAGGTCTTGTAGACCGAGCAATCACTCGGGATTTACCGTGGGGGGTGAAGGTGCCCCTCCGGGAAGCTCAAAATAAAGTTTTGTATGTTTGGTTTGATGCTCCAATTGGTTATATATCTTCAACAGTTGAATGGGCAGAAAAAAATAATAAAATAGACTTATGGAAAGAATATTGGCTTTCTTCAGAAACAAAATTAATCCATTTTATTGGTAAAGATAATATTGTTTTCCACGCAATCGTCTGGCCCGCAATGTTGATGGCCCACGGCGATTATATCTTACCTTATGATATTCCCGCAAATGAGTTTTTAAATTTGGAGGGTAAAAAGTTTTCAACATCAGAGAATTGGGCAGTTTGGTTACCTGAGTATTTAAAAGAATTTCCTCCTGACTTTCTGCGCTATGCTTTAGCCACTATTTTACCCGAAACTAGTGATGTCGACTTCACCTGGAAAGATTTTCAAATAAAAGTTAATAACGAACTAGCTAATATTTTAGGAAATTTTGTTAACCGAGTTTTGCTTTTTATTAAAAGAAGTTTAAAAAACAAAATACCGGAAAACTGGGAACTGGACAATGAAGTTTTACACACAATTAAAGAAGTAAAAGAAAAAACGGAAAGTTTTCTGGAAAAATTTGAAATAAAAAATGGTTTAAAAGAATTGATGAAATTACCGGCTTATGGTAATCGCTATTTTGATCACAAAGCTCCTTTCAAAACGTTAAAAACGGATTTAAAAGAATGCCAAAGAACAATTGCCAATTGTTTGCTTTTAATAAAAAGTATGGAAATTCTTTTTCGTCCTTATTTGCCTTTCAGCTGTGAGAAGATAAGAAAATTTTTAAATATTGAAAAATTTGAGTGGGATGATGTGTTAGAAAAAGATTTTTTGTTTAAAAAGCCCATTTTAGGAGAAATTGAGATTTTATTTGATAAAATACCTGATGAGAAAATTGAATTACAATTAAAAAAGTTAAAGGGAGGAAAAATGGAAATCACTATTGATGACTTTAAAAAGATTGATTTAAGGGTGGGTAAAGTTTTAAATTGCGAAAAGGTAAAAGGAAGTGACAAATTGTTAGTATTGGAAGTAGATTTAGGAAAAGAATTGCGTCAGATTGTAGCCGGAATAGGGGAAACCTATGAACCTAAGGATTTAATTGGAAAAAATGTTATCATTGTAAGTAATTTAGTACCGATTAAAATTAAAGGAATAGAAAGTCAAGGAATGTTGTTAGCGGTGGGTGAAGAAAAACCAATTGCTATTTTAACAACCGACAGAGATGCTCCACCAGGTAGTATTATCCGATAATGTTTTGTGATATCCATGCTCATTTGACCGAGGAAACTTATAAAAATGACTTGAATTTAGTTCTCGAAAGAGCTAAAAAAATAGGCGTCAACTTAATTATTGTTGTAGGGGTAAATATCACTGATAGTGAAAAGGTAATTGAACTTATTAAAAAAAGTGAAATCTTATACGGAAACGTAGGTGTTCATCCTCACGAAGCGGATTGGGTTAAGGAAGAAGATTTAAATAAAATTTATTTGCTAGCTAAAAATGAAAAGATTTGTGGCGTGGGTGAAATTGGTTTAGATTTTTATAAAAATTATTCCCAAAAAGAAAATCAAATTAAAATATTTAAAAAACAAGTCGAAATTGCTAAGGATTTAAATCTGCCGATGAATCTTCATTTTCGAGAAAGTCATTCAGAAGGATTAAAAATTTTGAAAGAAATTAGTTATTTTAAAGGAGTGTGGCATTGTTTTTCTGGTAACGAAAAAGTTTTGAAAGAAGCAATCGATTTAGGATTTTATATTTCTTTTTCAGGGGTAATTACTTTTAGTAGCGAACGATTATTCTCTTTAATAAAAAAAACACCTATAGAAAGATTACTTTTAGAAACCGACTCTCCCTATTTAGCACCTGTGCCTAAGAGAGGCGAGAGAAATGAGCCAGCTTATGTAAAATATATTTATGAAAAAGCGAGTGAAATTTTGGAAATAGAAATAACCGAATTAGAAAAGAAAATTAAAGAAAATGTTAGAAAACTTTTCCCAATTAATTAAAAGAGTTAAACCCAAAAAATCCTTGTCACAAATATTTTTGACTGATAAAAAAATTGCTCAAAGAATTGTAGAAGCGTTAGAATTAACTGGTGAAGAAGAAGTGTTGGAAATTGGTGTAGGGAATGGGATTTTGACTGAATATCTAATAAAAAAAGCTAAATTTGTTTATGGGATAGAAATTGATAAACGTTTGGTTGATCTTTTAATAGAAAAATTCAAAGATGTCCCTAATTTGAGTTTAATCTGTCAAGATGTTTTAAAATATGATATTTCAACGAAAAAGAACTTGGTGATTGTTGGGAATATCCCTTTTAGTATTTCCACACCACTCATTTTTTGGTTATTAAAATATCACAAAAATTTTCAAAAGGCAATTCTTTCTTTTCAAAAAGAATTTGCTTTGAGATTATTAGCTAAAACAAAAACCAAAGACTACTCACCATTGACTATTTTAACTGATAATTTTTTTATAAAAAAAAGTCTTTTTGTAATTGACCGAAAATACTTTTTACCTTCGCCCAAAGTTTCTGCAATGGTGATGATGTTTATTCCTCTTAAAGAACCTCTTTATAAAATAGATTATGAAAATTTTTTTAAATTTTTACGAATAATTTTTTCTCAAAGAAGAAAAAAGATAATCAATATTCTTTTGAATAATTTTAATAAAGAAAAAATAGAAGAATTAAAAAAATTTCCCTTTGATTGGGAAAGAAGACCGGAAGAAATTTCTTTAAAAGATTTTTATTTTCTTTATCAAAATCTTTAACTTTCCCAAATTTTTGTGCCTTTTTTAAATACTGCTTTAATTTTTATTTTAAAATCCTTAATTGGTAAATTTTCTAAAATTACTAAATCCGCATCATAGCCTTTTTCAATTAATCCTTTATTTTCTTCCAAGAAATTACCGTAGGCACCGTGTTTAGTAAATAGAGCAATAGCTTCTTTCAAATTAATTCTTTCTTTCTCATTAGGATGATTCACTGCCGAATAAATTCCTAATAAAGGGTTAGGCGGAGTAATAGGGGCATCGGAACCGCCAATTAAAATTATACTTTCATTTAACAAACTCCGGTAAGGATTAGTGAAATTTATTCTTTTTCCTAATCTTTTTTCGTATAATTTTCCTTTACCACCCCAGAAATATTCAAATGCTGGCTGGCAAGAGACAATTAAATTCAATTTTTTTATTCTTTTAATTAAGTCGGAATCCAAAACTTCACAATGTTCAATACGATGTCTTAAGTTATTATTTTTTAAAAATTTTTCGTAAGCTCTTATAACTTGCTTTACTGCTTCATCCCCAATAGCATGAACAGCAATTTGTAAGTCGGCTTCGGTAGCTTTTTTAAAGAAATGATAAAGATCTTCGTCAGAAAAATATAATATCCCTTTAGTTTGAGGATTATCTTCATAAGGAACTGACAATGCAGCGGTATAAGAAGATAAAGAACCGTCTATAAGCAAACAGCCGCCTATTCTTTTAAAGCCTAAATTTTTAACTTTTTTAATATCTTTAACCTGAGGGAAAATTATTATTTCAGTTTTAAAACGATGAAGATTTTCTAAAAGTAATTCATAAGAATTATCTTCTTCATTCCCAACCAAAGCACAAAAAGTAGTTATTCCATTTTTTATTATTACTTTTTCAGCTTCTTGAAAAGCTAACATTTTGACGTCCACAGGTAAATATTTTTTATAATATTTATGAATAAACTCGTTAGCCAAACCTCGGAGCACACCAGTAGGTTGATGATAATTGTCTACTTCCATGCCGGGGAAAAAACCTTGATTAAAAATTTTTATTAGTCCGTAAGTGTTTAAAATTGTTGTGTGACCATCTTTTTGAGAAATAATTACAATCTTTTTATTAACAATTTTATCTAATTCTTTCCGTTTTGGAAATCTTTTTTCTTTAATTTTTTCTAAATCGAAGTTAAGAAAAAGTAAAAAGGGGAAGGCAGAAAGGTTTTTCTCTGCTTCTCGGATAATATCAAATAAATCATTCAAAGAAGTAATTTCGCTAAGATCAGGAAAAATATTTAAAAGTCCTAGTTCTAAAAGATGAATGTGGGAATCAATAAAACCCGGGAAAATGTAATTGTCCTGATAATCAATAAGGGGATAACCCCTGGGAATCTCTTTGGTTAAAAAAATTCTCCAAATTTTGTCTTTTTTAATCAAAAGTGTACCTTCTAAAAATTCTTCTCGGTAATAAATTTTTCCTTTAATTAAAAATTCCATTATTTTTTTATTAATTTAGCTAAAATTTCTATATGATAAGTTTGAGGAAACATGTCAATAAGCTCAATAGTTTCTATTTCATAATTAAATGTTAAAAGAGTTTTTAAATCACGAACAAAAGTTGTGGGATTACAAGAAACATACAAAATTACCTGCGGCAAAATTCTTGCTAATTCTTTTATTACAATTGGCGACAACCCTTTTCGCGGTGGATCCAAAATGATCTTAGTGGCTTTAGGTAGCTGAGATAACACATCTTCGCATCTTCCTAAAAGAAAATTTATGTTTAAACAATCATTAATTATTTTATTAAACAAAGCATCTTCGTAAGCACTTTTTTCGCTTTCCACGCCTATAATTTCTTTTACATAAGGAGAAAGAATAACACTGAAGACTCCTACGCCTGAATAAAGGTCAAAAATTATATCATCTTCTTCAGGTACCATTAATTCTAAAATTCTTTTTAATAAAATTTTAGTAGCTTCATAATGAATTTGAAAAAAAGAATTGACAGAAATTCGAAATTTTTTATTTAACAATTCCTCAAAATAAAAAGGATCGCCAAAAATAACTATAGAATCCCGGCTTAAAATACGATTTTTAGGCAGAGGATTTAAATTGTAAAGAAAACCAATAATTTTATTTTTTATTTCTGGCGATAAAGAATCCATAAATCTTTCAATTCTTTTGTCATATTCTTTCCCAACAACAATTAATAATATTTTGTCGGTTTTTATCCCCAAACGCATTACCAAAAATCTTAAATTTCCTTTTTGGGTTTTTTCGTCATAAATCTCAAAATTATTTTCTTCAAGAAATTGTTTAAAAGAATTTCTAATTTCATTAAAAATATTTGGATTAATTAAACAATCAGGATTTTCTATCACTTCGTGAGTATTTTTTTTGTAATAGCCAATTGAAACTTTTTTATTTTTTTTGATTACCATTTGAACTTTATTTCGGTAATTAAAAGGTAAAACCGGAAGAGGATTTTTAAGAGGAAAAAAAATTTTGCCTAAATGTTGAAGCGAGTCATTTACTATTAATTTTTTCAAAACTAATTGATAAAAATAATCAATGTGAAGAAAATCACAGCCACCACATTGAGTAAATATTGGACATTTAGGTTTGATTCTGAAAGGGGAAGGTTCTAAAATTTCTTTTATTTCACCTAACCAATAATGTTTCTTTTTTTCCTTAATATTAACTAGTAATCTCTCCTCAGGACAAGTATAGGGGACAAACACTTTTACACCCTCATATTCTCCTAAACCGAAACCACCAAAAATTATTTTTTGAATTTTTAATTCAATTACCATTGAGAAAAAAGTTGACGACAAATTTCGGCAGTAATTTTTTCTATCCCTTCTTTAATTGCTTCCTCTTCGCTTTTTTCGTTCTGCCGATAATTTACTTGTTGATTAATAGAAGAATTAAAAATTATTTGCTCAGTATTTTTTTTCTGCCCCTTTACTTGACAAGAAATATTTATTTGCCATTGGGTGACATTTTGAAAAGCGTCGTAAACAGCTGGGATTTTTCCGTAATTGTTAATTTCTACCGAGATAATTAGTTCGGCATCTTCTATATTTACTAATTTAATTTGGGAGATACTTTTAAAATAATCTTCCAGTCTTTGCGTAAGGATAACTTCTAATTCTGGTTTTAAGGTTTTATTTTCCACAAATGCTAGAGCAATTTTTTTATATGCAATATGAGAAGGAATTCGTGTCGAATATCCGCAAAAAGCTATCACAAGAATAATAAAATAAAGATATTTCATTATTAAAATATTATAATTGAAATGAGCCTTAATTCAACAATAAAAATAAATTTGTTGATTTTAAAGAAAAAATTGGTATTATAAATAAATGGAAAAAAGAAGTAGGGAAAGCCAAATTTTGGCTAGTTTGAGTTATTTTCCTTTAATTGGTATTATTCCCTTGATTTTTGCTAAAGATGATGAATTTGCTTGTTATCATGCAAAACAAGGTTTAACTTTGTTTATTCTTTTAATAATTGTTTCTTTAGCATTAATAGTTATCAATTTGATTTTTAAAAATTTTTTAGGACAAATATTTATTATTGGAATAATTTTTAAAATTCTAGCCTTTTTAACAAGAAGTATCATAGGAAGTATTGTTGGTTTGTTATACCTTTATTTGGTAATTGCAGGCTTTGTGAATGCCTGGCGTGGCCGTTATTGGGAAATTCCATTGATTAAAAGTCTTGGCGACAAAATTTTCAAGGCATAGAATTAATAAATTAAAAATATATAAGTTCTGATAATATATATTATGTAAACTTATATTTTTTATAAAAATTTTGGTTTTTCATAATTCGGAGCTTCTTTGCTAATAATGATATCGTGTGGGTGGCTTTCTTTTAATCCAGAATAAGTAATTTTTATAAATTTTGCTTTTTTTCTCAATTCTGCTAAATTTCTGGCTCCCACATACCCCATCCCAGCTTTTAAACCACCAATTAACTGAAAAATAACTTCTGAAACTTTACCACGATAAGGAACCAAGCCTTCTATACCTTCGGGAACAAATTTTTTAGCTTCTTCTTGGAAATATCTATCTTTTGACCCCGCCTTCATTGCACTTATTGACCCCATAGCTCGATAAATTTTGTATCTTCTTCCTTCTAATAGTATCTCTTCGCCTGGACTTTCATCAGTTCCAGCAAAAAGGTTTCCGATCATCACTGTATCAGCACCGCAAGCCAAGGCTTTTACAATATCACCGGAGTACCTAATTCCACCGTCAGCAATTAATGGAATTTTATATTTTTTAAGTACTTTTGCAGCTTCCATAATCGCTGTAATTTGGGGTACACCTACACCAGCTACTATTCGAGTAGTGCAAATAGAACCGGGTCCAATACCTACTTTTATCGCATCAACATTCAGTTTCACTAAATCTAAACATGCCTCGGCAGTAGCTACATTTCCAACTATCAGTTGAATATCAGGAAATTTTTTTCTTAACTCTTTGATTAATTTGAAAACTAAATAAGAATGGGCATGGGCTGTATCTACTACTAAAGCATCAACGCCAGCTTCTACTAAAGCATAAGCACGATCGATAGAAGTTTTATCCACGCCTACTGCAGCAGCCGTTCTGAGCCTACCATATTCATCAACCGTTGCTTGCGGATGTTCCATTTTTTTTATGATATCTTTTACAGTAATTAAACCTTTTAAACAATAATTTTTATCTACCAAAAGAAGCTTTTCGACTTTTCTTTTTCGCAAAATTTTTATGGCTTCTTCTAAGTTTATGTTCTCATCAGCCGTAACTAAGTTTTCTTTAGTCATTAATTTACTTACTGGCTGATTTAAATCTTTTTCAAAGATTATATCTCTTCTAGTAATAATTCCTTTTAATTTTCCTTTTTCATCCACTACTGGAATTCCAGAAATAGAATGTTTTTCCATTAATTCTTTGGCTTCTTTAATCAATTGGTTAGGATTAATAGTAATAGGATTATAAATTTTTACACTTTCAGCTCTTTTAACTTTTATTACTTCTTGTCTTTGCTCTTCGATTGAAAGATTTTTGTGAATAACCCCGATACCACCCGCTATTGCTAAGGCAATAGCCATTTGGGCTTCCGTAGTGGTATCCATTGCGGCACTTACTAAGGGAATATGAAGCTTTATTCCTCGAGAAAACTTTGTGGACACATCAACATCTTTCGGTAAAATTTCTGATTTTTGAGGAATTAAAAGGATATCATCAAAAGTTAAGCCTTCAATAAATTTATTCCTCATTCGAAGTAAAAGTTAATCTCAGGTTTATTTAAAATTGAATGCAATACGGAACAGTATTTTTCTTTAGAAAGTAAAAAAGCTTCTTCAATTGCTTTTTGGTTCACTTCTTTATTAATTTTAAACTTTATATCGATCTTAACAAATCTTTTTGGATGTTCATTAGCTCTTTCCCCCACGATTTCTATCAAAAAATCTTTCAGATTTTCTCTTTTTTTATTTAATATTGATACAATATCCATTGCCATACAACCAGCAATTGCTGCCATAAAAAGATGAATTGGTTTAAAACCTTCTCTTTGCCCCTCGCTTTCTTTAGTTGAATCAAGCAACACTTGGTGGTTTTCAGAATCTATTAATAAAAATTTTAATCCTCTTAACCATTTTAACTCAACTTTTTCCATTTTATTCTAACATTTCTAAAATTTTTGATTCCAAATTTTTAATTCCTTCTTCTGAAAAACCAACTTCTTTATAAGCGATGCTCCCTTTTTTATTTATAAGTACCAAAGTAGGTATCGCTGATATTTGATAAAATTTAGCCATTTCATTATTACCAATAAAAATAGGATAAGGAATATTTAACTCTTCCTTCATTTTTTTTAATGCCTCTTTTTCATCAAGACCAATTCCTAAAACAGCAAAATTTTTATTCTGGTATTTTTGATAAAGATCTATCAAATGAGGAATTGCTGCTCGACAAGGTGGACACCAAGTTGCCCAAAAATCCATAAGAATAACTCTTCCCTTATAGTTTTTTAAATCGATTTTTTCACCTTCCAAGGTTTCTAATTGAAATTCCAATGGCTCTTGTAATCTTTTGCCTCCACAGTTAATTAAAAAAATAAAAATTAAAATAATACTAATGAACTTCATTTTTCCTCCAGAAATTCATTTAATTTTTTTATCAAAATTGTTTTCGGTACTGCTCCAATAACTTTGTCAAGGATTTTACCGTTTTTCATAAAAATAAAAGTTGGAATACTCATAACTTGGTATCTCTCTGCTAATTCATTTTCTTCGTCAACATTAACTTTTGCGAATTTTACCTTTCCTTGATATTCTTTCGCAAGCTCCTCCACAATAGGCATCATCATTTTACAAGGCATACACCAATCAGCCCAAAAATCAATAAATACTAACGTGTCACATTTTAAAATTTCTTTTTCAAAGTTGTCTTTAGTTAAGGTAATCATATTATAAAAATAATGAAATTTTTAATAAAATCAATAAGTAGAGATATTAATTTTTCCTAACGCTGATTTTGCAAAAAATAACAGTGCCTTAGTCTCACTATTTTCCTGAAAATTAGGAAATTTTTTAAGAGCTAATTCTAAAACCTCGATAGCTTTTTTATAATTATTTATCAAAAGATAACATCTTCCTGCTGATTGTAAAGCTTTGGCAGCGTATAATGATTTTGGGTATTTTTTATAAACTTCCTCATAAGTGGTAGCAGCTTTTTTAAATTCTGAAAGCTCTTCAAAACAGTTAGCAATACTCATGAGAGCGGCCGGCGATAATACTGGATTTTTTTTCTCTTTGACATAAAATTTTTCAAAAGCTCTTTGGGCTTCAATAAATCGTTGAGTTTGATAATAAATTCTCCCTAAATAAAAATATGCTTTTATTCCTAAAGGAGTATTGCCAAATAATCTTGTTAGTTCCAAAAATTGGGCTTCAGCCTGAGAGAGATTACCAATAGAATATAAACCTAATGCTTGGGTAAAACGGATTTGTGCTTCCGGATGAGTTTTTGGTTTTCCGCCTATTGAAAAAATGATAATAAAAACACCCGCAATAATTGCACTCACGATTATAAAGAAATTTCTTTTGTTTTGATAATAATAACTTACAATTTTAGCCAAAAAATTTTGTAAAAAATCTTCTTTTACTTTCATAATTTTTTAATGCCCCTGGTGAGATTCGAACTCACGACCTACAGTTTAGGAAACTGTCGCTCTTTCCAACTGAGCTACAGGGGCATTTATTAATTTTAAAAAAATTTTTTAATAAATCAAGTTTTTAATTTATCGGAGAGGGTGGGATTCGAACCCACGGTCCATCCTTTTTGGGATGGACTTCCGCTTAGCAAGCGGACGCCTTAGACCAATCTCGGCCACCTCTCCACGGAGGGTGAGGGACTCGAACCCCCATGTCGCTTTTCGCGACGGCGGATTTCAAGTCCGCTGCCTTACCAATTAGGCTAACCCTCCTTTTAGCTTAATTTTTATAATTATGCTCAAAAATTTCTTTTATGTCAAATTGTATATTAAAATTTTGGGGTAATATAAATAATTTTTTTCCGTTATTTATAATAAAGCGATGTTAAAGGTAAAAAATAGAAAAATTTCCTAAACATTCGTTCCCCCTACCATCCTCTATACCGTCTCCTCTGAATTTATTGACTTTTGCTAATTAATTTTTTATAATTTTACAATAAATGAATTACACAATTACTTATGGAAATAAAAAAGAGGTAATTAAAATTCCTGATAGTATTAATTTTAATATTTTAACACCCATAAAACCTCCGCTTGTTGATTTAAATTTGGCTATTCAAAAATTAAAAACCGAAACCAAAGATTTTCTTTCTTCGGGTAAATCCTTTTTAATTATTGTTAATGATTATACCCGACCAACCCCCACATCCCAGATTCTTGAAATTTTGAGTGATAATTTTTTAAATAAGGAAATTTATTTTCTAGTGGCACTAGGATCACACCGAAAACCTGATGAAAAAGAAAATTTACAGATTTTTGGTAATTTTTATGAAAAATATAAAGATAGAATTTTTTATCACGATTGCCGGAATAAAAATGAATTGGTTTATTTAGGGAAAACCAGCTTTAACACCCCAATTTATCTTAATAAATTAATCGAAAAGGTTGATAAAATTATTACTATCAATTCTGTTGAACCTCATTATTTTGCTGGTTATACTGGTGGTCGAAAAACTTTTTTGCCTGGAATTGCTGGTTACGAAAGTATTTCTGCTAATCATCTCCTTTCTTTAAAGAGAGAAGCAACCCTTTTAGCTATTACTAATAATCCAGTTGCTAATGATATGGAAGAGGTAGCAAAGGCAGTTAGAAAACCGATCTTTTCTATTCAGGTAATTGTTGATCAAAAGAAAAATATTTATAATTTAACTTTTGGCAATCTAATCACTTCTTTTAAAGAAGGGATTAAATGGGCAGAAAAAGTTTTTTGTATTCCAATAAAAGAAAAATATGATATTGTAATTGCTCTAATTAAAGAACCTTATAATATAAATTTTTATCAAGCGCAAAAAGGATTAGAAAATGCTAAAATGGCATTAAAAGAAGGTGGCAAGATTATTTTAGTTTCTTCTTGTGAAAAAGGAATTGGCGAAGAAGAATTTATATCAATTATGAAAGATGCTAATTCGCCTCAAGAAGTTATTGAAAATGTAAAAAGAAATTTCGTTTTAGGTTATCATAAATCAGCAAAACTAGCCGAACTTTTAACCTGGGCGGAAGTTTATACGGTTGTTGGTATCCCTGATGAAATTGTTGAGGCCATATTTATGAAACCTTTTACTAGCATTCAAGATGCTTTAGATTATACTTTCAAGAAAGATACTGTTAGAAATATTTTACTTCTTCCTGATGCCTCTCTGATGTTGCCGATGTTAGCCGAATAACAATTTGTCAATCTCTTTTAAATATCTTTTTTTCAATTCCTTTAAAAGACTTTCTAAAGTAAAGTCAATCTCTTCTTTTTCTTTTTTTATAAGAAACCCTCCTTTGATTTTATTATCGGTTATTATTTTTTTATTAGCCAAATCTGAAGAATGAAGTAAAGGAAAATCTTCAGAAGAAATAATTATTTCTTGGATATTTTCATTTTTGATTTTTTCTTTTATTAAATCTACATAACGGGAATCCTTTTTAATCTCCTTAATTAGCAAATTAAAAAGATTTTCAATAATATCCCATTTAGCCTTTAGAATTTTAAAATTCTCTTCTTTCTTTAATTTTGAAAGTTCTCTTCTTTTTAACTCTTCAATCTGCCTTTCCCAAAATTCTTCCGCTTGTCTTTCTAATTCGTTTAGTTTTTTTTGGGTTTCTTCTTCAATCGCTTTAATTTTTTTCTCAGTTTCTAACAAAATCTTTCTTTTTTCTTCTTCAGCCTCTTTAAAGATTTTTTCTTTTATTTTAATAAGATCAATCACACCCTTACCCCCATCTGTAAAAAAATTGTGGCTAAAAGTCCTAACACTGCATAGGTTTCTACCAAAGCACCGTAAATTACTGCTTTCATTGCTTCTGTCGGTCTTTTAGCCACTAATTCCGCGCCAGCAGCGCAAACTTTTCCTTGAAGGATTGCTGTAATAAAACCGGCGATGCCAACTGGTAAACAAGAAAGAAAAAGTTGTGCTCCTTGGTCTAAAGTAATAGGTACTGGATTTCCTAAAATACCAATTTTCATCATTCCTAAAAAGGCACCCAAAAATCCGTAAAATCCTTGAGTTCCAGGAAGAGCAACTAAGATAAAAAGACTGCCGAATTTAGTTGGGTCTTCAGCCAACACACCGTTAGCCACACGGGAAACATAAGAAATTCCTAATGCCGAACCAATACCGGCTAAAAACGCTGATAAAGCAAAACCTAAAATTGCTATTCCTAATCCCATATCTCCTCCTTTTAAGTTTCAATTTTTATATATTTTGTTTCTCTTCTTAAAGGCATAAATTTTATTCCGCCACCAGTAAAAAACCTCGGGAAAAACTCTACATAATGTAATCTTAAAGTATGAACAAAAGCACCCAAAACATTTATTGCCATATTATAAGTATGGCCAATTAAAAGAATAATCAAGGCACCCAAAATTCCTACTACTGGAATTTTAATTGCTAAAAAAGCAATGGTATTTATTGCCATAGCAATACCAGCGGTTACCATCCCCAAAGCCATTAATCTTATGTAAGAAAGAACTACACCCACAAAGCTAGTGCCACCGTATAAATTATAAATTCCCCAAATAATTTTTTTCAATAAAAGCCAGTTATTTTTAAAAATAAAAAAGGTAATTAATACCGCAAGAACAGGTATAACTTTGTTTATCAGTTGAAAACCATAGAGGGCTAAAATCAAAATGGTAATACCACTAATTATTAACTTTTCTTTTTTAAATTCTTCTTTTAAAGAAAGAACAATAAAGAAAATAATTAATGTTAATAAAATATATTTAGAGAGATAAAAAACTGGGGGCAAAAAGTTTAAACGGTAACCAAAAAATAATAAGAGACAAAAGATTATTAGAGACAAAACAAATTGTTTTAAAAACAGGCGTTCTTCAAAACGCGAAAGAGCAATAATAAAAGAAATACCTAAAAGAAAAATTATTAATAAATAAAACTTTTTAAAGTAAAGATAAAGAATAAACGAATTCAAAATAAGAAACCAAGAACCCTCATTAAAAATTGCTGGTAAAGGATTTTTTATCTTAAAAGCTTCATAAACCTCTAACAAGAAACCATAATTTAAATGAATATATCCCAAAATTAAAGAAATAATAAAAAATATTAAAGGATTTTTAAAGGGGTCAAAAACAACTAATTTATTCTTTAATTCTTTTAAAAAACTTATGTTAAACTTATCAAAAAAATCACCAAACCAACCATTGGTAATTGCTCCAGCAAAAATAGTAAAAATTGAACAGATTAAAAGAAGAGTTAAAAATTTTTTGGCTTTAGGATATTTTTTTAATAAAAAAAACGAAAGAAATGTCAAAATGAAACCGTAGCCAGCATCAGTTAAACATAAAGCAAAAAAGATAGCAAAAAATGGTGCCAAAAAGGGAGTAGGATCAATTTCGTTAGGCTTTGGCATTCCGTACAAGTCCAACACAGTTTCAAAAGGATAAAAAAACTTTTTATTTTCTAAAGCAACCGGAATTTCTTCGTTTTCTTTTGGAGTAATCACCTGGTAAACAACAGTAGAAAAAGATTTGGCAAATTTCTCGAAAATAAAAAGGTCCTTTTCTTTTAGCCAACCAGTAATAAAAACACATCTTTTAGTAAAAGGAAGTTTTTTTTCAACTTCCTTTTTAATTTCTTCGTTAAAAAGATAATCATAATAAATCTTCAATTTTTTAAAATCTTCTCCCCTATTTTTTAATTCTTCCTGCAAATTTTCTTTTAAAGCCTCAAGATTAGCTATTTTCTCTTGAAATTGAATAATATTTTCGTTAACTGTTCCTGAATATTTAGTAAGGTCAACAATTTCTAAACCGCTATTTACTAATTGGCTTTTTATTTCTTCATAAAATTCTTTAAAGATGCCGATAAAAAGGGAAATTTCTTCTTTTTCTTCATTAATAATTCTATAAAATCCCTTTTCTCTTTCTAAAATACCTTTTAATTTTACAAAATCGCCTTTTCTAATTTTGCCAAAAATAAAATTAAAATGTTTAATATTTTTCAATTTTTCCAAGGGATAAACAAAATTTTTAAAAGGCACAATTTTTTTAATTTCTGTTTGGTAATAATTAATTTCTTTTTCTAAATCTTCAATTTTTTTCTTTTTTTCTAAAATAGTATCAATAATATTCTGAAGTTCTTCTTTTTTTAAACCTTCTAAATTCTTTTCGGAAATTAAAATTTTCTCTTTTTTTAGCTCTTCATTAATAAAAGAATTTAAAAAATCAATAACTTCTTCAATTTTGTTTAAAGTATCTTTTTGAATAGTCAAAAATTCAGTTGTAATATTAGCCAGATGAAAAATCCCTAAACTTTGGAGACCGGATAAAAACTTCTCTTTTTCTTCTTGATGAAGGATAATTAATATTTTTTTTATTTTAGCGATTGCCATATTTCAAAAAATTTATTTTTTAGATATTTTAAAACATTGGCAAAATTACTTTCTGCCTTAAGTTCTAAGTTTTTTATTTTTTCTTCAATCTCCTTTTCTTTTTTTAATCTCGCTCCTTCCAATTCTTTAATCGTTGCTTTAATTTTTTCTTCTTTTATTTTTGCTATTTCTTTTTTAAAATTTTCTATTTTTAACTCGCTTTCCCTTTTCTTTTGATTAATTAGATTTTCCGCATATTGTTTAGTTTCTTTAATTATTTTCTCCGCTTCTTCCTCAATCTTTTGGATTTCTTTTAAAATTTCATTTTCCATGGAATTATTATTTTATAAAATTTTTCTTAAAAATCAATTAATCTTTAATTTTAAAATTTTATAATTATTACTTAAAATTGACAATTTTATTATTAACAATTATAATTAATTATGAAAAAAAGAATTTTAACTGGAGACCGCCCAACTGGTCCGCTTCATCTTGGTCATTATATCGGCACAATTATCAATCGGGTAAAATTACAATACGAATATGAAACCTTTATAATCATTGCTGATGTCCAAGCATTGACTACTAATTTTGAACATCCCGAGCTTTTAAAAGAAGATGTTTTACAAGTTGCTATTGATAATTTGGCTTGTGGAATAAATCCCGAAGTAACTTCTATTTTTATTCAATCGATGATTCCAGAAATTGCTGAATTAGCAATTTATTATTCAATGCTGGTCTCAGTAAATCTTCTTTTTCATAATCCTACAATTAAAACTGAAGCTAAGCAATATCATTATGAAAAAAGTATGCCCTATGGATTTTTAGGTTATCCAGTACACCAGGCAGCCGATATTACTTTTTGTAAAGCCAATTTAGTACCGGTCGGCGAAGATCAATTGCCTCATATTGAATTAACAAGAAAAATTGTTAGAAAATTTAATCAATTATATGGTGAAGTTTTAGTCGAACCAGAGCCTCTTTTGTCTTCGGTGCCCCGACTTCCAGGTTTGGATGGAAATGCCAAAATGAGCAAAAGTTTGGGAAATTGTATTTATTTAGGTGACCCACCGGAAGAAATAGAGAAAAAAGTAAAAAAAGCAGTTACTGACCCTCAAAGGATACATCCTACCGATCCAGGACATCCGGAAATTTGTACGGTTTTTCTTTACCATAAAGCTTTCAATGAAAAAGGGTATTTAGAAATTGAAAAAGAATGTAAAGAGGGAAAAATTGGTTGTGTTATTTGTAAAGAAAAATTGACTAATATTCTTAACGAGATTTTAGAACCAATTAGGGAAAAAAGACATTATTACGAACAAAGAAAAAAAGAAGTTATGGAAATTCTTTATGAAGGAACTAAGAAAGCAAAAAGGATTGCTGAAGAGACAATGAAAGAAGTTCGGACAGCAATCAAAATTGATTATTTTAAATGAGAAACTACGGAATTATTTTAGCCGCTGGCCAAGGTAAAAGGTTTGGGGGGTTAAAACAATTTTTTTTGATAAATAACATACCGCTCTTTATTTACTCCACAATTCCCTTTCAACAATCTAATTGTAATGAAATATTTATTGTCACTTTAAAAAATAAAAAAAAGGAAGTTTGGCAATGGGTTAAAACCTTTTCCCTTTCCAAAGTAAAAAAAATTATCAGCGGCGGAAAAGAAAGATATCATTCAGTTATGAACGCTTTAAAATTCCTACCTTCTAAAGGGTATGTAGCAATTCATGATGCTTCTCGTCCGCTAATCACTTCTAATTTTATCAATCAAGGATTTAATTTGGTTAAAAAATATAAAGCTGTGGTGTTTGGAGTCCCTAGTGAAGACACTTTAAAGCTGGTGTGTGGTAACGAAGTGATTACTACTTTAGAAAGAGAAAATATTTATCGAATCCAAACCCCCCAATTTTTTGATATCCAACTTTTGAAAAAAGCTTATCGCTTAGTTAACAGATACAAATGGCAAGGACCTGATGACGCTACTTTTTTAGAAAAAGCCGGTTTTAAAGTATATTTTTTTAAAGGCGATAAAAAAAATATAAAGATTACTACCCCAGAAGATTTAAGACTAATAAAAAATTGGTTAAAAAAATGAATTTAGCAATAATCGGTTCTACGGGATTTTTAGGAAGACAGGCACTTATAGTAATTAAAAAATTAAAGAAAGACTTTAATATTTTTGCTCTTGCCTGCGAAAAAAATATCAAATTATTAGCCCAACAAGCAAAAGAATATAAACCTCGATATTTAGTGGTTTATGACGCCAATCAGTATAAAAATTTTAAAAATAATTTTTTCTTTTCCGGTGTAAAAATTGTTGGCAATGAAGACGGTTTGTTAGAAATCGTTTCTCATCCGGAGGTTGATGGTGTTCTTTTCTTGGCTTCGGGAACCGATAGTTTAAATGCCTTAATTTTAACGATTAAAAAAAGAAAGAAAATTGCTTTAGCTTCTAAAGAATTAATCGTTGCCTTCGGTCAGTTTATTTTTTATTTAGCCAAAAAAGAAAAAGTAGAAATCCTTCCTATTGATTCGGAATTAGTGGCGTTTCATTTACTTTTGAACCAATATGGAAATAATGAAGTAAAAAAATTTTTTCTCACCGCTTCGGGTGGCGCTATTTTTAACTATCAAAAAAATTTAAACCAAATTACCGTGAAAGAAGTTCTTTCTCATCCAATCTGGAAAATGGGAAAGAAAATCACTGTAGATTCAGCGACTCTAATAAACAAAATATTTGAAATTGTTGAAGTTAGTCATTTTTTTGATACCGAAATAAAAAAAATTGATATTTTAATTCATCCTCAAGGAATTATCCATGGATTAATAGAAAATAACAATGGAATTGTTTATGGAATGTTTAGTGAACCAGATATGAAAATTTTTATCTCCTATGCTCTTTTAAAAATGATAAACAAAGATTACGATTTTTTAGATAAAAGATTAAAAAATTTCCCTTTTAATTTAAATTTATTAAAACCCAACAAAAAGCTCTTTCCTGCTTTAAAACTTCTTAAATATTTAGAAAAAAACTCTTCAACCCCCGCAGTTTTAGTTGGGGCTGATGAGATAGCTGTAGAGAATTTTTTAAAAGGTAAGCTTAAATTTCGGGAAATTGTGAAACTTATTGAAAAAACTTTAAAAGCCCATAAAAAAATTTATAATCCTAATTTAAACCAACTTATCCAAGCGAAAAATTGGGCTAAAAGATATGCTCAAGAATTAATAACGAATAAGAGATTGTAAGATGGAACTACTAATAGTAATAATTGTCATTGGTATTTTAATCACCATCCACGAAATTGGTCATTTAATAACTGCGAAAATTTATCATATGCCCGTAGAGAAATTTTCTATTGGTTTTGGTCCAGTGCTATTAAAAAGACAAATTAAGGAAACCACTTACATCCTTTCTTTAATTCCCTTAGGTGGTTATATAAAATTAAAAGGGGAAGAGAGTGAAGAAGAGGACGGTTTTTTAGCTCAACCGGTAAAGAAAAAATTAATGGTGATATTTATGGGACCCTTAGCCAATTTAATTTTAGGATTTTTTCTTCTATTTCTTTTATATTTTCTTTTTGGAATAAAATATTCGCCACCAATCATTAATTACGAAACCAAAATCGGACCATTTCAAAAAGGTGATGTTTTATTGTTTATTAATAAAGATACTATCAATTCCTTTGAAAAGGCGGCAGAAATCTTAAATAAAAATTTGAACAAAAACACTTTCTTTATAGTTAAAAGAAAAAATAAAATAGTCAATTTCTATTGGATAGTAAATGATAGTATTAGAAGCCTTTACCCTCTTATTTTGCCAATCTTAGAAAAAGTAAAAAAGGGAAGCCCAGCAGAAAAAGCCGGGTTGAAACCGCACGATACGATTATTGCGGTGAACGATACTTTTATAAGTAGCTGGGAGGAATTAATTGAAAAAATAAGGAACTCTGGCGGAAAAAGAATAAAAATCACCTATAAAAGGAAAGGTGTTTTTTATGCTAATCTTATCCCTCAATTAGTTACTGCTGATACCGCTTCTAAGAAAGTACCTCAAATAGGTGTGTGGGTATATTTACCGAGAATAAAAGTAAATTTCTTTGAAGCTATTTATCAAGCCGGTATCCGAACAGGGTACGTGAGCCTTCAAACATTAGTAATTCTTTACAAGTTAATTACTGGAAAAGTTTCTCGTAAAGCTTTAGGAGGGCCAATTATGGTGGCTCAATTGACTTATGAAAGTTTACGTTGGGGTTGGGAATATTTTTTAGCATTATTTGGTTTATTAGCTATCAATCTTTTTATTGTCAATATTTTACCTATTCCGGTTTTGGATGGTGGGCGTGGATTAATTTTTATAATTGAACATTTCATGAAAAGAAAATTGACCAAAAAAGAGTTAGATGTGGCTATCACTATTGGTTGGGTAGTTATTATGCTTCTGATTATTTTCACTTTTTATAACGATCTTTCCCGACTATTTAAAACCAAATGAAAAAAATTCTTTTTGTTTATCTTCCTACTATTTCTCTTTGGTATCGAGAATCTTTTCCTCCTAAAGGGGCAAAATATTTTTTAAAAGAAAAAGAAGAAATTTCACAAATAAAAAATCTTATTAATTTTGATTATCAGGATTTAAGGTTAAAAAAATTAGAGTTTAAAGATTATACTCATATTTTTGTTTACTGTGATTTTTTAAGTGATTTTTCTACAATAATTTCAACGATTGAATTGATAAAAGAAAAAGGTGATAAAAGAAAAATCTTTTTCTTTGGTCCTTTAATTACTTATTATTTTTATTATCAGCCCTCTCTCTTTGAAAATTTACAAGAAAAAGATGTTTCTTTAATAGTGGGATTTTTGCCGAATATTATCAAAGAAGTTTTAGAAAAAGAAAAAAACATTTACATTGCGCTCTCTCTTCCTAATTATTTACCGGTCCCAGCTAAAATTTCTTTAATAATCGGCTGTCACTGTTTACCAATTTTTAAACCTTTTTGTAAAAACTTTCTCTATTTTAGAGATAATATCAAAATTCGACCGATAAAAGAGATAATAAGCGAACTTGTTAATCAACCAGAAAAAACAATAACAATTGATGATGAAGATATCACCAGTAATTTAGATTATTATACCGATTTCTTTTCTTTTGCCCGTCGTTTCCGAAAGCATTGGTTGGTTAAAGCTTCTTATAAAATTTTTGAATCTCCCCAATTCGTCCGTCTTTTAGCCAAAGCCGGAGTAAAAATTATCTATCTTAATGAAACTTGGCTTACTTTAGAAGATATGTTAACAAAAGAAGTAAATAAATTGATAAAAGAGAAGCGAAAAGAAGTAAAAACCATTCAGAAGGAAAAAATTCTTGTAGGAGCTAAACTTTCTTTTGTTTTAGAAAATAAAGAAATAAATTTTAAAGAACTTTGCAATATTTTTAAAAAAATTGATTTTGATTTTTTAGAAGCAAAATTTTTTATAAAAGAGAACCAAGATTTTCGTTTAGAAAATATTACTTATCAACCATTTTTAAAAGAAACCTCGCCAGCGGTTTTAAAAAGAGAATTTTATTCTTTAAAAAATATTATTTATCGCTTATCAAAAAGACCAAGAAGAGTCGGTTTTTACAATACTTTTTTTTATGCCTTACCCTTAAACCTTGCTTATCGGCAAAATTTTTTAGAAGGAATTCCCTACCCTCCCTAAGTTAAATAATATTTTCCACCTTTTTAACTTCCGAAAATTTTTCTTTTAATCGTTGTTCAATTCCTAAGGCAAGGGTTAAAGTAGCAAAGGGGCAACCGGCACAACTACCAAAAAGCTTCACTTTCACCACTCCGTCATCGCTTATTTCGACAATCTCACCATCGCCACCATCAGCAATAAGACCGGGTCTTATTTCTTTTTCAAACATTTCCTTTATCTTTTGCTTTATTTCTTCATTCATTTCTTTCCTCCTTTAAAATATTTTTTGAAAAGTTTTCCCCATCCAGTCAAAAGAAATCTTTCTAAACGAATTTTACCAATAAAAGGATACCATAAAAAATCGTGATAAAAAGTGGAAGCAATTGGTGC
Organism: uncultured bacterium; assembly: GCA_964505415.1. Taxonomy (GTDB): domain Bacteria; phylum Hydrothermota; class Tepidihabitantia; order Tepidihabitantales; family DTDR01; genus DTDR01. The sequence continues at coordinate 10,143 of CAZDHW010000010.1, read as the reverse complement.
CCAAATCCATAAGGGCGAATGAAGAGCAATTTTTTTTAAAAATTTTAAATAACCCTTTCGTAATTGTTGGTCTCCAAAAATAACAAAACTTTTTTTGGTTTTAAATTTAAAATTTAAATTTCTTATCTCATCACCATAAATTTTTATTTTTTCGGTATCAGCACAACCTAATCCCATTTCGTGGGCAATTTTTAAATAAGGAATTTTTAAGGGCTCGAATCCCATTATCTTACTCGCAACTGCGTCTAAAGCTACTGAGTCAAAAGAAGCCAAAATTAAATTACCAATGTAAGGAAGCATCGTTCTTGGACCGGCACCGTTACCACAAACTGTTCCGTCCATAACCGCAAAAATTATTGGATGAATTTCTTTTTGCATTAAAAGTAAATCCACCAAAACTTCGTGGATAAATTCGTGGCCGTAATGTCTTACTTCTTTTAAAAGTCCACCAAAGGCATTTTTAATTGCACCCGTTGTTATTGAATGACCGTGAGTTTTCATGGTGGGCAAATGAATAACCTGTTTATTAATAAAAAACTTCGGAATATAAATTCCTTCTTTGAAGATTTTGTCAATTTTTAATAATGGAGTTTTAAATTCATATTTAATCCATTCAACTTCGGGTAAAGGAACGAATTTTAAACCATATTTTTTTAACACATAAAGCCAACCCTGATTTTTTGCTCCCTTTTTCACATCGGTCACAACTGTTTTATTCTCACAAGGGTAAATTTTTTCTTTATCATAACCATCTTTTAAAAGAGTTCTTAAAACTCCTTCCAATTGCCAAGGCGGTGAAGAGGAGGCTGGATAAAAAAGCGTCCAAGAAAGGTTTAATTTAATTATAATCTCTTTGCTTTTATCCAAAAAATTTTGATAATTAGCCAAATGAAGTAATCTTTCGTAATCAATTAAGACCCTTTCCGGAGATGTTTTTAAAACAAAAACTTCACTCATTTAAATTTATAAATAATAACTATCACACAAATTAACCAAAGAAAAATATCCACTAATAGTGGAATATCTTTAACAAAGGCTCTATCGGGATTATCGTTAAACCTTTTGTGATAGATAAGGTAAAGATAGCGAAAAATTCCGTAGATTACAAAAGGTAAGGTTAAAACTAAATTTTTAGTTTTAAATTTATGGACTGTTTCCGGGGCCACGGTGTAAATAGCATAAGCAATAAGGGAAGAAGCCGTAGTAACACTAATCATCTGGTCAATAAAATCATGGGAATAATTTTTTAAAACTTTACGGTGGCTATTTGCGGAATTATTAAGAAGGAAAATTTCGCTTTTTCTTTTGGTTAATGCTAAAAATAATGCTAACAAAATAGTACAAACAAAAAGCCATTCAGAAAGGGAAACATTAATTAATAAAGTACCTGCCCAGGCTCGTAAAAGAAAAAAAATCGCAACTACAATAACATCTAAAATTACTATTTCTTTAAGAAATAATGTGTAAAGAAAAGATAGCCCAATATAAAGAAGTAAAATCAGAAAAAATGGCAATGATAAAAGATATGATAAATAAAGACTAACAAATAACAAAATTAAAGCAAAAATTAAACCTTCTTGCTTACTTATCTTACCACTGGCAATAGGTCGCTCTTTTTTCTTGGGATGGAGGCGGTCTTTCTCGTAATCTTTTATATCATTAATAATATAAAGAGAAGCGGCACTAAAAGAAAAAAGGAAAAAACCAAAAATAGTTTTCATTAACAAGGAAAAATCTAATAACTTTTGAGCAAAAATTAAACCAGCAAAAATTAAAAAATTTTTAATCCATTGGGTTGGCCTTAAAGAAATAATTAAATAATATATTTTTTTCATCAATTAAATATTATAATTTTAAATATTTATTTTTCAATATAAAATTTGACTTTTTTTTGTATTCTTTTATAATTAGAAAATTAAAAATGGAGGAGTTATGGCATATGGAGCAATAAGAGAGTTTTTAAGAAACGAATTAGAAAATACCAAAAAAGCTGGGCTTTATAAAGAAGAGCGCTATATTTTGACACCCCAATCAAGCGAAATTGTTGTTGAATATCCGGAAGGAAGTAAGCCAAAAAGAGTTTTAAATTTCTGCGCTAATAATTATTTGGGACTTTCTTCCCATCCAAAGGTAATTGAAGCCGCTAAAAAAGCATTAGAAACCCACGGTTTTGGACTTTCTTCTGTTCGTTTTATTTGTGGAACACAGGATATTCATAAAACATTAGAAAAGAAAATTGCCCAGTTTCTTGGAACGGAAGACGCAATTTTATATTCTTCCTGCTTCGATGCTAACGGTGGTCTTTTTGAACCCCTTTTTAATGAACAAGATGCAATTATTTCTGACCGTTTAAATCACGCTTCCATTATTGATGGGATAAGAATGTGCAAAGCAGAAAGGTTTATTTACCAACACGGTGATATGAAAGATTTAGAGGAAAAGTTAAAAGCAACACAAAATAAAAGATTTCGAATTATTGCTACTGATGGTGTTTTCTCGATGGATGGTGATTTAGCAAACCTTCCGGATATCTGCGAATTAGCTGACAAATATGATGCCTTAGTAATGATTGATGATGCCCACGCTACCGGTTTTATTGGAAAGACCGGCAGAGGAACCCCGGAATATCATAATGTGATGGGTCGCGTAGATATTATTACTACCACTTTTGGTAAAGCAATGGGTGGTGCTTCTGGCGGCTGCACTGCTTCCCGAAAGGAGATAGTAGAAATATTAAGACAAAGATCAAGACCTTATTTATTCTCTAACACTCTAAGTCCCGTAATTGTAAATGCTACTATTGCCGTAATTGATTTATTAACTGAAACAACTGAATTAAGAGATAGATTAGAATGGAATACAAAATATTTTAGAGAAAAAATGATGGAACTTGGTTTTGATATTAAACCAGGAATACACCCAATTGTTCCAATTATGCTTTATAATGCCCGATTATCTCAAGAATTTGCTCGCGATTTATATTATGAAGGAATTTATGTGGTCGGCTTTTTCTATCCAGTAGTACCTCGCGGAGAAGCACGAATTAGGGTTCAATTGTCAGCAGCTCACACTAAAGAACATATCGACCAGGCATTAGAAGCTTTTAAGAAAGTTGGTGATAAATACAAAATTCGTGGCAAAAAGAGAGAAGAAATAATTGCCATGTACGGCGAGCAATAATTTATTTTAAAAAAGTAAATAAATACCCAAAAAATAAAGATAAAATAGAAATTAAAGTTAAATAGATTATTAAGATAGAAAAACCAAATTCTTTTTTAATTAATAGTATTGTACCGTAACTGGTTATTGGACCCACAAGAAGAAGAACTAATCCGGCTCCTATATTTAATCCCTGTATTATTAAAGCATAAACTAAAGGAACAGAAGCAGTGGCACAGATATACATTAATAAACCAAAAATAAGAGCAAAAAAATACCCATAAAAACCGCTTAAATATCTTTTTATCAAAATTCCAATCGGTGAAAAGGAAGCAACAACCGCAGCTAAAATTATTCCGATTAAAATCTCTAATCCAATCTCTTTTGGTAAATCGATAAAACTATAAGTTAAAATTGAAATGATTTTATTTTTAAAATTCTTTTGCTGATAAGAATGGGATAAATGTTTGCTTCCTTCTTCACAGCAAAGGCATTTTTCTTTATTTTCATTGATAAAAAATTCCTTTGTTTTTAAAAGATTACCAATAATACCAATAATAATTCCCATTAAAATAATTGAGAGACACAAATAGAAAGTAAATTTTAAACCAAAAAATTTGTAAGTTATTAAAATTGCTGAGACTGATGTAGCGGGAGTGGTCACCAAAAAGGCTAAAACGGAACCTAAAGGAGTTCCTTTCTTTTTAAAAGTAATTGCCACCGGTAAAGAACCCCAACAACAAAGAGGCAAGATAATTCCTAAAAGGGAGACTCTTAATAGTGTTAAAACATCTTTTCTCCCTAAATACTTATTTATTAAACTTTGCGGAATAAATTCATGGATTATTCCACTTAATAAAAAACCTAAAAAAATTGTGGGAATTATTTCAATAAAATACTGTTTAAGATTAAATAAAAATAGTGAAATCATAAGATTTTCCCGTCCTTCAAATAGATTTTTCGAGCATTAAATTTGTTTATTAATTCCCAATTATGAGTCGCAACTATTATCGTGTAATTCTCTTTTACTAATGCGGAAAAAATTTGAAAAACATTGTAAGCATTTTCGGAATCCAAATTGCCCGTAGGTTCGTCAGCGAAAATAATCAATGGTTCAATTATCAATGCTCGAGCAATTGCCACTCTTTGCATTTCACCACCACTTAGTTGGTTAGCTCGATGATTTAACCGAGAAATTAAAGAGAGTTTCTCACTGATTTTTAGAATTTTTTCTTTTACGATTCTCTTTTTATTAAAGAAAAGTGGTAGGGCAATATTTTCGTAGACTGTTAAATGAGGAAATAAAAGAAAATTTTGAAAAACAAAACTCACATATTTACTTCTAATCTTTTGCAATTCCTTTTCCTTCATTTTGGTAATATCATTACCTAAAAAAATTATTTTTCCACTTGATGGTCGATCAAAACCGCTTAAAAGATTTAAAAGAGTTGTTTTTCCCGAACCAGAAGGTCCCATAATCGCTACCAATTCTCCTTTTTTTACTTCTAAATCAACATCTTTTATTGCCCAAACTTTTTCTTCTCCCCGTTGATAAATTTTATTTAATTTTTCGGCAATTAAAAGAATCTCATTCATCACTACTCCTAATTGTTTCCATTGGTCTTAAATTAATTGCTTTTAAAATTGGGTAACTACTAGCCAAAATTGATATTATTAAAGCGTAAAGAAAAATTATTCCCATTACCTGCCAATCAAAAATAAATTCGATTTTCTTTGGCGAGTGGCTAACTATTTTTTTAATAAAAGATTCAATCAATTTATTTCCGCTAACTGTCAAAAATGTTCCTAATAAAGAACCAGTGAAAACGATAATTAAAGTTTCTAAAAAAATTATGATAATAATATGCACATTCTTAGCACCAATTATCTTCAACAATCCAATTTCTCTTCTTCTTTCATAAACCGAAATAAGCATCGTGTTAATTACTCCCAAACTGCTAATTAATAATGCTAAAATAATTACTGTATAAATTAAAGAATTGGCTTGACCAATGAGATTTAAAATTGTTCCCAATACTTGGGTCATCGTAACAACTTGTAAATCTGGTATTTCCTCCAATTTTTTTATTACCTCTTCCATTTTTTCTAAATTTTTTACTTTAATCCCAATTGCGGTTATTAAACCTTCTTTACTAAATATTCTTTGGACTTCTTTTAAAGGTAGAAAATAAAAACCATCATCCTGCCCGCCAGTATATTCTAAAATCCCAACTACTTCATAAATTTTATTAATTTTTTTAAAATAAATTTTATCTCCAATATCTAATTTTTCTTGAAAAGCCACATCACTACCAATTATTATTTTATCCTTTTCGTCATTTTGGAAATACCTTCCTTTTATTTGCCAATATTTCTTTACTTCTTTATAACTATCAATATCAATTCCCAAAATAATACTTGTTCTATCTTCTTCTACTAATTGAGAAAGAAATATTGGAGTGGCAATTTCAATTTCCGGAATTTTTCTAACAATTTCTAAGTCTTCTTCTTTTAAATATTTAGGAATTACTCCACCATGAACAATCAAAGAAGCAGCTTCATAAGGACAACCTTTAGGAACCGCTAACATGTGCACTCCCAGAAAATCAAGTTCTTTAAGTAATGAATTTTTATAACCCTGATTGAAAGTAAATAATGAAAAAAGAAGAAAGACAGCAATACCTATTCCTAAAATAGTCAGAACTGTTCTAATTTTTCTTCTCAAAAGATTTTTAAGCACTAAAATAATCATTTTTTAAGTTTCACCCCTAATCCAATAATCTGATTTTCTTTTACCTTTCCGTATACTAAAACTTCTTTACCTATTAACTGAGGGATAGCAAATTTAGCGGGTGCTAAGTCAACATAAATAACATCATTATTCTCGTCTTGAATAAAAAACCAACAACCGCTACCGCACTCACTAATAATTTTACCACTAATTAAAACTTCTTTATCTTTGTATTGAGAAGAGGCGTTTAGAATTTCTCTAATTTTAGTTAAGGAAAGATTTTGGGGAATTTCCTTTCCATAATTAACTTTTTTTGAACCGCAATAAAAAAATAAAATAAAAAATAAGGGTAGTAAAGTTTTCATTTTTCCTCCTTTAAAACTTCATAAACTATCAACATTTTTTTAACAGAAAAGGCAATTGCTTTTGATGCCTTTTCCGCTCCTTTTATCGGTTTGATTGTTTTATTTACTTCAATTGTGTCTTTAAAACTTCTCTCTTCAAATTGTTTTAAAAAATTTTCGCTTCTTAGTTCTTTACTTTTTATCTCGCGGTCTCTTTGGATTAAAACTTTTATCACTTTTCTTAAAGTATCTAAACCAATTACTACTTCAATTGCGCCGTATTCACCTTTTTCGGTATGCGTAAGTACTGTCCCTATTCTTTTTTTATTAGCAAAAATTTGATAAAAGGTAAATTCAGTCTCATCAATGTCTAAATTTTTGCCGATTAATTTTTCAATTTTTTCTTTTTCTTTTTTATTGTATTTTCTGATGATACTTTTATAATGTGTGGCTTTAGGAAAAATTTTTTTAATATCCCTATCAGGGTTTCGCCAAAGACAAAGGCCAGAAAAAATAAGTTGATAAAAAATTAGAATGAAAACCAGTTTTCTCATATTTTCAAATTTAGTTGAAAAATTATTTGCCAGTTTTTATTCATTAAATAATTCAAAGCCATTCTTAAATTTACCAGCTTTATCCAATCTTTTGAAATTTCCAAATTTAAAATATTATTTTCGCCATTATATTTATACCCGAAGTTCATTTCTAATTCCCAAAAAGGCACAAAAGAAGAGGTAAAAAATATTCCTTTCTTTTTATTTTTGTTTAAAAAATAAATAAATTCACCATTTAAATTAAATATAAAATAATTAAAATTGATATCCAAGGCGAAAAATTTTTCTTTCTCTTTTAAAAAAGATAACCCACTTTTAAATTTGTTCTGCTCAATCCCTAACCGGAAGGTTAAAATTGGTATCATTGTTTTTAAATCTTTAAAAGAATAATTAATGTCAAAAACGAAGTCTTTTAAATAACCATCAAGAGCAGCACCAAAATTTTTTTTAAACCCTAAAAAGTCTTCGTATAAAGGTTGAAAGAGAAGAAAATGGGTATCATAATATTTCAAAAGCGAGAAAGGGATATCAAATCTTCCTATCTTCAAATTTAAATTTCCCATTGGTTGTTTTAAATACACATACTCATCGCCATAATGATGCCAAAAATGAGAATTGAGGTGGGAAGAGAAGGGTATCTGTAAAAAAAATTATTAATCGGTCGTAATCTTCTCCTAAAGTAAACTGGAAATTTATTTCAGCGCCGTGAAGGTAAAATTCCTTTTGGTATCGCATTGTGAAATAACCGTTAATTTTATAAGAAAGATTTATTAGCAAAAAGATAGGAATCATAAATTTTTAAGGATATCTTTTATTATTAAAAAAACCTCTTCTGGTGTTTTTCCCAAAACAACAAATAATGGTTCTTTTCCCCAACCAGCGGTTTCGTAAAATATTTGAGGAATTTTTTTATATTTTTTATAAAGATAATCAACTTTCCAAGGAATAGACATTTTTTCTTCTTTCTGAATCCTTTTTGGTTCTAATCTTCTATCAATTACGCCAATTTTTAGCTTTCTTTTCTTGGCTACTCTTTTTACCGCTTTTAAAATTTTTTGGTCAAATTTAAAATTTATTGCTGAAAGGTATTCCGGTGCATATTTTTTAATTGCTAATAATAATCGGGCTAAATGGTCAGAAGCACCAAACTTTATCTTTCCACTGGCACAAGGTCTTTTATTAACAATAGTAATTCTTCCTTCAACACCAGCAACATCTAAAATATCTTGAAAATCTTTTTTAGCAAAGACAAAATTAGTTCTAACCTCCGGAATTAAAAAGATAAATTTCTTTTCTTTTTCTAATTCTTCAACTGCTTTTTTTAAGGTATTAATAACTTTCATAAAAGAGAAAAATAAGCTTCCCAAAAGGGATCAACTTTTACTGGTAAAAGGGATTCCTTTTTTCCATCTTTTTTTACCATAATTCTTTCTTCTTTTACAATTTCGCCGATTTCCCAAGCGGCGATATTATTCTCTTTAAGTTCTTTTATTAAACTTCCTACTTTTTCTTCTTCTATGGTAATTATTAAAGTTCCTTCGCTAATAGCAATTAATGGGTCAATTTGAAAATATTCACAGACTGCTTTTACTTCTTCTAAGATAGGAATTTTTTCTTCATAAATTTTTACCCCCACCTGACTTGCCTCAGCAATTTCGTATATGCCGTTTAATAATCCGCCTTCCGTAGCATCGTGCATTGCGTGGGCATATTTTTTAGCAATTAAAGCATCTTTTACCACACTCATCTCCCAAATTAAATTTTTAGCTTTTTCAACTAAATTAGGCTCAATAAATCTTTTTAATTTCTCTTCTCCTTGATAGGCTAAAATTCCTGCTGCTTCAATTGCCGGTCCTTTAGTAATTATTACTTTATCACCAATTTTTGCATTACTTGCCGGTGTTAACTCATCTCTTTTGGCTATTCCCCAAACTGTGCAACCGCCATTTAGTGGATAACCAATTCCCGGATAAACACCAGTATGACCACCAACAATAGCAATCTCTAATTTTTTACATTCTTCTGAGATTTGTAGCCAAATGGATTCTAAAACTTTAGCATCAGTTTCTGGTGAAAGGAGTAAGGAAATCGTCATAAACTCTGGTTTAGCTCCTAAAACCGCCACATCACTGGCACAAATATGAACTATTGCCCAGCCAAAGAAAGGCATTATCACCGGCATCCCAAAAGTCGGGTCACAGGCAACTACTAAAACCCTTTCCTCATCAATTTCAATAACTCCAGCATCTACGCCGTGCTTAGGTTTTATTATTACTCGCTTATCTTCTTTTCCCAAATTAGGAAAAATTATTTTATCAAATACTTCTTTATCTATCTTACCGATTTTTGGCAAGACCATTTTTTCCTCCTTTTATTAATTGTTTTAAACTCATTTTGGTAAGAAAATACTGCCAATTTTTAACGAGTAATTGCCACAATTTTCGGGCTTCACATTTTTTGGCTCGTGGACAAATTTTAGGATTAATTAAACATTCAATTAAATATAATCTTCCTATCAACGCCTCAAAAATATCAATCAACTTTATTTTTTCTGGTGGAAAACTAAGAATATACCCTCCTTCTTTTCCTCTTATACTTCTAATTAAACCGGCATTTAAAAGAAGTTTAATAATCTTTTCCGCATATTTTAATGGTAAATCTTGGCTTTGAGAGATGGTTTTTAAAGATAAAGGTGCTTGAGAATAGTGTTTTCCCATTTCAACCATTATTCTCAATCCGTATCTTAAAGTTGTCGGAACCTTCATAACCTACTATTCCTGTCTGAATAATTATAATTAAGTTAGCCGAAAAGTCAAGCAATATAAAAACTATTTTTCTTTACGGAGTAGCTATCAAGCAAATCAGCTTCTTTGTCAAAATTTAGCATATAGAAGGTTAGGATTTTTTTCTTTGTAAAAAAATCACTTTCTTTTATTCCAATGCCATAAAACTCAATAATTCTTAATCCCAGGTATAAAGCAGCGACGTAGGCATAATTATTGGCAATAGCTACATCAAAAACATAACTTGGGGTATCATAGAATCCGACTTGGCGATAATTTAATGAATCTGCCCTAATTTTTAAAAAATGTCCCCTCTTTTTTTAAGAAAGCTATATTTTTCAATATTCTTTTTAACAAAAAATGTCCTCTCATAACCATTTGCCAACTTTGTTAACCTTCTTATACTAAAAATGGTGATTGATAAAAAATTTAAAAATGTATAATTTGAAAGGCCTAATAGAACAACAACTACATAACCATGAAATAACTAAACAACTTGCTCAAAAAATCTTATTAAAAATGATAATGCTTTATCCAGCAGATAGGCAGGTATTAAAGCAGATTGCTTTTAG
>CAZDHW010000009.1:0-66301 GCA_964505415.1 uncultured bacterium | reverse complement strand
TTGGGAAGAAGATGTCTGTTTAAGTCCGGGACAAAACAATAATATTGCTATCACTTATTCAGCCAATTGGGCAACCACTAATACTAATAATTGGGTTTATTGCCTGTGGTATCGGACAACTAGTAATTACCCAGTTATTATGAGGTGGTGGAACCAAATTTGCCGTTGGTCTGATGAAGAAACTGTTTCTTTTCAGCCAGGTATTATCTTTGTTGAAAATGACCTTGCCAGTATTAGTAGCGATTCTAATAATAACCTTCATTTCTTTTGGCGCGGTAAATTAAGTCCTTTTAATATGTATTGGCTTTTCTATCGGGCAAAATTGGCCAATGGTAATTATACTAATATCTGTTCTTTACCATTAAAAGTATTATCTGGCTCTATTCCTAATGACCCCCATATTGCTGGTAGTAAAGGTGATACTGCCCATTGTGTCTTTCGGGCAAGATGGGATATGCCCGACCGCATTGGTTACGCAAAGATTCTTCCTACTTATCCAGAACCAACAGTTTTAGATATTGATACTATCTCACCAATGGAATGGGGAACGGCTTCTTGTTATCCCCATATTGCTGTTGATAAAAATAATCGGATTCATGTAGTTTGGCAAGGTTGGATTCCAATTGGTACTATTCCAGTGAATATTTTTTATCGGATGAGGGATACTAATGGTATTTGGGGACAGGTAGAAACCCTTTCGGTATTTCCCAGAAGTTATGCTAATTATTATCCCCGAATAACTGTTGATAATAATGGTGATATCCATGTTGTCTGGATGGCTTATACCCGTCCTGATTATCACTATCGGCTCATCCACCGAGTTAAAAAACCTTCTGGTTGGAGTGAAATAACAATTTTTCCGGATACTTTCACTTATTATAATTGCTACCATCCAACCTGTGCGGTTAGCCCGGATAATAGGCTTCACATTGCCTTTTATACCGATGGTTGGGGCGATAGTTTAAATATCGGCCGGATTATTAGAAATCCTAATGGCAGTTGGGAAGGTCCGGATACCGTGACCAATTTTAATGATAACTCTTGTCGCCTTAATCCCGAAATTGTGGCTACCCAAGAAGGTAATATCCATATTTTCCGAATGGATAAGGCAGTTTACACTAATAATTATTATCGTATCTTTTATAAAAGATGGGTTCCCAGCAGCGGAATTAAAGATTATAAAAAGGAGTTTTATGAAGTTGGTTGGAAAATCATTAAAGAAAAAAATTGGTTAAAAATCTTTTCTTCCCGGCCGGTTAAAAATCCAGTCCAAATAACTATTTATAATCCGCTGGGCGAAATTAAATATCAAGCTCAAAGGGCCGATAGTTATTTTCTTATTGACACCAAGAATTTATCAGCCGGTAGTTATTTTCTTAAGCTTGCTATCCCTGATTGTCAAGTAATAAAAAAAATAATTATTTATTAAATCCCTTAAATTCTTTTCCAATTTACTTTGACTTTTTTCGTTATTTTCTTTAAAATTTTAATCTATGGATGAATACGAAATTAGAAAGAAAAAGATTGAAGAGTTAAAAGGGTTAAAGATTAATCCCTATCCTTATTTTTTTGAAAGAACCCACACCACCCAAGAAGTTAAAAATAATTTTGACCAACTTTGCCAAAATAAAACCGAAGTGAAAGTTGCTGGTCGGATTTTTTTAGAAAGGGATTTCGGTAAAACCAAGTTTTATACCTTAGCCGATGGTTATGATAAAATCCAGTTATATTTAAGGAAGGATGTTTTGGGAGATAAGTATCAGTTATTAGATTTTTTTGATATTGGTGATTTTATTGGTGTCGTTGGCGAAGTCTTTAAAACCAAAACCGGTGAAATTACTATCCTGGTTAAAGATTTCACCTTGCTGGCAAAGGCTTTAAGACCTTTTGGGGAAAAATATCACGGCATTAGAGATGTGGAACTTCGTTATCGTCAAAGATATTTGGATTTGTTGAATAATGAAGAGGTGAGGGAGATTTTTATCAAAAGGAGTAAAATAATTGCCCTTATTAGAGAATTCTTACAGAATAAAGGTTTTTTAGAAGTGGAAACCCCAATTTTACAACCCCTTTATGGTGGAGCCTTTGCCACCCCTTTTAAGACCTTTTATGAGAGTCTAAATAAAGAATTTTATCTAAGGATTTCCGATGAATTATATTTGAAGCGATTACTGGTTGGTAATTTTGAAAAGGTTTTTGAGATTGGTAAAGATTTTCGTAATGAAGGGATAAGCCGGTTTCACTCACCCGAATTTACCCAGATTGAAATCTATCAAGCCTATGCCGATTATGAGACAATGATGCAATTATTTGAAGAACTCTTTCTTTATTTGGTAAAAAATTTATATAACCAAGAAAACTTTTTTTATTCGGAAAAGTTTTATTACGAAGAAGGGAATTTTAAAGAGATTTTTCCGCGGATTGAAGATTTGTTAGCCCAAGGAATAGCAATTAATAAGATTAACATTTATTATTTAAAAGAAAAGGAGAAAGAAGAGAAAGCTTATCTTGATTCCTGTCAACAATTAATCAATTTTTGTCAGCAGAAAAATTTGAATTATTTTGAGGGGAAAAAAAATGACCGTTATTGGGAGATTGAATTTTTAATCTCGGCCCAAATTCCTTTTAAAAGGATAAAATTCTGTTCAGTTTTAAACGAAAAATTGGGAATGGATATTCTTACGGCTTCTTTTTCCGATTTGAAAAAAAAGGCTTCGGAATTGGGTATAGAAGTGAAAGAAGCAATAACCCGAACTAAACTGATTGATAAACTTTTTTCTTTTTTAATTCAAAAATATTTAATCCAACCAACCTTTGTTTGTGACCATCCAAAATTTACCACTCCTTTGGCTAAACCCCATCGGGAAAATCCCCTTTTATGTGAAAGGTTTGAAGTTTTTATTGGCGGAATAGAATTGGGTAATGCCTTTTCCGAAGAGAATGACCCAATAAGACAGAAAGAGAGTTTTTTGGAATTGCTAAAATTGAAAGAAGATGAAACGCCCTTGGATGAAGATTTTATTAAAGCCTTAGAATACGGGATGCCTCCCAGTGGTGGTTTAGGAATTGGTATTGACCGATTGGTAATGGTATTGACCAATCAGTCGGCCATAAGAGAGGTGATTCTTTTCCCCCAGTTAAAAGAGCGATGAGTTTTGAGAGATTTGTTGCCTGGAAATATATCAAAGGAAAAAAATTGATTTCTTTTATAAATATTGGTAGTGTTACCTTAGGAGTTGCCTGTATTATTATTGTCCTTTCGGTGATGAATGGTTTCCATTTGGAATTAGAAAAAAGAATTTTAGGACATACTCCGCACATCATCATTATTAAAAGAAATTACGAATTAATTGACAATGTAGATTCTTTGGTAGCCTTAATAAAAGGAATAAAAGAAATCAGTTTAGTTAGCCCTTTTATTTTTACCAAGACACTCATTAGAAGTGCCACTTCTTCCGATGGGATTGTTCTCCGCGGAGTGATTGAAGAAAATGAGCGAAAGAGTCTGGATATTAAAAATAATATTATTTTGGGAGATTTTCACCTTTCTTCCGGTTCTTCCCCCGGAATTATCTTAGGAATAGATTTAGCCAAAGTTCTTGGGGTTACTGTTGGCGACCAGGTTACCTTATATTCTCCCTTCGCCACGATTAAAACTCCCTTTGGCTATTTACCCAAAGCGGAAAATTTTATCGTGAAAGGGATTTTTGATGCCGGGATGTATGATTATAATGCCAGTCTTGTCTATATTGATTTGCAGGAAGCCCAAAAACTTTTGGAATGTGAAAAGAAAGTGACTGGTTTAGAATTAAAAATAAAAGAGCTTTATAAAGCCAGGGAATTGGCAAAGAAGATAAATAAATTACTTCCCTATCCTTATCGGGCTTTAGACTGGCAGACCTTGAATAAAAATCTTTTTGCCGCCTTGAAATTAGAAAAAGTAGTTACCTTTATTGTTTTGACTCTTTTAATTATCATCGCTTGCTTTGGGATTGTGGCTACTTTAACAATGTTGGTGATAAGAAAAACTAAGGAAATTGGTATTTTAAAAGCAATCGGTTTAAAAACGAAAAATGTTATGAAGATTTTTCTTTATTATGGTTTCTTTGTTGGTCTTTGTGGTTCGGCAATCGGAGCCATAATTGGGATAATCATTTCTTTTATTTTATCAAAATATCCGATTATTAATCTGCCTGCCGATGTCTATTTTATTAAATACCTGCCAACAAAATTATATTTAACCGACATTTTTTTAACGGTCGGTATCGCCTTAGCTATTTCCCTTTTAGCCGCTCTTTACCCAGCAAAAAAGGCAAGTAGCTTAGTGGTTGTTGAAGCTTTGCGCTATGAATAAATTGATTGAAGCTATTAATATCAAAAAAATTTATTACGATAATCATTCAAAAACCGAGGTTCTTAAAGGGATTGATTTAACTATTTATGAAAAAAATATTTACGGAATTTTTGGTCCTTCGGGAAGTGGAAAATCAACCCTTCTTCATATCCTTTCCGGTTTAGACTATCCTACGGAAGGGCAGGTTTTGGTTTTTGGCAAAGATTTAAAAAAATTAACTGCTGAAGAACTTTTTCGTTTGCGGAATGAGAAATTTGGTTTCCTTTTTCAATTCCATTATCTTTTGCCCGAATTTAATGTTTTGGAGAATGTGATGACTCCCTTATTAATTCGGGGCGAAAAAGAGGGAGTGGCTAAAAGAAAGGCCTTAAAAATTCTTGAAGAATTAGAAATTCTTGATAAAATTAAATTATACCCGAAAGATTTATCGGGCGGAGAAAGGCAGAAAGTAAGTGTTGCTCGGGCTTTGGTTGGTGAACCGAAAGTTTTGTTTTTGGATGAACCAACCGGTAATTTGGATTTGAGAAGTAGTGAGATGCTTTTATCAATGATTATGGAAATCTATCAAAAAAGGGATTTGACTATTATTGTTGTTTCTCATAACGAAAAGATAAAGGAGATTTGTAATGAGCGATATTTTTTAAAAGATGGAAAATTAAATAAAATATGAAAGAAAAAATTTGCGAAATCTGTAAAAAAAATCCCGCCATAATGGTGATCACCGAGATTGATGAGAAAGGGAATAAAAAAGATATTTCTATTTGTGAAGAATGTGCCAAGAAAAAGGGAATTTTGGAAAGTGGCAAGGCAGTAAATCTTAATGAATTGTTGAGAATAATGTTAAAGGCTAAAGAGAAAGAAGAAAAAGAATTGGTTTGTAAAAGGTGTCTTTTATCTTTTTATGAATTTAAGAAGTACGGTAAATTCGGCTGTGCCGATTGTTTTAAAGCCTTTGAAGAAAAGCTTACTCCTTTTATCAAAAAAGTTCAATCAACCATACAAGAACAGGAAGAAGAGGTTTTTCATCGGGGGAAAAGAGTTACTATTGGAAAAAAAAGAGGGCTTTTACTTTCCGAGATCAAGAAATTAAGAATGGAATTAAATAAAGCGATTGAAGAAGAGGATTACGAGCGGGCAGCAAAGATTAGAGATATCCTTAAAGAAAAAGAAGAAGAGTTAAAGAAGGATGAAATTGAATAAAGAGTTGGTGCCGGGTTTTTTGAGGGAAATTAGGGAAGAATCGGATGTTTGTATTTCTTCCCGCATTAGACTTGCCCGCAATTTAGAAAACCATCTTTTTCTTTTGAAGGCGAGTAAAAAAGAGCAAGAAGAGATTGTTGAAGAATTAAGAGAAACCATTTTAAAATTAGATAGTTTTAATGTTTATACCAGTGACAACCTTGATGAATTTTTTTTAAATTATCTTTTGGAAAGACATTTGGTTTCACCTGATTTCGTTTTGAGTAAAAATGAGAAAGCAGTTTTTATTGATAAAGAAGAGAAAATTAGTATTATGGTAAACGAAGAAGACCATATCCGCTTGCAGGTTTTAGAAGCCGGTTTTTCTCTGGATGAGATTTTTATAAAGATAAACGAAATTGATGATAAATTAGAAAAAGAATTGCCCTATGCCTTTTCCGAGAAGTTTGGTTTTTTAACTGCTTGTCCGACAAATTTGGGCACTGGTTTGCGAGCCAGCGTGATGCTTCATCTACCCGGGTTAGTTTTGACTAACGAAATGGAGAAAGTGGTGAGAGCAGCTAAAAATATGGGTTTTTTAGTAAGAGGAATTTATGGTGAAGGAAGTCTTGCCTTGGGTAGTTATTTTCAGATAAGTAATCAATTTACTATCGGTATTGAAGAAAAAGAGATTATTGAAAATACCAAAAATCTCATAAACCAGATTATTGAATACGAAAGGAAAGCACGGGATTACCTTTTGAAAAATTTAAAAAATGAGATTGAAGATAAGATTTGGCGTTCTTATGGAATTTTAACTAATGCGGTGCTTTTAAATTCGGAAGAAGCCATTAATCTTTTATCAAACCTCCGTTTGGGTATCTGTTTGGGGATAATAAAAAATATCTCCCTTTTGACAATTAATATTCTTAACATTTTAGTTAAAAGAGCTAATCTGATGCATTATCTAAAAAACGAAAAGCTTACCGCTGAAGAAAGGGATTTAAAAAGGGCTCTAATTATTAAGAAAATCTTAAAAAAGCAAGATGGTGAATGAAGATATTTTAAGGAAAATCCCCTCAGTAGATGGTTTGTTAAAAGAACCAAAAATAAAGGAATTGTTAACTCTTTATCCTCGGGAACTGGTTTTATTTTTTTTAAAGGAAGAAATTAATAATTTGAGAAGCGCTATTTTAGCCGGTAAGAAAAAGGAAGTAAATAAGGAAGAAATTATTGAGAATGTTTCTTTTGCCGTTTCGCCCAGTTTAAAAAAGGTGATAAATGCCCTCGGTGTGATTCTCCATACTGGTTTAGGGAGGGCACCTTATATCAAAAATTTAAAAGAAAAGATTGGTGAGCTTTTTGATGGCTTTTGTAATTTAGAGATTAACGAAGAAGATGGACGTCGGGGAAGCCGAATGCGTCATGTGGAAAAATTATTAATAGCTTTAACTGGTGCTGAAGCTGGTTTGGTGTGTAATAATAATGCGGGTGCCACTTTTTTGATTTTAAAAGCCTTAGCCGAAGGTAGGGAGGTTATCGTTTCCCGCGGAGAGTTGATTGAAATTGGTGGGGCCTTTCGACTGCCAGAAATTATGAAATCAGCCGGAGCCATTTTAAAAGAAGTTGGCACTACCAATCGGACTCATTTGCGGGATTATGAGCAGGCAATTAATGAAAATACCGCGCTGATTTTAAAAGTTCATAAAAGTAATTATCGCCTTATTGGTTTTACTAAAGAGGTACCTATTGAAGATTTGGTAAAATTGGGGGAAAAATATAATTTGCCAGTGGTTGATGATTTGGGTAGCGGTGCTTTTATTGATTTTTCCCAATTCGGTTTACCCAAAGAGCCGGTAGTAAAAGAAAGTATTGAAAAAGGAGCCGGTTTGGTTTGTTTTTCGGGTGACAAACTTTTAGGTGGTCCCCAATGCGGAATAATTGTTGGTAAAAAAGAACTCATAAAAAAACTGGCTTCCTGTCCCGTTATGAGAATCTTAAGAATTGATAAAACCCGGTTGGCAATTTTAGAAGCCACCTTGAGACTTTTTTTTGATAAAGAAAAATTATTAAAAGAAAATGAAGTCATCCGAATGATTTTAAGGAAGAAAGAAGAGATAAAAAAAATGGCTAAAAAAGTTTATAGAGCTTTAAAAGATAAGCAAGAAAAATACCAATTAACAATAATTGAAGGGGAGAGTGAAATTGGTGGTGGTTCTTTAGCCGGAGTAAAATTGCCTACTTATTTATTAAGAATTAAAAATGAAAATATTATGGAATTGGCAAAAAGATTGAGAAAAGGGAAAATTCCGATTTATGGACGAATTGAAAATGATAGTCTTTTATTAGATTTGCGAACCGTAAGAGAAGAAGAAGTAAAATTATTAATAAAAGGTTTAAAGGAGGTTTTATGAAATTGAAAATAAGTACCGAGCTTTTTAAAAGGTTGTTGGAAAGGGTAATAAAAATTGTTCCTGCTCGAGCAACCTTTCCTATTTTACAAAATGTTTATGTTGCTTGCGATGATGAGAATTTTTCTATCTATGCCACGGATTTAGATTTTTGGTGTTATACTGAAAAGTATTTGGGAAAAGATAATATTAAAATGAAGGGAGAGGCGGTAGTTTTTGGCCGAAAGCTTTTAGAAAATTTAAGAGAAATCTCCGAACCGCTCTTAGAGGTTTCTTTGGAAGAGAACAATTTTTCTTTAAGAACAAGTAAAGGTGAATACCAATTTATTACCGTACCCCCGGAAGATTTTCCCAAAAAAGAAGACTTACCAACGGAGAATTCTTTTTCTTTTGATAACCGTCTTTTGATCGAAATGTTTGAAAAAACCGGTTTCTGCGTTTCTAAAGAGATGACTCGTCCGGCACTTACCGGTGTCCTTTTAGAGGTGAGGGAGAACGAACTTCGTTTTGTCGGCACTGATGGTTATCGCTTAGCTTTATATAAAAAGAAAATTGAATTAGGTATTAATAGAAATATTTCGCTGATTATTCCGCCAACTGCTTTTGAACTCCTATTAGAAGATATAAAAGAAGTAAAAATCTATTTTGATGATACGCGAATTGGTTTTGAATATGATTTAGAAGGTGAGAAATATTTCTTTATCTCCCGTTTGATTGAAGGTCCTTTCCCTGATTACGAAAAGGCGATACCTACTGCCGAAGATAATTACTATACTTTTGAAGTTGATGATTTCTTAAAAAGTTTAAAAAGGGTTTCGATATTTTCGCGGGTTGAAGATAAGACGCGAATGGTGATTCTTTCTTTAAAAGAAGAGGCAATAAAACTTTTTAGCGAATCTCCAGAAGTAGGTAAAGGTTCGGAGAAAATCAGCGGTCGTTATGTGGGGGAAGAGATGGAGGTTGCTTTCAATGCTGTTTATCTTCAAGAAATTCTTTCCAAAGTTGATAGTGAAAAAGCCACTATTTATTTCACTTCACCCACTTCCGCGATGAAGATTGTGCCTTCGGAAATAAAAGGTGATGAAGAAATTTTTTATCTTTTAATGCCGATGCATTATGAGAGATAAAATAATTTTCCTTTTAATCTTTTTTATCTTTTGTCAAAAAAAAGAAGAAGTTTATATTCAGGGTTGGGTTTCGAAAATGGAATTTACAAAAGATGATGTGCGTTATTTCCAAGAGGTTGTGGTGTATAACTATAAGGGGTTTAAAATGATTCCCAAGGTTTTTATTAACGACCTTCTTTTACCATTGATAAATGAACCTTTCACTTATGCCTTCTATGGAAACTATTTACCCTTTGAAAGCGGTAAGAATTATAAATTGAAAATAGAACATGAAGGGGGCAATGCCTATAGTGAAGTTTTTATGCCTAAGGATTTTGAAATCCTTTATCCGAAAGAAGAGACGATAATCAAAAAAAGCGAGCTTCCTTTTAAAGTTATCTGGCAAAAAAGTGAAGGTGCCAGTTGGTATGAAGTGGTTATTTGGATAGAATACGATTTTTTATATCCTAATGGTGAAGATGACGATTTTACTTTTTCTTTAGATACCGTTTTGAAAGATACCTTTTTAATAATTGATGCCCAAAGAATTTTTCCTGGATATGTAGCGGAGATTCTTTCTGGTGAAGGAAATATTACGGTTTATTCCGGTACTGGACCGGCTTTGAAGCCGGGTGAAAAAGGTAATATTAAAGGATTTGGCTATGGTTTCTTTAACGCCTTGTATTCACCAGAAGACCACACTTTCTATATTGAAGCGGAGCCAAAAGTAAAGAAATTATCTTTTAGGAAAGAGAAAATCTTAGAAAAGTTGAAAAACCGCTAAAAAATTTATGAAAGTTCTGGTAATTGGTGGCGGTGGTCGGGAACATGCCTTGGTTTGGAAAATAAAAAAATCTTCTTTGGTTAAGGAAGTCTATGCTCTTCCGGGAAACGGGGGTATTTCGGAAATTGCCTTTGTTGAAAAAATTCCGGTTAATGATTTTGAAAATATTTTAAAATTTTCCTTAGAGAAAAAAATTGATTTAGTAGTTGTTGGTCCGGAAGAACCGTTATCCTTAGGGATTACTGATTTCTTAGAAGCCAAAGGTATCAAGGTTTTCGGCCCTAATAAAAAAGCGAGTCTTTTAGAAGGTAGTAAGGTTTTTGCCAAAGAGTTTATGAAAAAATACGGCATAAAAACTGCCGAATTTGAGGTGTTTACGGAAAATGAGATAAAAAAGGCAAAAGATTATGCTTTATCTTTGTTGAAAAAAGATAATTTTTGCGTGGTTAAAGCTGATGGCCTTTGTTTCGGTAAAGGCTCTTTTGTTTTAAAAGATAAAGAAAGTACTTTTAAGGTTATTGACGATTTGCTTATCAATCAAAAATTGGGAAAAGCCGGAGAAAAGATAGTTATTGAAAGATGCCTTTTTGGAAAGGAAGTAAGTTTAATTGGTATTACCGACAGCGAAAATCTTTTACTTTTCTTACCTTCCCAAGACCATAAAAGACTTTTAGATAATGATGAAGGACCAAATACCGGCGGTATGGGAGCCTATTCACCCGTACCTTTTTTTAAAAAAGAATTAATATTAAAAGCTTATGAAAAAATTTTCAAGCCTTTACTTTTTGGTTTAGAAAAAGAAGGAATTTTTTATTGTGGTGTTATTTATGCAGGAATAATGCTTACCGAAGAAGATTTATATGTTTTGGAATTTAATGTTCGTTTTGGTGACCCCGAAACCCAGGTAATTTTACCCTTATTAAAAAGCGATTTATTAGAAATAATTCTTTTAGCAAAGGAGAAGAATTTAAAAAAAGAACTGGAATTTTATGATAAAAGTTGTCTTTGCGTAGTTTTGGCATCTGCTGGCTATCCTTATCAATACGAAAAAGGAAAGAAGATTACTTTAAAAAAGGAGATTGAAGAGGAGAAAAATATTATCTTCCATGCGGGTACTGAAAAGAGAGATAACGAATTTTATACCAGCGGTGGTCGAGTTTTAAATGTTTGTGGTCTCGGTAATACCTTGAAAGAAGCCCAAGCAAATGCCTACTCTT
The DNA here is from genome assembly GCA_964505415.1 of uncultured bacterium. Classification (GTDB taxonomy): domain Bacteria; phylum Hydrothermota; class Tepidihabitantia; order Tepidihabitantales; family DTDR01; genus DTDR01. Next base: position 55,250 of record CAZDHW010000009.1, on the reverse strand, counting down.
TGATAAAAGAAATCTACTTTGAAGGTATGCAATTTAGGAGCGATATTGGTAAAAAAGGGATAGATTATGAAGAAAATAATACTTCTAAAAGTTAAAGATAATCTTTTAATCGGTAGTGAAAAAGAAGAAAATTTGGAAGAACTTAAAAGAGAGTTGAATTTAAATGATTCGCCGATAATTACCTTGAGAAAAGAGCCTTTAGAGGAATTAAAAGAGTTGGCGCCCTTGATTATTCTTCACCAAAATCAATATTTTTTTAACCTATCAGAAAAAGAGACCTCTCTTTTAGAAAGATATTATTTTTTAGAATATCGGGAAAAAGATTTTCTTCTTGATTTTTCGGAATTAGTAAATTTTTTGAAAAAAAGGTATAAGATTGAGAAAAATTTTAAAGAACCTTTTAAAATAAGAAATTGGACCCATATCAAGATTGATAAGGATATTTACCTTTTAAAGCGAGGTTCCTTTTCCTTATACGCCTTGGAAGCAAAATTAAAAAGAAAAATAAAAATCAGCCGCAATTACTGGTTTAATATTCTCGTGGTTTGTACCGGTAATACCTGCCGGAGTCCAATGGCGAAAGGAATTTTGGAGGCTTATTTAAAAGATTATCCGGTTTTTATCTATTCCGCCGGTACCCAAGCATTAAACAATTCACCACCTTCTTCTTATGCTGAAAAGGCATTAAAGGAGATTGGCATTGATATTAGCGGTCATTTGGCAAAGTCGGTTTCCGAGGATATGATTAAAGAAGCTGATTTAATTCTTTGTGCCGAAAAAAATCATTATTATTATTTAACTGCTCTTTTTCCGGAATGTGAGGATAAGCTTTTTTTGATTAAAGGTTATCCGCAAAAAAACGGTGAAGATCTTTTTGACCCCATTGGATTAGATTACGATGCCTTTTTAAAAGTCAGGGACGAACTTTTGGTGGCTTTAAAAAATGTTAGTGAGGATATAAAAGAAAGATTTAATTAAGGAGGGAAAGATGCTTTTTTTGACAGAAGAACAAAAAATGATAAAAAATTTGGTAAGACAATTTGCCGAAGAAAAGATAAAACCAGTAAGACAAATATTGGATGAAAAAAGTGAATATCCCTTTGAAATTTTAAAAGAAATGGCGAAGATGGACCTTTTCCGGGTTTATATTCCCGAAGAATACGGAGGATTTGGTGGCGGGGTTTTTGCGATGTCCTTAGTAGTGGAAGAGATATCCCGAGTATGCGGTGGTGTCGGTGTTTCTTATGCGGCTTGTGGTTTGGCTTCTTTTCCAATTATCATTGCTGGTAATGAAGAACAAAAGAGAAAATATTTAAAAATGTTTGCTGATGGTGCTATTGGTGCCTTTTGTCTGACAGAAGCGGAGGCTGGTAGTGATGCCAGCAATGTCCAAACGACTGCCGAAAAGGATGGAGATTATTATGTTTTAAACGGAGTAAAACAGTTTATCACTAATGGTAGTGTGGCTGATATTTATGTGGTAGTTGCCTCTACTGATAAGAAAAAGGGTGCCCGAGGACTTTCTTGTTTTATTGTGGAAAAAGGGACTCCTGGTCTTTCTTTTGGTAAAGAGGAAAACAAAATGGGAATTAGAGCAGCAAAGACGACTGAGGTGATTTTTGATAATTGTCGCGTGCCTAAGGAAAACCTTTTAGGAAAAGAAGGAATGGGTTTTCTCTATATTATGCAAACATTTGATAAAACCAGACCCGGAGTAGGAGCGCAAGCGGTGGGAATTGCTCAAGGTGCCTTTGAAGAGGCTTTAAACTATGTAAAACAGAGAAAACAATTTGGTCAACCAATAGCCTCTTTCCAAGGTATTCAATTTATGTTAGCGGAGATGGCAACCAAAATTGAAGCGGCTCGCCAACTGGTTTATTATGCGGCAAAAGTGTGTGATAGCGGTGCCAAAAATATTTCGGCTCTTTCTTCTATGGCAAAACTTTTTGCCTCGGATGTGGCGATGGAAGTAACAACAAAGGCTGTCCAACTTTTTGGTGGTTACGGCTATATGAAAGATTATCCGGTAGAAAAGATGATGAGAGATGCGAAAATAACTCAAATCTATGAAGGAACGAACGAGATCCAAAAACAGATTATTGCTTTAGAACTTATTAAAGGAAGATTCCCACCAACCCTTTAAGATAATGGGTTATTTTCTTCTTCTTTTAATTTTTGCTTTTAATTCCCAAAGACTTATTCGGGTTGAAATAAAAGATTATTCGGATATTATAAAAATTAGCGAAATGGGCTTAGATATCATAAATCGGGAAGAGAAGTTTCTCTTTATTTTAACTAATGATGAAGGATTTTTAAAATTGAAAAAGGCTGGCTATAAAATAGCAATTATTAGCGAAGATTATGAAGAGAGAATACGAGAAATCTCTTTACAGTATCCAACTTTTGAAGAGGTGTTAAGAGAATTAGATTCCTTACAGAGAAGTTATCCGGAGATTAGTAAATTAGAAACATTGGGATCGGTTAATAATTATCCGATTATCGCAATGAAAATAACCGATAATCCTTTAATAGAAGAGGAAGAGCCGGAAATAAGATTTACCGGTTGCCATCACGGTAATGAAAAAATCTCAACAGTTATCTGTTTATATTATATAAAAAGACTTTTAAGTGAATATTATGAAAACCCTTTAATAAATTATCTTGTAAATAATAGAGAGATTTGGATTATTCCGATTTTAAATCCTGATGGTTATGTGAGAAATCGCCGGTATAATCATAATAATGTAGATTTAAATAGAGATTATGGCTATATGTGGGCGGGAAGTGGAAATAGCCCAGCACCTTTTTCCCAAGTTGAAACGAAATTGATGAGAGAATTGTCATTAAAGAATAATTTCTCTTTCTCTTTTGATTACCATTCAGCGGCTTCTTATGTTAATTATTTATGGGATTTTCATAAGAAAGACCCGCCAGATTCTAATTATATAATCTATCTTTCTCAAAATTATGCCGATTCAACCTATGGTTCTTCTACTACCCGGTTAATACCGATAAATGGTTATGATTGGTATATGGTAAGAGGTTCTTCCCAGGATTATCTTTTTGGCAACTTTGGAACTCTTGCCTGGACCATTGAGACTCAGCAACCTACTTCTCCAAGTCAGATCGATTCTATTTGTGAGGCAAATTATCGGGCTATTCTTTATATCTTAAGAATAATGGGAAAGGGGATAAAAGGAAAGGTGGTTGATTCTTTAAATAATACACCGATCCCGGCAGTTATTACCTTTTACTCACCGAAAAGATGGCATGTTTATAATGACCCTTATTTAGGAGATTTTTATAAACCATTACCCGAAGGAAGATATAGCCTAAAGGTTTATTCAGTCGGTTATAAACCAAAGATAATAGAGGATATTTATGTACCTTCTGATACTTCTGCCGAAATTCTTATAAAACTTATTCCTCAAGAAGAGCCTATTGGTTTTGCCACTCGTTTATATTATGTAAAAAGAACAATCCAAGATTCAGCCAATCCTACTTTAACAACCGATTGCTTAGGACCTCCAGATTCTTTATTTTATTCCTTATGTTTTGGTGGCGAGATAGTCTTAGAATTAGAAAAAAAATGGCCACTAAGAAATGGCAATGGTATCGATTTTATAGTTTATGAAGCTCCTGTTGATGGCGATGAATTTTATGATTGTTATGTCTCTTTAGACCTTTCTAATTGGTATTATTTAGGAAGGGGTTTAGGGACAAGCGGCTTTGACCTCAGTAATTCTCCTTTGGATAGCGTTTATTACATAAAAATTGTTGATGTTAATAGTGGTTCTAATAACTTACCTTATGCTGGTTTTGATTTGGATGGTCTAACCTATTTTTTAAGAGGGAGTGGAATTGCTTATAATAATATTGATAAAAATTTCCAATATAATAAGTTAAGAATTTTCAATTACTTAGGGCAAGAGATAAAAAATAAAGAGTTAAATTCCTTAAATAGAGGTATTTATTTTATAAATAAAAATGGTAAAATAAAAAAGATAATAAAGATAAAGTAAAAGTATACCATATCCTATACAGCTCCCCTAATTTTTGTTAAAAAACCCTTCATTATATATAACGAATAACCCCTTTTTATCTTACCCTTATTTTCTATTTGACTTTTTTATAAAAATTCTTTAAAATTTAAACAATTTAAAAAGGGGTGGGCTATGAGAGTATATTTATTTATTATTATATTTTCAATAATATTAATTTTTTTCTGTACACCCTTAAGATTAGAAAAGCCTTTAACCCCCTCTTTTATTATGAAACCTCTTCCTCAGAAGACATCTTTAAATCAGGGTAGGTATTTAGGAAAGTTTAAAGTAAGTTTTTACTGGATAGTGGAAGAAGAATATTACACCGGTAAGAGAAAAGTTCCTTTATACTTAGAAGATGGTCGACTTCTTGGTTATTTCCCAATAGATTTTGTGAAAGATTTTAAAATTGAATCTTGTGCCAAATTAAGGGACGGAAGGATTATTTCTTATTTAAAGAAAAAAGATAAGGTAAAAATTGTTGATAAACCCTTGGGATATGGGTTTAAATTAACGCCTTTAAAATCAATAGCCGTCGATTCTAATTTTATTAAACTCGGTTCAATATTGTATATCCCCAATATCTTTGGTTTAAAAATTAATGAAAAAGAAAGCCATAACGGAATTTTCTATGCCCATGATATTGGCAGTGAAATAAAAGGGAGAAAGATAGATATTTTTTTAGGTTATAAACATAATCATCACAGTTTTAAAAATGCCGGTATAAAACATGGTATGGAGGTAGATGTCTATCTTTTGGAATAATTATTTAATCTTTAAAATATCAAGATAGATTGGAGCATAAATTTTTAAAGAAGTTTCTTCTCTTTTAGATAATCTTTCTAAAAAATCCTGCCACCATATTTCATACATTTCTTTTAAAGTTACTACTTTAATATTGTTTTCTTTCAGATAATCAATTAAAAGAGAAAAATCCCTTTTTGAATAATCAGTAAAATATCGGGGTTTTTCAGTGATGCGATGAAAAAGTAAAATGGTATATTTATTTTTATTAATATAGGAAATGATATCAGAAAGCTTGGTTTCTTTTCTTACTTCTTTTACCGGTAATTCCCATCTTTTGAGAAAAAAATCTATTTCACCGTAATTGGTGCTTCTTCCTAAAAAATAGCCATTTTTTATTAAACTTTTTATCACCCGACTATCATACCTTCCATATGGATAGACAAAGATTAAAACCTCCTTTTTAAAAAGCCTTTCTAAAACTTCCTTTGATTCCTTTATCTCCTTTTCTATTTCTTCGTTATTTAATTCTCTTAAATCTCTGTGGGTTAACGAATGGGAAGCGATTTCAATATCTAAACTATCGATCATTTCTTTTATTTCGTTAATAGTGAGATAGCGGTAATCATTCTTATTTTTTATCTTTTTATCTTTTAAATAAGCTCCGATAAGGGCTAAAGTAAATTTAAATTTATTATTTTTTAATAAAGGATAGGCATTTTTGTAAATAGAATAATAGCCGTCGTCAAAATTTAGGCAGACATATTTGTAAATAAAAAAGAAAAATAATAGCCTATATATCACCAAAAACTTCTTTCTTTTTATCTTTTAATTTGGAAAGATGAAAATAAGGCAATTTTATTTCGCCTAAGAAAAGTTTTCCCTTTCTGCCGCCATGGCAGTCAGAGCCCCCAGTAATTAAGAGACCGTATTTTTGGGCAATTTCTAAAAAATATTTGGTATTTTCTTCATTATGGTCAGGATGATAAACCTCAATGCCCATTATACCCATTTTTATTAGGGGGAAAATAATCTCCGAAAAATCATAAGCTACCGGATGGGCAAGAATCGAAATGCCTTTAAAATCTTTTATAATTTTTAAAGCCTCTTCTGGACTTATCTCCATTTTTGGGACATAAGCCGGACAATGATAGCCAATAAATTTCATAAAAGCTTCTTCAATGGTTTGGACATAACCTTCTTCTAATAATACCTGGGCAATATGAGGACGGCCAACCGCTCCGTTCTTGGCTACTTCTAATACTCTTTTTAATTCAATTTTTATTCCTTGCTCTCGGAGATTGCCGATAATCTTTTCTGCCCTTTCAATCCTTTTATTTTGTACCTTTTTCAAAAAATCGTTAAGTTTTTCGTTTTTATAATCTAAAAAATAAGCTAAAATGTGAACATCCTTATTTTTCATTAAACAGGAAAATTCACAGGCGGGTATTACTTCCATTCCTATTTTTTCCCCTTCTTTTTCAGCTCTTTCAATACCGGAGACGGCATCGTGGTCAGCGATGGCAATTGCGGAGAAATTCAATTCTTTTGCTTTTCTTACTGCTTCTTCGGGAGTATAAAGTCCATCAGAAAAAATAGTATGAATATGAAGGTCACAATATTTTTCTTCGGCCATTAATCAATTTTTATGACAATCTTTGAAAAATTTTTTCTTCTAATTCTTTTAACAATTTTTCACTCTCTTTCAAAATCTTTTCGCTATTTTCTTTTAAGGTCTTTTTTTCTTTTTCGTCTTTTAAAGGTAAAAGGTTTATCAAAACATTGTAATAGGCTCCTTTTATCGCCGAATATAAAAGGTTTATTCCAACACCACAATCAGAGATAGCATTTTTATTACCAAATTCAGCAATAAAAAAGGATAATTTTAGAACTTCTAAAGATTTTTCCATAATTTCCATAGGAACATTAATGGCATTTTTTAAAGCTTCTTGAATTTTATTTTCTCTTTCTTTATCTTCTTTTGGTAGTTTAAAGGCATCCATTACCTTATTAAAGGCATCACAATCTAATTGAATAAGATTATAAAATCTTTGGGCATAAACATCTAAAGTATTTCTTAATTCTTTCATTTTTTCTTCATAGGCTGAGTAGGCTTTTTTACCAATGGTTAAATTACAGACCATTATCAATAAAGAAGTTCCCAAATTACCCGCCAATGCCGAAACCGCTCCTCCTCCTGGTGTCGGTTTTTCTGAAGCCACATCGGAAAGAAAAGAAACTAGACTTTTTGTTTCCGGAAGTCTCATTTCTAAAATCTGATTTTCTTTAAAAGAATCTAATTGTAAATAATAGACTGCGGTATCAATCAATGCTTTTAGAGGCACCAAGCCCACAATTTCACTTTCCCGCACCATTACTCCGTATCTTTCAGCTTCTCTTTTTACCATTTCAAAAACTCGATAGAGAGGTGTTTGTAAATAATTAGTCATATTAATAGAAACTTGTACACAATCTTTTTCTTTAATTTCAAAACCTAAGGCTTTCACATATCTTAAGCCACCGTCTTTAAATCTAATAGCTTTGGCAATATTTTTCGCAATGTTTAAATCTTTTGTATTAAGATTAATATTATAAGCAATCAAAGGGAAACGGGCACCAACTACGGTAGCGCCAGCCGTTGGATGAACTTTCGGTAATCCAAAATCTGGAGCTCTTTCTGGATTTTTTTCAATCTCTTCTTTTAATCCTTCAAATTCACCCTTTCTTATATTAGCCAAATCCACTCTTTCTGGTCTGGTAGCTGCCTGTTCGTATAAATAAACAGGGATCTGAAGTTCATCAGCAATCCGTTTTCCCAATTTTTTAGCCAGTTCCACGCATTCTTCCATAGTGACGCCAGAGATGGGTACAAAAGGAATGACATCAGTCGCTCCAATTCTTGGGTGCTCACCTTTATGCTTGTTTAAGTCAATTAATTCCGCTGCTTTCTTTGTTGCCCGAAAAGCCGCTTCCACACAGGCTTCGGGTTCACCAATAAAAGTTATTACTGAACGATTATGATCCGGATTCATCTCCACATCTAAAAGAAAAACATTAGGAACCGATAAAATTGCCGAAACAATTTGGTCAACAACTTCTTTTCTTTTCCCTTCGGAAAAATTTGGTACGCATTCAACAATTTTTCTCATAATTTAATGATAATAAACAAAAAATAAAAATCAACTTTGACAATTTTTAAAAATAAATTATAATATTAAATGCTTGCTCTTTTTCTTTTCTTTTTAATTCCCTTGCCTAACTCTCCTTCTTGGCTTTCTATTGATAATGATTATTCTACTGGGGGAGCTTTTTGGGATATTGATAATAATGGTTATCTTGATTTTATTACTTCTAATGGGAATGATATGGCTTATAATAAAAATGCTATTTATTTTAATTTTGGTGGTGAATTAGAAAGAGAAGCTTCTTGGCGAAGTAACGATTCAGGAATGTTTGGACATCTCTATCTTGGCGACGTTAATAACGATGGGTATTTAGATATGGCGGTAAGTTATTTAGGCATTGGGAATATTAGTGGCAAGATAAGGATTTATTTAAATAACGGCAGAGGCCTTATTCCCACTCCTTTTTGGCAATCTTCGGAAAATTTACATTCTTTTGATTGTTGTCTTGGTGATTTTGATTTAGATGGTGATTTAGATTTGGCAGTTGCTTGTGGCGATGCCTATAACCAAATAAGAGAGCCGGCAAGAATTTATAAAAATAATAACGGGATTTTTGATACCCTTCCTTTTTGGGTTTCTTCCGATAGTTCCCCTTCTGATGCCATAAGATTTGTTGATATAAATAATGATGGCTATTTAGATTTAATAGTTGGTCATCGGAGGAAGATAAATATCTATCTCTCTGATAATGGAAGATTGCCCTCCAATCCAACCATAACTTTTTCGCAGCCAGGCTGGGTTTTAAGATTAGCAATTGGCGATTATAATAACGATGGTTTTTTGGATATAGCAGTGGCTAACAATGGCCAATTATCCGGTGACCGTTCTTGCGTTCTTGTTTATCAGAATAATAATGGTATTTTAGATACTATTCCCGCTTTTACTTTATTAACCAATACCCGCTATTCCTCCAGCGTCTCTTTCGGCGACCTTAATGGCGATGGTTATTTAGAGTTAGCTTGTGGTGGTTGGTGGGAATCGATTTGCGTTTTTGAAAACTTTTCCGGTTCTTATTTACCGACTCCCCAATGGTCTTATAATTGGGGAAGAAATTTGGTTTGTGAAAATATTATGTTTGGTTGTTTAAGAAACGACCATTTAATAGATACTACTGAAATAAGAGTGGGTAATGGTGAAAGAAAGCTGTTTAATTTAAAAATTCCTTTGCTAAAATTGAATCAGATATTTGTTGGTGAAAGGAGATTAACTCCTAATGAATACACTTTTGATTATCTTACTGGTTATTTAACTTTCTCTTTCACACCAAATATTGGCGAAACCATCAGAATTAACTATACCTATTCACCTTGTTGCGATTTAGGAGTTACTAATTGGGATAGAGTAAATGGCAATCTTTTATTTTTAAATACTACTTCGCCAGCAATCGAAGAAATTGTTTATGAAAGAAAAAAAGAAAAAGGAATTTATAATATTTTTGGCCAAAAAATAAATTCCTCTCAATTATCAAAGAAACTATCGAAGGGTATTTACTTTCTCAATGGTAAAAAGTATCTTCTTCTTAAATAAAGTTGATAGTACTCAAATTTTAGCAAAAAGTTTTATTCCTTTTAAAAAAGATTTAATAATTGTGGCAAAAAGTCAAGAAAAAGGTTATGGTCGTTTTCAAAGGACTTGGTATTCACCTGAAGGCGGTTTATATTTTTCCTTTCTTTTGAATTTAGAAGAAAATTTTCTTTATAATTCAACCATATTTGATATTGTTTTTCACATTGTTAAAAGCGTTGTTCTTTCTTGTGAAGAATTGTTTAATTTAAAAGAAAAGTTGCAAATAAAATGGCCTAACGATATTTATTATCAAGATAAAAAATTGTGTGGCATTTTGGCGGAGAAAGAAAACAATTTTTTAATTGTTGGTTGCGGAATAAATGTTAACGAAGATTGCTTTCCTTCTTTTTTGGAGAAAGCTATTTCTTTAAAAATGATTCTCCGAAGAACAATAACTACTTATGAAAGATATTTGCTATTAGAAAATATTTTTTATAAAAGTTTTTTTAAAAAAATTGAAAAAGAAGAACTGGTTAATTTTTTAAAGGCAAGGAATTATTTGAAAAATAAAAAAATAAGAGTTGCTTTGCCCAACAAAGAAATTATTGATATTTGTTTAGATATTGCTGATGATTATTCATTAATTTTATCTTCGGGTAAAAAAATTACCACCGGTGAGGTAGTTAAAGTTTTTTATGAATAGTTTAGCCTGCGATATCGGTAACTCCTTTGTTAAATTTGGTTTTTTTAGAAATAATAATTTAATAATAGTCATGCCGGTAGCTACCCAAGGTTTAAAAGAGAATAAAAGTTACCTTTTCTTTCTGGATAAGGTAAAAAGAGTTATTATCTCTTCGGTGGTAAAGGAGGTAAAAAATTATTTGATAAAAGAATTTAAAAAAAATAAAGAAATTGAAATTTATAATTTAAGTGATTTGGAACTTGATTTGGATATTTCCCTTTACGAAAAAAATAAACTGGGAGAAGACCGGATTGCTGCCTGTTATTATGTTTATAAGTTTTACAAAAAAAACGGAATAGTAGTCGATTTAGGTAGCGGGACAACAATTTCTTGCGTTAAAAAAGACGGTATTTTTCTGGGTGGTCTTATTTTGCCCGGAATATTTACTTCTTATTATTTTTTAAACAGAATAAAAGATATTATGAAAGAAGATTTTGTTTTTCATAAAGAAATTAACTATTTAGCCCGCTCGCCTAAGGAAGGCGTAAGAGAAGGGATTAAGTTTTTTGTTTTTGAAGGGCTTAATTATCTTTTAAAATGTTATAAAAAATCTCTCGGTAAGGATTTTAAAATTTTTTTAACCGGTGGGCTTTCTTTTCTTTTCTACCGCCATCTTAAAGGAATTGACTATTTTGAACCTTATCTGACTTTAAAAGGGCTTAATTTGCTTTTGAATAATATTTGACTTTTTGAATAAGAAAATTATTATTTATTTATGGGATTAATCGGTGTCTTTTTGGATGTGCAAAATATTCAAGAGACCTTTGAGAGGCAAGGAAAAGAAGTAAGATACGATGTTTTGAAAAGAAATATTATTATTTTAGGTAAAAGAGAAGAAGAAGATTATAAATTTATCGCCTTTGTTCCTTACAAAAGAGATGATGAACGACGGCAAAGATTAATTGATGCGCTTTCTTTTCAGGGTTACCGAGTGGTTGCTAAACAAACGAGAGAAAGACTTGATGGGAGTATTAAAGCTAATATGGATATTGAAATAACCTTAGAGGTTTTATCGATGGTAAATTATTTAGATGAAATTATTTTAGTAACCGGTGACGGTGATTTTGTCCCTTTAGTTGATTATGTTTCTAAACTGGGGAAGAGAGTGATAATAATTGGTCTGGGTCGGGGTTATACTTCAGTAGAGTTGATTCGGGCATGTGATGAATATTATAATATGGATGAAATGGAAGGAGTTATAAAAGAAATTTATCCCTCTTCCATGAGAGAAGAGTGATTGTTGCTTTAGAAACCAGTTCACCTAATTGTGAGATTGCTTTTCTAGAGGAAGACAAGGAAATTTTAACTATTTTTGCTGACATTCATTCAAAGCACGAGAAAAATTTAATTACCTTTTTTGATTGGGCTTTTAAATATTTAAAAATAACCATTAAAGACATTGAACTTATCGGCGTAAGTATCGGTCCGGGAAATTTTACTGCTTTAAGAGTGGGTTTGGCAACCACTTTTGGACTTGCCTATCCCCATAATATTTCCGTAAAGGCAATAAATACTTTGGATGCCCTCTATTTTACTTGCCTTTTTTATTTCTCTGGCTTAAAAGAGAAAAAAATTCTGGTCGTTAATGATGCTAAAAGAGAATCGGTGTATACTGCTCTTTATCAAAATGAAGAAAAAATTGGTAATTATCAATTAGTAGAGATTAATAAATTGCCGTTAATTTTTAAAGAAAAAGAAATTGATTTTGTTTGTGGTAATGCCCTTCTTGCTTATCCCCAAATTTTTGAAAATTTTAAAAAAATAAATATTTATTCTCCAAAAGCTAAAGTTATTGGGTTGCTTGCTAAAAAAGCCAAGGAAGCAGGAAAGTTAGATTCTCTTTTCTCACTTTCCCCTTTTTATTTGAAAGAGCCCGATATTAGAAAATGAGAATTGTTTATTTAGCAGCTTCGATCTGTGGTTACGAATGGTTGAAAGAGATCCTTTTAAATAAGGATTGTGAAGTGGTGGCAATTATTACTTTAAGTGAAAAAGCGAAGACCAAAATGTATGACGGGGTGGCTAAAGAAAAATGGTATGAATTTTCTTTGCCAGTCTATGAGATTGAAAATATTAACGAAGAAAAAGAACTCCTAAAAAAATTAAAAGGTGAATGCCTTTTTGTTGGCGGGTGGCGTCAGATAATTGACAAAGAAGTGCTTTCTCTTTTTAAAAAAGGAGTTATTGGTTTTCACCCAACTTTATTGCCGAAAGGTCGAGGTAGTAGCCCAATTATCAATTCCATAATGTCGGGAATAAAAAGAAGTGGTGTTACCATGTTTTATTATACTGAAAAAGTTGACGCTGGCCCAATAATTGGCCAAAAAGAATTTGTTATTGAAGAAGATGATTATGCTTGGGATGTTTACAAAAAAGAGATTGAAAAAGGGAAAGAGTTAATAAGAGAGTATTTACCTTTGATTATTAAAGACAAAGTAAAACCAATTGAACAAGATGAAAGATTGGCTACTTATTTTCCCAAATTAGATAAAAAGGTTTTTAACGAAATAAAATTTACTGATGGCGTAGTTTATAATTATCGGAAAGTAAGAGCTTTGTCTAAATACGGAAAAAATGAATTAGGACTTTTAAGTTATGAAGGTGCTTATTTTTATTACCATTCAAAAAAAATCATTGTTTGGAAGGCTTTGCCATTAAAAAGGGAAAAAGTAGATGGTTTAAAAATAGATTTTTTTGACGGTTCTTTATTTTTAGAAAAGATTGAAGTGGATAAAAAAATATATGATGGTTACCGAAAAAGTTTTAAAGAGATTTTTTCGTAATTTTAAAAAAAGGTATTGGTATTTTAAACCCTATTATCATTATAAGGATATTCTTTTAGATTTAAAAAAAACAATAGAGAAAAGAAAAAAAGGAATCAAAGTTTTTATTTTGTTTTCACCTCAGGATGAAAAGATTTTAGCATTAGCAAAATTTGTTTCCCCACCGTTTGATAAAAAGGTTTTTGGTTTTGATTGTGGTCGGATTGAGTATTTAATATTTAGTGAAAGTTTGGAAAAAAGTTTTAAAGAAAAATTTGTTAAAGAGATTTTAAAAGAAAATAAGGAAAAGCAATTTATTGATATTAGAATTAATGCTCAAGATATTTCTTTAGCCAAGATTTTAAAAAAATTAGGCTTTCAAGAAATTAAAAAACATCGTTTTTATTATAAAAAATTAGCGAGTAATTTTAAAAAAAATTTAGAAAAAAAAGGAATTCTTGTAAGATCAAAGAAAAAAGAAGATTTACCAATTTTAAAAAGATTAGCCGGTGTTTCTTTTATTTATTCCCGTTTTTATTGGGATAAAAATTTTAAAAGAAAAGCAGTTAAAAAATTTTATGAAAAGTGGCTTTTGAATTCTTTTAAAGATGAAAAAAGTCATCGACTTTTTGTGGCTACTCTAAATAAGCAAATCGTTGGTTTTTTAGATTGTAAAGTATTAAAAATAAATAAAAGAAAAATCGGAATTATTGATTTGCTTGCTGTTGATAAGCATCATCAAGGAAAAGGAGTTGGTAAATACTTATTGATAACTGGGTTTAATTACTTTCAAAAAAGAAAAATTAAAGAAGTTTATGCCGAAACAGAAGAAGACAATTTAGCCGCCCAGAAACTTTATGAAAGTTTAGGAATGAAAATTATAGCTTTAAAAAGAAGTTTTCATTTTTGGAATGAAAAAAGATAAAATATTGATAGTAGTTGCTCACCCAGATGATGAAATTTTAGGTATGGGTGGTACGATTGCCAAATATTCACAAAAAAAAGATTTTTACCTTTTAATTCTTACTGACGGCGTCTCGGCGAGGGACAAGAAGTTACTTAAAAAACAAGAAACCAACGCCAAAAAGGCAAATAGCTTCTTAGGGGTAAAGGACGTTTATTTTCTGAGGTTTCTTGACGAAAGATTAGATACTTATCCCTTGTTGACCATTATTCAAAAGATTGAAAAAATTATTAAAGCTCTTCAACCGACAGAGGTCTATACTCATTTTCCTTATGATGTGAATCAAGATCACCGAAGAACCTATGAAGCCGTAGCAGTTGCCTGTCGACCTTTAAGCAGTTCTTCCATAAAAAGAATTTTTACCTTTGAAATTCCTGGTTCCACCGAATGGTATCATTGGAATAAATTTATTCCTAATTATTATGAAGTTTTAACTAAGAAAGAAATTGATTTAAAAATTAATGCCTTTAAATTTTACGAAAAAGAGGTAAAAAAATTTCCTCATCCCCGAAGCGAAGAAGGAATCATTATAAAAGCCAAAATGCGGGGCAGCGAAATCGGAGTTTCTTTTGCCGAAGGTTTTTATCTTATAAAAGCAATAGTTGATTATTAAAAAATCATTTTAAAATATTTTTTATCCTTTGAACTTTTTTAAAATTTTGTTATAATTAAAGATTAAATTAAAAGGAGGATTTATTATGGCCGAAAAGATTACTTTATCAGTAATAAAAGCTGATATTGGGGGTTATGTGGGACATTCTTCTTCGCATCCCCAAATTTTAGAAAAAGCTAAAGATTTACTACTGGAAGCAAAAGCTAAAGGAATAATTATTGATTTTTATGTAACTAATTGCGGTGATGATTTGGAATTGATAATGACCCATAATAAAGGTGTTGATAATCAGGAAATTCATAAGCTCGCTTGGGATACTTTTGTTGCTTGTACCGAATTGGCTAAAGAATTAAAACTTTATGGCGCAGGTCAAGATTTATTGGCTGATGCTTTTTCAGGAAACGTTAAGGGAATGGGGCCGGGTGTTGCTGAAATGGAGTTTGTTGAAAGAAAATCCGAACCTGTGGTAATCTTTATGGGTGATAAATGCGCACCGGGTGCCTGGAATTTTCCCCTTTTTAAAATATTCGCCGATCCCTTTAATACTATCGGTTTAATAATTGACCCAGCAATGCATGATGGTTTTAAATTTGAAGTCCACGATATCAAAAAAGATGAAAATTTTTTCCTTTCTTGTCCCGAAGAAATGTATGATTTGTTAGTTTTGATTGGTTCTTGTGAAAATTACATAATTAAAGCTGTTTATAAAAAAAAGGATGGGGAAATCGCTGCGGTTTCTTCTACCCAAAAATTGGCATTAATTGCCGGAAGATATGTTGGTAAAGATGACCCGGTTTTAATTGTTCGGGCACAAGCCGGGTTGCCAGCGGTAGGGGAGATTCTGGAGCCTTTTGCGTTTCCTCATTTAGTAAGCGGCTGGATGCGTGGTTCCCATTACGGACCTTTGATGCCCGTTAGTCAAAAAGAAGCCAATCCATCAAGATTTGATGGTCCTCCTCGGGTTATTGCTCTTGGTTTTCAAATTGCTCAAGGAATGTTAATTGGTCCGCGAGATCTTTTTGACGACCCAGCGTTTGATTATGCCCGAAAAGAAGCTAATCGGATTGCTAATTTTATGCGTAGTCACGGTCCTTTTGAGCCTCATCGATTACCTTTGGAAGAGATGGAATATACTACTTTGCCTGAGGTTTTAAAAAGGATTTCCGAAAAAAGAAAAAAGACTTAAAATTCTAAAAGACAGCGGTAACTCTTAATACTTCTTCAATAGTTGTTATTCCCTTTTTAACTTTTTCAAAGCCATCGTCGCGCATTGTTTTCATTCCTTTGGCAACTGCTGTGTGGTGAATTTCGTTAGCACTTTTGTTTTTTAAAATCATTTCTCTAATAGTGTCATCAATAATTAGCAGTTCGAAAATACCGGTTCTTCCTTTATAACCGGTATTATTACACTCTTCACATCCTTTACCTTTAAATAATTCTATATTTTCTTCTAATCCTAAATATTTCAAAATTTCGGGCTTTGGTTTGTAACCTTCTTTGCAAGCTGGACAAATTTTTCTCACCAATCTTTGAGCTAAAACGCCGATCAAAGAAGAAGCAATAAGATAGGGTTCCACGCCAATATCTACTAATCGGGTAACCGCGGTAGCCGCATTATTAGTATGAAGGGTTGAAAAAACTAAATGACCGGTTAACGCTGCTTGAACAGCAATCTCCGCAGTTTCTAAATCACGGATTTCACCGACCATTATCACATCGGGGTCCTGCCTTAACACTGCGCGGAGACCGGTGGCAAAAGTTAAACCTTGTTTGGGATTGATTTGTACCTGGCGGATTAATGGCAAGGTATATTCAACCGGATCTTCCAAAGTAATAATATTTCTCTCTTCGCTACGGATAGCTTCCAATGCAGAATATAAAGTAGTAGTTTTACCACTGCCGGTAGGTCCGGTTACCAAAATGATTCCGTAAGGTTTTTTAATCAAAGCATTAAATTTTATAAGATTTTCCGGAGAAAAACCTAATTCCCCGAGTCCAATTAATACTGAAGACTTATCTAATAATCTTAAAACCGCGCATTCTCCCCAAAAGGTAGGAAAAGTAGAGACCCGGAAATCAACTTTTTTACTATCAATGGTCATTTGAAATTGCCCATCCTGGGGTCGTAATTTGTCAGCGATGTTTAAACGTGCTAAAATTTTAATGCGAGAAATTATCGCTGGATGCATATTTTTAGCAACTTCGGTAAAAGTATGTAATACACCGTCGATTCTTAATCTTACCCTTAAGATATTTTCTTCCGGTTCAATGTGAATGTCAGAAGCTCGGTTTTTTACTGCATAAGAAATTACGGTATTTACAAATTTAACAACTGGTTCTTGGGAAGCTTCTTCTTCTAACTTTTTAATTTCGTCAGTGATTTCCACTGGGGTTACTTCCTCACTGGCTATTTGACTGATTTCTTCAATTTGAGTCTGGGAGCTTGATTTGTAATATTTATCGAGAGCATTTTTGATATCTTCTTCGCTTGCTAAAACTGGGGTAATTTCTAAGCCGGTTTTCAATCTTAATTCATCAATGATATCCACATCAGTGGGATTGGCCATGGCTACGGTTAAGGTATCACCAATTTTAAATAAAGGAAAAACATTTAAACTTCGGCAGGCTTCTTCTGGAATTAAAGTCAAAACATCTTTGTCAACCATGTAACCAGAAATATCTAAATAAGGTACACCCAATCTTCGGGAAAGAGCTAAATAGAAATCCTCTTTGTTAATTATCTTTCTATTGATTAATAACTCTTCTAAAGAAATGTTACTTTGTTGACTTTCTTCTTCAAATTTTTTTACATCTTTTTGGGACAGACCAAATTCCTGCAATACTTGGTAAATAATTTTTTTGTCCCGCATAGTTTATTCCTCCTTTTTATTATTTTTTAAAAGTTCTTCAATTTTGCTTAAAAGCACTTGACTTTCAAAAGGTTTGGTTAAAAAAGCATCAGCCCCCACCGCCATAGCCATTTCGTAGTCCTTCTGTTGAATGCGGGCGGTAAGAATAAGTACCGGGATATGAGCATATCGCCGATCTCTTTTTATTAAACTACATATTTGGTAACCGTCTAAACCCGGCAGCATTAAATCCAAAACTATTAAATCAGGATTTTCTTTTCTCAGTTTATTTAACCCTTCAATTCCATCTTCTGCCGAAATAACAAAGTAGCCGGCATCGCTTAACCTTTTTTCTAAAATAAAACGAATAGCTTCTTCGTCTTCAATTATTAAAATCTTTTTCATACTGTTCTTCAATAATGATTCCTTTAATTGCCTGCCTAATTAATCTATTAAATTTCTTAAATTTCTCTTTTAGTTCCTTTTCTTTGCCAATTACCATTACCACTATTTTTTTATAAAAATTTTTTATTTCAGCCGTTTCACTCATAAAATCCTTAACTAAATTTTTGATCATTTCTTTTTCCTCTTTCTTAAAATCCTCCCCATCTTTTTTAATTAAAAAAATACCCAAATCTAAATTCAGTTCTTTTGCTTTTTTTAAAAGCTGCTGCTTATAATATTGAAAATCTTCTTCCTCTTCGTAAATAGGAATTGTGAAATAAAAAGTGGTCCCTTTATGTTCTTCACTCTCAAACCAAATCGAACCGCCGCTTTTTTCGACCAATTCTTTACACAGTGCTAATCCCAACCCGGTTCCCTTAATTGGCTGATAACCAGGATGAACTATTTGAGCAAATTTCTGAAATACTTTGTATTGTTCGCTTTTAGGAATGCCGATACCATTATCCTTAATCGAAATAATAATTTTCTTTTCTTGAAAATGGGGAAAAGCTCGGATCCGAATTTCGCCATTTTCTTTGCTATATTTGACAGCGTTAGATAATAAGTTGACTATTATTCGATAAAAAGCATTTTCATCAACAAAAGCCAAAGGAATTTTTTCATCAATTTCTTTAATAATTTTTACCCCTTTTTCTTTAGCGATAACTTGGAGATTATTGATTAATTGCGAAAATATTTTGTTAATATCTACTGCTTGCGGTAATAATTCAATTCGGCCACTTTCTATTTTAGTTAAATCTAATAAATCGTTAATTAATTCAAATAATTTTTGAGCATTATTCTTGATTAACTGAAGAAGTTTTTTGGCATCGGCTTCTTGGCAATTTTCGTAAAGGAGATTACTACCTTCTAAAATAGCGGTGAGCGGTGTTCGCATTTCGTGAGAAAGAATTTGGACAAATTCGGTTTTAGCATTTGATAGTTTAATCAATTCTTCATTCGTTTTAGCTAATCTTTCTGCGGTTTTTATCAATTCCTTTTGGGAATTTTGAAGTTCTTGGTTTAGAATAGTTAATTCTTTAGTTTTTTCTCTGAGATTTTCTTCAATAATCTTTAAATTTGTAATGTTACGGGCGACATGCACACATCTTTCCACTTCGCCTTTTTCATCAAAAATAGGGGAAACGGAAATGATAAATGTTTGATCATTTATCTCTATTTCTTCAGTAAAAGAAGTTTTTGTCCTTAGGGTTTTTACAAAAGGGCAATTAATAATTGGTTCTTTTGTTTGGTGAAAGATTTCATGGCATTTTTTGCCGATTAATTTTTTATTATTAAAAAATTGATAAGTTGCTTTGTTAACTTTCAGAATGTTAAAATTTTTGTCGATAATTACGATCATATCATTAATGGCATTAAAAGTTTTTTCCCATTCTTCGGTTGCCAGATATAATTTCTGGTTTTTTTCAACTTCTTCGCTTCGGTCAATAAAAAAGAGAAGGAATTGGTTATTTTTTAAAGGCAGGCAGTTTTCTTCCCAATGTTTCCCCTCAATTATTTTTAAGGCTTTTACAGCTGATTTAGCAGTTTTCGCCTGAAGAAGTAAACAGGTTTCACCAAAAAAGGAACAAGGATAAGAATAATTTTTAAAAATCTGGTAACAGAATTTGTTTTGACCAACAACTTGATAGTTATCTTTCACTAAATAAATCTTAAAGGGAAGATAAGAAAAAATTGTTTGGTATTCTTCGATTAGCCTTTCTTTATCAGAAAGATTGATTAAAAAAATTAACGAAACTTTTTCTTCAACCGGAATGGCTACGCACCGATAAAGTTGGTTATCAATTTTTAAATCATTCCTATTAGTAAGATCAAAAGGTTGCCACTTTTCTATCGGGAAAGAGTAATTGTAAAAAATTATTTTGCTGTCAACAATAAGGGCTGCGGGAAGACTTGCCTTTTCTAAAATTTTTTTTAAATAATTAAAACGATTACATGCTTCTTCCTTTTCTTTCAGTAATTGGTAAAGGGTGAGAAAAAGTCTATCCGGATCAATAGGCTTTTCTAAATAAGCATCGGCTTTAAGAGTGATTGCTTTTTTGGCTGCCGGCAAGGAGGAAAAGCCAGTTAAAATAATAATTATTGGTGGTGGAAATTTGATAGTTTTTATTTCTTCAACCAATTCTAAGCCATCTTTATCCGGTAATTTTAAATCAACTATCCAAACTTCATAATCTTCATTTATTTTTGTTAAAGCTTCTTGAGCAGTATTAGCGGTAGCTACTTCGTAACCTCGAGAAGCAAGGATTTCTTTTAATGATTGGGAAAAAAGGGTATCATCATCAACAATAAGAATTTTTTTGTTCATTATTTTTCTTTTCGATATTTATAATGATAATAGTAATAATTATGATATTTTTTTAACGGTTCATAAAAGTTTAAAACACAACCAATAACTTTCTTTTCCTTTTCGTTAAGAATTTTTATTGTTTCTTCTAACTGGTTTAAATCGGTTTTCAGAAAGCCGCACACTAATAAAACACCATCAACCTTTTTAGTAAGAATCGGCACATCAGCAGCGATTAACGCTGGCGGTGAATCAATAATTATTGCTGAATATTCTTCTCTAAATTTATTTAACCATTCCTCAACAAATTTTTTTTCTAAAAAATCTGCTGGCGAAGGTATCAACGAACCGGCCGGAAGAAGATCAAGATTAGGAAAATTGGTTTTAGGAATATGGCCATTGCTACCTGGTTTAAGATTATTGAGAATCAGGTCAGTAAATCCTGGTTTTCTATTAATAGAGAAAATAGAATGAAGGCGAGGTTTTCTTAAATCCAAGTCAATTAGCAATGTTTTTATTCCACCTTGAGCAAGAATGTAAGCAAGATTACAGGCGACAGTTGTTTTTCCTTCTTCAGGATTGGCAGAAGTTATTAAAACGACTTTTTTATTTTCGTTGAAAAAGGACCATAATAAGGAAGTTCTTAATATCCGATAACTTTCGGCCGAAGTTTTTTCTTCATCGGAGAAAGGAATAATAAATTTAGTAACACCGTTACCATTAGTTTTTTCTTTTTTATTAAGATTCGGAATAGTCGTCAAAACACCAACATTCAATTTTTCTACATCAGTAATTGATTTTATCGTGTTATTAAAATAGTCTGATAAGAAAACAGTAACGAAAGCAAATGCTAACCCTAAAAAGAGAGCAGTAATGATATTAAAAGAAAGCGAAGGTTTAATTTTTTTAGCCGGTGTTTTTGCCTCAATTAAAGTTATTCCAGAAATCCTACCGGCTTCGTTTATTTTGGCTTCTTCGTGTTTTTCCCTTAAAAGGGAATAAATTTTTTGGAGAATTTCTAAATCGCGGCTCAATTTCAAATAAGTTCTTTCTTTTTCTGGTAATTTTGCTAATTCCCTTTCGTATTGAGAAAGTAATTGCGAAAGTTTGGTTAATTTTGCCTTAAGAGCATTAAGTTCAATTTCTTTAAAGATTGCTTGGCCTTCTAAGGTTTTGAGAAATTCTAACGGCTCAATAAAAGATGCCGGTGTGAGGGAAAGTAACTTTTCTCTTATTTCGTTTTGTTTTTCTTCAATTTTTTTCATTTTTTCGTTATTCTCTTCATAACCGGATAATAAAAGGTGGGTTTTTTCAATTTCTAAATTTTGGTAAGTTTTTTGCATTTCGTTAATTAAAGAAGATTTTTCTTGAATTAATTGGTTGTAGAAATGCCTTTGATTTTCGTTAAAGGTATTTTTTAGAGAAAAGAGTTCTTCTTGCTTTTCGTGGTATTGAGCAAGGACTTCATCATAAAGGGTTTTGATGTTAATTATATTTTGAAAAAGTTCCTTGGTTCCTTGGTCTAAATCAGCAATCCGATTTTTCTTTTTAAATTCAGTGATTTCTCTTTCTTTAGCCTGTAATTCTTTTTCAATTTCTTTTAATTGGTTATAAGTAAATTCTTTAATTTTTTGCACATCTTCTTTGGTGATTTTAGCGACAAAGTTTTCAAAGGTTTTGGCATAAACTTCGCAAAGAATTTCTGCTGCCTCGGGTTTCTCGCTTTTCGCTTTAATATTTAAAATGTCGGTTTCTTTGATAATTTTTATTGTTACCTTTTTCTGTAAATCTTCAATATTTTTAAAATAATTTTTCGCTTCAGTCTTTTTTAATTCTTCTAAAACCGTTTGCATTAAGTTATGCGATTTTAAAATTTCTGAGTAGTTATATAACAGACTTTTTTGTTTAGCAAAGGATAAGGGAGAGGAAAAGAACAAATCAGAGTTTAGTTTATCACCTTCTACTAAAATAGTGGCCCTACTTTCGTATTCAGGTTTGGTTAAAAAAGTAAAAAGAAGAGCAATTATCAAGGAAAGGAGAAAGATGGTAATGATTACCTTTTTTTTCTCTTTAATAATTAAAATAATTTTCTCCAGATTATACTCTTTCATTTTTCACCTCCTGGTTATATAAGTTAAATAAAGATTAACAAATACTGCTAAAGTAGTTATGAATGGTATAGCTTCTTTTAAAGTAGCTAATTTTGAACGAGGAATGATCACAACATCACCGTTAGAAAGGAGCAAGATTTCACCTTTTTTAATCATTTTATTAAGATTAAGACCTATCCTTTTTTTCTCTTTGGCGACAATTAAAGTGATTTTTGATAAATCGGCATTAGGTGTGGGTCCGCCGGCTTGCGAAATCAGTTCTAAAATATCACCGGTATAAGAAAGATAATAAGAGCCAGGATTTTTTACTTCTCCCCAAATATGGGCTTTTATTGGCATTTCTTTATTCGTTGGTTGCGCAATTAAAAATTTGAAAATTGCTAAAGTTAAGATTCCGAGAAAAATAACCCATCTCATAAGACCTCCTCTTTAACTAATTCCAGCCAATAACTTTCTTTTTTACAATTTTTAATTCTCTCATAATTAGAAACACATTGGAAAAAGTCGGGTGAAAAATAACCTTTACCATTTTGTTTTATCCTTTCAATCATTTCAATGACGCCATCTCTTACTTTTTTTTGACAAGTAAAAGATAAAACTTTTTTAATCTTTTCAAAGGAGACCCGATAATTTCTTCTATCGTTTGTCTCCGGTAGGATAATTAATTCCGCATCGGGAACAATGTTTTGGATAATTTCCCCAATCTCTTTTAATTGGTAATTTTCTTTAGTATCTCCTAAATTAAAAATCTGATCTCTTACCAGTTCTTCTTTTGCTAAGAGAACCTTAATAATTCCTTCACAAAGATCGTCAATGTGGATGAAAGGTCGCCATTGTTCACCACCGTAAACCGTTATTTTCTTTTCTTTTACTGCTTTTAAAGATAAAAGATTAACCACCAAATCGTATCTTTCCCGATAGGAAGGTCCGTAAACAGTAGCAAATCTTAAAATAGTAGTAACCAGCTCTTTTCCTTCTTTGAGGAGGATTTTTTCCGAATCCAATTTAGTTTTGGCATAAAGTGAAACCGGAAAAGTTTTGCTTTCTTCGGTAAGATATTCGTTATCGCTGGCACCGTAGACCGAACAAGTAGAAGCAAAAATAAACCGCTGGCAATTTTTACTTTTTGCTACCTGAATAATAAATTTAGTAGCCAGAAGATTAGTTTCAATAGTTAACTTTTCGGAAAGCGCACAAGCAGAGTCACCAACAATGGCTCCTAAATGGATTAAGGCATCGCAATTTTCCAAGGCTTCGGTTAAAATATTAATGTGACGAAAATCGCCTTCCACTACTTCAAAAGATTTGTTTTTCATAAGTTCTTTTATGCTCTCTTTTCCGTAAAGAAAGTTGTCTAAGATTCTTACTTTGTAACCTAATTTTAATAATTTTCTTACTAGCACCGAACCGATATAACCGGCACCCCCAATTACCAAAATCCTTTCAATTGGTTTTTTAATAACCCGGGCTCTTTTTTTCTCTAAATAAGTAAAATGGTTTGATAATAAAAGAAAAAGACGAGCAAAAGACAAGAGAAAAGTTGCTAAAAGGTAAGTAAAAAAAAGTGTCCGTAATTGTTGAGGGAATAAAAAGAGGGGGGATAAGTAATAAAATAAAAAGAAAGCTAACGAATTGGCAAAAAGGATTAAAAGGAATTTGTATCTTCCCCGATAGGTTCTTCCGTAAGTATAGAAACCGCAAAGAGAAAAGATAAATAAGCAAAAAGTGACAAGAAAATAAAGAGAAAGAAAATTGGGCAGACGATGGTTAGTTAAGAAGTTCACAAAAGAATAAGAAAATGTTAAAATTAAAACATCAGCCAATAATCGATAACTAATGCTAAAATTCAACTTTTTTAACATAATGCCTCCTTTAAAGAATAAATAATAAAATCTTGCTCTTCTTTAGTTAAATCGGGATAGAGGGGTAAAGAAAGACAAGAAGAAAAGAGAGTGTTTGCTACGGGAAAATCTTTAGGATTTAAATTATAAGTTTTTTGATAATAGGGATGAAGATGAAGAGGAATGAAATGTACCGATGTCCCAATATTTTTTTCTCTTAAAAAATCAATTAAAGCATCTCGCCCCATTTTTGCGGTTTTTGAAATTCTTATTACATAAAGGTGCCAGCTTACTCTTTGATCAACAATTTCTGTTTCCGGTAAAATTAAATCTGGCAGATATTTGAGATTTTCTTGGTAATAATTGATAATCTCTTGTCTTCTTTTAATCAACTTCTCGATCTTTCTTAATTGGCAAAGACCGATACTCGCTTGAATATCGGTCATATTACATTTATACCCCGGATAAACAACTTGGTAATACCAACTGCCATTTTTTTGATAGCGGTCATAAGCATTAAGCGTTAAACCGTGGAGAGCCATCATTCTTATCTTTTCTGCTAACTCTTTATTATTGGTAACAACCATACCCCCTTCACCGGTAGTGATGTTTTTCGTTGGATAAAAAGAAAAGACGCATGCTAAAGATTCTTTCCCAACTTTTTTGCCTTGATAAATAGTACCGCAGGCGTGAGCCGCGTCTTCAATTACATAAAGGTGATATTTCTCAGCAATTTCTTTTATTTTTTTCATATCGCAACTCTTTCCGGCAAAATGAACAGGAATAATCGCTTTAGTTTTTTTAGTGATTTTCTTCTCGATCTCCTCGGGTGGCAAAAGATAATCATAAGCCACATCAGTAAAAACTGGGATGGCACCGCAATGGATAACCACATTAGCCGTAGCACAGAATGTCCAAGTGGGAATGATTACTTCGTCTCCTTCTTTTATTCCTAAAGCTTTTAAAACTAAGAAAAGTCCACTGGTGCAAGAATTCACCGCGATGGCATATTGCGCACCGATATATTTTTTAAATTCCTCTTCAAATTCCCTTGTTCTTTTTCCCGTGGTTAACCAACCGGATTTTAAGGTTTCCATAACGGCGTTCACTTCTTCTTCAGTAATATGAGGTCGAGCAAAAGGAATAAAATTAAAACTCTTCATCGTTACTTATTTTCCTTTCATTAAAATTTTAAAAGCGCCAATTATTCCAAAATTAAATTTAGAAAAAAGTCTGATTGCCGGGAGATTGCCCATAGGAACTTCACTAATTACATAATAATTTTTCTCTTTTAAAAGACATTTTAAAAAAGATGATAAAAGAAGACTTCCGCAATTTCTTTTTCGAAATTTCTCGTCGATATAAATGGTGTTAATTTTTATAATCGGAAAATCTTTGGCTACTTTTTGAGCATTAAGGACACCAATACATTTACCATCTTTCATTAGAAAATGGTAGTAAATTATTGGTGAAAGATTGCTGGTGGTAATTTCCATTTTTTCCGATTTTAAAGTATCTTCAAAAGTAGTAATAATTTCCGGTTTCAGATTTTCTTGATTACCAAGAAAGAGGATAATGCTGTTTATCAATTTGAAATTATTTTCTTTAAGGTAGTTAATAAACTTTTCGTCGTTATTAGAAATTTTGATTAAGATATTTGAGCAATTGCCTTCATTAATAATTTCGCTTAGCAGTTTGATTTTTAAAGACAGATTAGGAGCAAAGAGGTAAGGAATAATAAAGAGATTTTCATTAAATTCAGCAGTGGCTAAACCGATAATTTCTTTATTCTTATCTTCGTAAAAAACTTTTACAATTCCGCCGGCTTCAATTATTCGCAGGATATCTAAATTGAGATAATCGGTATAGATATCCGATTTAGCTCCGAGATTTTCCGGTAGAATATTTAATTTTTTCATAAACCCCTCTCCCTTTAAAGTTAATAAATAGGCGCTCCTCATCACACACCTCCTGCTTATTATAAATTCCTTCTCTTTTTAAAATTATTAAAATTGTTTTTAAAATAATTTTTAAATCCAAAATAAACGATGCTTTTTGACAATAAAAACCTTCAATTTCGTTTCTCAAATTTAAAGGCAAATTATTTCGGCCATTAATAATTGATAAACTGGTTAAACCAGGTTTAGCGAAAAATTTTGTTTTATCTTTATAAAGCTCTAAAGGTAAGACTTCATCCGGTCTCGGCCCCACAATACTCATTTCTCCTTTTAAAACATTAAATATTTGAGGCAATTCGTCTAAACCAAATTCTCTTAAAAATCTTCCAAATTTTGTTACCCGCGGGTCGTTTTTAAGATAAAGAGAAGAGCCGTCTTCTCTTTTCAATTTTTCGGCATTAATTTTCATTGTTCGGAATTTATAAACTTTAAATATCTTCAAATTTCTTCCTCTTCGTTCCTGAGTGAAAAAGAGTTTATTTTTAAAATAAAACAATTGGATTAGCAGTACAGGAATAAAAAGTGGTAAAGTTAAGATTAATAAAAAGAGGGAAAAGAAAATGTCAAAAGTCCTTTTAGCAAAAGAATTTAAGTATGGAGAAATATTTTTCTCTCTTTTGTTAGCTTCTTTATTTTCTTTTCGAAAATTATAAATTTTCATTGTTTCTTCTTGAAATCTTTCTTTAGAAAATCTTTTTATAATGGTTTCTTTCCCCTCTTTTCCCATTTTTAGTCGCAGTTCTTCATTATTTAATAAAAGCATTATCTTTTCTTTTAAATCCTTTTCATTATTGGGCAAAAAGAGGAAGCCATTTATTCCATCAGTAATTATTTCGTTATTCCCTTTGATATTGGAGGCAATTACTGGTAAGGAAGAGGCCATGGCTTCTAACAGCGCGATTGATAATCCCTCCCAGAGGGAAGGAAGCACAAAGCAATCACTGGCTTTTAGAAGGGGAATGGGATTTTTCACAAAGTCTAAAAAGTGGACATTATTAGTTAACTGAAATTCCTTTATCAATCTCAACAATTTTTCTTTTTCTCCCATGTCTTCACCAATTAGTAACAGACAAATCTTTTTATTATTATTTTCTTTCACCAGTTCTTTCATTGCCCGAATTAAAATTTCGGGGTTTTTTTGTGGTGATAAACGACCGACAAAAGTGATAAGGAAATCTTTGGCTTTTAAACCCAATTTTTCCCGGATAGAAAAATCAGGCTTCTCTTTTTCAATTTTTTGGTAATCAATGCCGTTATAAATGAGTGCCAATTTCTTTTCGTTGCCAATTTTAAATTTTTTAGCCAATTGGTAATCCTTTTTATTAAGAAGGATAATTTTGTCACAAAAATAACTAGCTAATCTTTCTAAAAAAGAATAGAAAAGGGTTGCTTTTTTAGAGGAGAACTCATGGAAGGCAAACCCGTGGGCAGTATGGATGATCAATGGAATTCGACAGATTTTGGCAGCCAGCCGGCCAATAAAGCCACCCTTAGAGGTGTGGGTATGAACAATCGAATAACCTTTTAAAATCTTAATAGTTCTTAAAAGTGCCCAAAGGTCATAGAAAGGCGAAATCTCTCTTTTATAAACCTTTTTGGTAGTCACTATTTTCACTTGCGGAAAATGCTTTTGAAAATAACTTTTTATCTTTTCGTCTTCCGTTAAAATTGCTACTTGGTAATTATCTTTCAATTGTCTCTCAATAAGAAAAGCCAAATACTGAACAATACCACCAAACTTTGAAGCTCCAAGAATATGAATAATTTTCTTTTGCATCATTTTAACAAACTTTCGTATAAACTTGCCATTTTCTTACTAAAAGTTTTTATGGAAAAATGATTGCTTACTTTGACATAGGCTTTTTCCGCAAACTCTTTTTGTAGTTTTTCATTAAAAAGCAGTTCTTCAATGGCGTTAGCCAAAAGTTGTGGTTCTTCTTTTTCAATAATCATTGCCTCTTCTTCCGTTAAAACTTCTTTTACGCCACCAACATTGGTAACAATTATTGGTTTTTTTAATGAAGCCGCTTCTAAAATCGTGATTGGCAAACCTTCCCACCGGGAGGGTAAAACAAAAATCTTGCTGGCTTTCAAAAAGGAAAGGGCATCTTCTCTTTTTCCCAAAAACTTTATGTTAAAAAGTTTTTCCTTTTCTCTTAAAGCTTTTAATCTTTCTTCCCAACTGCCATAGCCAACAATAAAAGTTTTCGGTGAAATTCCTTTTTCCTTTAAAATCTTTAATGCCGCCAAGAGGATATCAACTCCCTTTTGCTCTTCCAGCCGGCCAATAAAGCACAAATCTGCCTTTTCTTCATTTTCTTTTATCTCCTTTTCGTTAAGAGAAAAACCGTTAGGGATAACAACTATTTTTTCTTTTATTTGGGGAAGGTATTTGGTTAACTGTTCTTTTACCATATGGGCACAAGCAATTATTTTATCATATCGTTGATAGACAAAGCTTTCTAAGGGATAAAGAAATTTATATTTTTGGCGGCGGTTAAAGATGTTATGTTCGGTATAAAGATATTTTGGTTTTTTATAGAAGAAAGAAGCAAAAGCAACATAATAAAGTTCCGGAAATAGGTGGGCATGGATAATATCCGGTTTAACTTTCTTTATTTTCTTTAACAAATTGATAAAAGTTAAAAGGGAATATTTCTTTTTAAAAGTAAAGATTTCAAAATTAAATTTCTGGGCCTCTTTTTCTTTTAAGAAATTTAAAAGTAATGTCTGAGCGCCGCCACCACTCAAATTGCCAATAACCTGTAAGATGATTTTCTTTTTAATTTTTCTTTTCTTGCTTTCTTCTAATTCCGTAATTCCTTTTAGCGATTTTTTAACAATTGTCACCCAGTTGTATCTCTTTAAAACTGACTGCCTTGCCTTTTCGCCGTAATTTTCTAAATAGTAGTGATAATTATCTTTAATCAGCAAAATCTTTTCTTTTAAATCAGCTACTGAAGAATAAGTAATCATCGGAATTGCCCGCAAACTTTTTTCTTTTTTAACCAATTCTTTATTAACAAGGATAATCTTGCCACAACCAGCATAATCAAAGAGTTTAATTGGTGAGGTATAACCACAAAATTTCTGGGGAGTGGTGATGAGAGCAATATCGAAAAGATTAATATGAAAAGGTACTTGGAAATAGGGGATTTCTCCGGTAAAGATAAATTTTTCTTCTAAATTTCTCATTTTTATCTCGGCTTTTAATTTAGGATTTTCAACTTTACCAATGATAAGAAATTTGATTTCTTTTTCTTCTTTTAAGACTTCACTGAGAGTAATTATCTTTTCAAAATCGTGGTAGTTATCAATTTTAGAAAGAAAACCAACATAAAAGTTCTTCTTTATTACCGACTTCTGGGGTTTAAAGATTTCAGGATTAGTACCGTTAGGAATAAGAGCAATTTTTCTTTTATCAATTCCCAAATTTATTAAGTCCTTTCTCATACCACTGGCAACAACGATTAATTTATCAGCGATTTTTCCACTTAAAAGGTAAAATAGCGGAATTAATTTATTAAGAAAAGAGCCAAAATTGCGCCGATAAGAAAAATCGGTAGGGGTATTATTAACTTCTAAGATTATTTTCTTTTTTAAAATCTTAGCAATTACTAAATGGAAAAGGAATAACGGCATAAAACGGCAATAGATAATATTTGGTTTATTTTTTATTAATATTCTTAAGAAATAAATAAGGCTTAAAAAATAGCGTAATTTGCTCATAAAAGAAGAATAATCACCAAAAGAAGGATAAAAATGGATTTGGATTTCTTCCAAATTCTTTTTGAGAAGGGCATTTAATGGGGGATAAGGTTTAGGCAATAGAACTATTGGTGAAAGTTTTAATTTCTTAAAGCCAGTTAAAACTCCTAAAAAATGGGCGGTAGAACCTTCAAAGGTCGCCAAATTGATATCGGCAAGTAATAAGAATCTATTTTTCATTTTTTTCTTCCTTTAAACTCAAAAAAATACCAGCAAAAAATAAAAGAGAATTATTACCAATATCAAAAGAAAATTGACTGGAGACAAAAAGATAAAGAAAAAGAAAAGCCGGGAAGAGGGAAGTAATTTCTTTTACTTTTAATCTTTTAAACATCTCTTTAAAAGCAAAGAAGATAAAAAGTAAAAAAGGAATAAGACCTAAGAAACCGGTCTCACAAGCAAATTCGGCAAAGATATTGTGGGGATAGAGCGAATGGTAATTATAATAAGGAAAAGTCCCTAAACCTTTGCCTAATAATGGCGAAGAGAAAAAGTTTTGAAATGCCAGGCCAATAAATTCTAAACGATTAAGAGCACTTTCATCTTCAAAATAGGTTAATCGTTCTCTGATAATTGAAGGGATTAAAGAATAGAAGATAAAGAAAAGAAAGATAAAGAGAAGGATAAGGGCAATCTTTTCTTTAAAATTCTTCAATCTCAAAAAGAAGAAAGTAAAAAGGGTAATTGCCAAAGCCAAAATTGCTCCCCGGGTTGCAGATAAGAGTAAAAGATATAAAAGAACCGGAAGTAAAAGAAGGACAATTATTTTAACAAGTTTGTTTCTGGTAGTGATAAATAAAAGAAAAGCTAATAAAACACCAATTCCTGCCCAGCGACCAAAGACAACGCAACTTAAAGAAAAGCCTAAACGATAAGGAATAATTTCTTTTTCCAAAAAATTTTCAATTCCTTCTTTCATAATCAAAAAATTGGCATAAACAAAAAAGAGGAAAGTAAAAAAGGCAAAAGCGAAAATAAATCTTTTTAATCTTTTTTCTTCGTTGCCTAAAAAGAGAAGTGCCAAAGAAGGCAAAAAGGCAAGCAAAAGAAAAGAAAAGAATTTTACATAGCCGTATTCCAAAAAAGCTAAAGGCAATCTACTTACGCTGATAAAAAGACAGAGACCAATTATCGCCAGTAAGATAAATAGGGGTTTTTTAAGTTGAGAAATAAAATGGTGAATAACCTTTGGATTTTTCACTATCTGGTAGATAAAAGCAATTAATAAAAGGAAAAAGATAAAGAGGGTGAATGATGCTCTTCTAAAACCTTCAGCAATTGGCAAAATGGGTAAGATAAAATAAAGAAGGGGTTCGTTTAAAATGAAATTTAAGCCGATTTCTGGGTATAAAAAGATAAAGAGTAAAAAGAAAGGCAAAAGAAAGATAAGTAAAGAAATTTGGAAGTTATATTTTTGGGTAATAAAGAAAAATAAAAAGGAAATAAAGAAAAAGAAGATAATCAAAAAGAAATTGAGGGCATTTCTTTTAACCATCATATTTACCATTAAAAATTTCTTTCCAATTTACTAATCTTAGCCGGAATTGAAAATAATAAGAAAGGCAAAAAGCAAAAAGTAAAAAACGGAAAATACCACTTAAAGAAGTTGCTAATGCCAAGCCTTTATAAGAAAGGAATTTTGCCAAAATTAGGTCTAAAATAAGATTTAATAATACCGCAATGGTACTGATAATTATTGGCAATTTTATCTCTCCCATTGACCAGAACAAGCGGATAAGAATTAAGTTAGCACAATAAGCCAATAAACCTAAGGAATAAAAGCTAAGAGCTTCTTTAGTCATTATTAAAGCTTTTTCGTTGAAGGCACCACGAAAATAGACAATTCTTATTATCTCTTCATTTAACAAAATAAAAGCCAAGGTTATCGGCAAAATAATTAAAGATAAAAAGAAAAGGAAATTGTTGGCCTGCTTAATCATCTGTTCTTTTTCACCGTTATAAAACTTTTCGGAAAAATAGGGCATTAAGACCGTAGCAAAGGCAAAGCCAAAAATACCTAAAGGCAACTCAATAATTTTGTAAGCAAAATTGAGTGCGGAAATACTACCTTCTTCCAAGAAAGAAGCAATCGCTCGGTCAATTGCCACATTGATTTGGGAAACCGAACTTACCAAAAGATAGGGAAGAAAACTTAAAAATAAAAATTTCAAAAAATATAAGGCTTCTTCTTTGGCAATATTTAAATTTCTTATGGCTTTTTCTCTTTTTAAAAAGAAAGTTAAAGGAAGTAAAATATAAAGAAAAGAAGCCAGATTAACCGAAAAAGCCAATCCGGAAAGAGAAAATAGTTTGTAAAGATAAACTATTCCCAAAATTAGACCGCTATTATATAAAATTCCCGAGAGCGCTGGAAAGAAATAATTTTTATTTACATAGGAGAAGGCATTCAAAAATCCGGAAATGCCAATAAAAAATACTGCTGGTGCCATATTTCTCAAAAGAATCTTTGCTTGCTCTTTTACTGTAATCGGAAATCCTTGACCAATAACATTGATTACTAATTGCGGAAAAAGAAAAACTAAAAAAGAGAAAAATAAAGAGAATAAAGAAATAATAAAAAGTGATAAATGGTATTTAGAAAAATCCTTTTTAGAGAATAAAGGAATTAAAGAAACCCCCATTGACTGGCTTACAGCTCCCATTATGGAAATTGGAAAAAGAATCGCTACCAAATAGGCATCACATAAATAAGAAACGCCAAAGACCTTAGCAATAAGAATTTCTCTTAAAAAACCTAAAAATTTACTTAACAATAATCCCATAGTCATCAAACCAGCAGAAATAAAAAGGCTTTCGCAAATAAGAAATCTCTTTAAATTCAATTTCCCATTAATAGCCATAGCACCCTTATTAGATTAATAATTAAAAACCTATGCCATTTTAATAATTTTTAAATAAAATAAGTTATTGAAAATAAAAGATTTAGATAAAAGTGAAAGAAGGAAAAACAGAAGAAAAAAGAAAGGGTGATGCGACAGTTTATAAAAACTAATCAAAAAATTTTATAAGTTATAAAATATCAATAACTTAAAAAATTGAGACAGGGTTTTTTGGTAGTATTGAAAAAAAATATTTTTTTATTATTTTTTATAGATGATAAAAGAGTTTTTAAATAAAAAACCAAAGATTGATGATTCGGTTTATATAAGTAAAGGAGCAATAATTATTGGCGATGTGGAGATTGGCAAAGGAAGCAGTGTTTGGTTTGGCACTATAATAAGGGGTGATACAGAAAAAATAAAAATTGGTGAATATACCAATTTACAAGATTATGTAGTTGTCCATACTGATAAAAGTTTTCTTTTAGAGATTGGCAATTATGTAACGGTTGGTCATCGGGCGATAATTCATGGTTGTAAGATCAATGATTATGTGATGATTGGTATGGGCGCAATTATTCTTAATGGTGCGGTAATAAATAAAAATGTGATTGTTGCTGCTGGGAGTGTGGTTAAAGAAAATTTTGTTGTTCCCGAAAATACCTTGGTTGCTGGTATTCCGGCAGAGATAAAAAGGGAGTTAAGCGAGAAAGATATCCAAATGATAAAAAAGGCCAGTGAGCATTATTACCAATTAGCAAAAATCTATAAAAATTATGAGATATAAATTAATCCCCCACACTTCCGATTTGGGCGTTGAGATTTATGGCAAAACAATTGAAGAACTTTTTTCCAATGCCTTATACTGTGTCACTGATAATCTAACAGATATTGAAAAAGTAGAAATAAAAATGGAAAAAGAGATTGAAGTTTTTGGTGAAGATTTAGAAGATTTATTTATGAATTTTTTACGGGAGCTTATCTTTATCTTTTCTACTGAACATTTTTTAGCCAAAAATATAAAAGATTTAAAGATTGAAAATAGTTATACCGCTTTGAAAGGAGTTTTGTTGGGAGAAAAATTTGATAAAGAGCGCCACCCAATAAAAATTGAATTAAAAACCCCAACCTATCATCTTTTTTCAATAAAAAAAGAAGATATTTATAAAGCGACCGTTATCTTTGATGTTTAAATATTAACAAGCTTTATTTAGTCAATTGCCAAAGAATTTAAAAAAATAAAAAAACATCCCTTTTAATACCCCCACCATTCAGGGAATGCCTACCTTCCTTTTTTGGTAATAGTCCTTTTAAAGGATAAATAAAAATTCCATTATTTTCAATCATTATTAGCACCATTGACATTATTTATAAATTTATTCTCCCGCAATTTTTTATTACCACTTCCAAGGCTTAGATGGAAACCATTATCTTCTCGCTTATTATTAACATTGGCAATCTGGGCTCACGGCGAAAAATCTCTTAATTAAATAGGAAAAATTATGTTGACAAATTGAAAAATTTTTATTATAATTATTAAAGAGGGAAGGAGGTATGAAAAGGCTAAAAATCTTTTTATTTTTTGATAAAATTAAAATTTGTATCTTCGGTTTGATTTTCTTATTTATCTTTTTTAGCCATTATAATTTTTTAATTTTAAAAAAGGCAATAAGAGATACAGAAAAAATGGAAGAGAAGTATTCACTGGAGAGATTGGAATATTTTTTAGAAAGTAAGAAGGAGAATTTGTTAAATCAGGTGTTGGAATTGGGTGTTTGGAGTGAATTGTTTGAGCAAGTCAAAAGAGATAAAAAAGATGAAGAATGGTTTAGGGATAATATTGATAATTGGATAAAAGTAGTAAAATTAGATTTTGCCTATATCTTTGATAAAGATGGTCAATTGTATCACCAAACCCAACCTTTAACTTTTGATTTTCAGCCAATATTAGATAAACTGAAAAATAAGAAAAATCTTTGCTTTTTTGTAAGAAGTAGTGATAATAAGATTTTAAATGTTGCCGGCTCTTTGATCAATCGGAGTGAGGATTTTAATCAAGAAGGAGAATATGCTGGTTTTATTTTGGTGGGGAGAATATTAGAAAAAAGTTTTCCTTTAATAAAAGAAGCCACCAAGACTGATTTTATTTTAAGTAAGGAATTGCCAAAAGAAAATTTTATCTCCTTAAAAGATTATAATAATAACCCGATTTTTTATTTAGAATTGAAAAAAGCCAAAAATAATATTTACCAACGAACGGGAAGATATCTTAAACCACTTTGGTTTTTGATAATCTTTATTAACTTTCTTTTAATTTTCTTATTCTTTAAAGAAGTTAAAAGAAAAATAGCAGAAGAAAAGAATAGGCAATTTCTCTTTTTTGGTAAGCTGATGGGATTTATTATCCACGAACTGAAAAACCCTTTGGCAACTATAAGCAATTGTCTTTATCTTTTGAAGGCGATAAAAGAAGAAGATAAAAGAAATGTTTATTTGGAGATAATGGGTAAGGCGGTTGATAGTATGAGAGCAACTATTGATACCTTTTTGAAGATTTCTAAGGGTGAGAAAGCTGAGAAAGATGTTATTTTATTGAAAGATTTAATAGAAGAAATAAAAAGAGAAGTTATGGTGAATAATAATATTAAGTTTAATAATCTTTTGGATGAGCAAATAAAGATTTATGGGAATAGAAGACAGTTGAAGCATGCCTTAAATAATATTATTAAAAATAGTGTTGAGAGTATAAAAGCGAAAGGTGAGATAACAGTTAATTATGAAGTTAATAATGGTAAGCTGAGATTGATTATTACTGATAATGGTGGCGGAATTAAGAAGAGGGATTTAAAAAAGATTTTTGAGCCCTTTTACACGACTAAAGAGAAGGGAATAGGTTTGGGTCTTTTTTTAGCAAAATATCTTTTGGAATTAAACGATAGTAAGATTGAAATCTTTTCGGAAGAAGGAAAAGGAACGAAAGCAGTAATAACTTTTGAAAAATATGAATAAGATAAAAATCCTTTTGGTTGATGACGATTACCAATTAGGTTTTACTTTAAAAAGTTTCTTAGAAATAAACGGTTTTTCGGTTGAATATGCGGAAAATGGCTTTTTGGCGTTAGAAAAATTGGAAAACGGGAATTTTCAATTGGTAATTATGGATATCCTTATGCCCGGTATTGATGGCATAGAGGTTTATAAAAGACTTAAGGAAAATAAAAAAGAAATAAAAATTATCTTTATTTCTGCCTATATCCCCCAAGAAAAGAAAGCGGAACTTAAAAATTTGGGGATAGAAGATTATTTAGAAAAACCCTTTGCTTTGGAAGAATTAGTAGAAAAGATAAATAATTTAGGCTCTTTGACTGAAGAGAAGAATAAGCCCACTTGTTATCTTTAAAAAAATAAGGAATATTAAACTTTGCTGAATTCCTAAAAGGGGGATTAAAAAACTGCTACCTAATATTCCCGAAAGAAAACCACCTAATAAATCACCAGTATATAAAGTGCCGGCAACCTTACTTTTATCTTCTTCTTCATATAATTCACTTGCCAGGGGAAATTCCGCACCGCCAAGGAAACCAGCCAGAAAAGAAAAGAAGATAAAATAAAAGGGAGAAAGATGATAGACGATTTTCATTTGGAAAAGTAAAAATAAAGAGAAGAGAATTAAAAGCAACTCAAAAATAATTAGCCATAAATAGTTATTTTTCCTTTCTTTCCCGAAATAACTTCCCAAGGCAAAACCAGCCATTAAAGCAGTTGTTAAAAAACCAATCTGGTAATAAAGATAGCCATAAGCAATCTGGAAAGCAAAAGAGATAATTAAAGAAGTGAGTAGGGAATAGAAGCCGGTAGTAAAAATAAGAAAGGCGAGACCTTTTTTCTTATCTCTTTTTAAAAGGAGAAAAACAAAAGGGACTATTAAAAAGAAAAGAAGATAGGAAAAGCGGATTTTTTCTAAGGAAAGAAAAAATTGGGAAAGGAAAAGGGAAAAATGGGAATTAAAATAAGAAAGAAAATAATAAAGGGCTATGGGAGAGAAATCGGTATTTATTTTTCCTTTAATATTAGCTAAGGATTGAGAAAGAAAAAGAAAATAATTTTCTTTTAGTCTTAATCGTAAATAGTTTTCATTGATAATCAAATCGTTTTTATCTTTTAGATATTTTAAGCCATCAGCAATAGTTGCTAAAAGATTTTCATTATTTAAAATTTCATTATCACTACTGATAAAGATGTTATATTCATCACCAGGAATGATTAAAACATAGTTAAAAACTTTTTTTAAGGTGTTTAAAAGGGTTTTATTTATTAATTTTAATTCTTGGGGCAAATAGGTTAAAGAACCAGGCAAAGAGAAGATAAAGAAGCCATCTTTTTTTAATCGCCTTTTTAAAAGTAAGAAAAATTCCTTGGTAAATAAACGGGCAAGGGTTAAATCGGAAATCTCTTTTAAGCCAAGATAAATCAAATCGTATTCTTTGTTAAACTTTCTTAAGAAATAACGGGCATCTAAATGATAAATCTTTAGTTTTTTAATATTAAGCTCCTTTTCAATTAAGGGACTTTTTAACTTTTTTAAGACTTTAAAAATCTCCGGGTCAATTTCCAAATAGTCAATCTCCAAATCTTCATATCTTTTTAACTCATTAAGATTGCCACCAATCCCACCGCTGATAAAAAGGATTTTGAGGTTTTTGTTATTTATCTTTTGATATAAAAGTAAAGGAAGATGGATAAAATCTTGCAAAGATTGGATAAAGGGAAGGGGTGAGACAATAATTGGTACGCCATTGTGAAAAAGGGTATACTGTTCTTCATCTTTTAAAACGGTAATATTACCATAAATTGAATTGTGATAATAAATCACATTGCGGTTTTGCCAAAGAGCTTTAATAGTATTCACTTCAGCTTTTTTTAAGTTAAAAAGAAAGAAAAAATAGAAAAAAAGAAAGGGAAATAATTGCCAGTATTTTTTAAAAGAGAGAAAAAGGATAAGAAGATTTAAAAAGATAATTAAGGCGATTATTTTTAAGGGAGTAAGATATTTTATCAAAAAAATGGTGAAAAAAAGACCCCCAAAAAGGGTACCAAGAGTTTCGTAAAAATAGGTTAAAGAAATACCTTTTTTTAAAAAGGAACTTAGATGGGAAGCAAAATTGGTAAATAAGGCACCATGGGAAATACTTATCGGCAGGAGAATAAAAAAAGATGATAAAAAAATAAGGTGGAGGGGAATAACCTGACCAAAGGGTAAGTTTAAAATATTTTTGATATTCCTCAAAATAATAAAGGAGAAAAAAAGGGAGAAGATAAAGATAATTATTAAAAGATTATAACTTTTTATCCTTCTTCCCAAATAAAAACTACCAAGGGCTTCACTAATTAGCCAGTTTGCCAAGATTATTCCCAAAGTAAATTCGTTGCCGTAATAGATAACGAGCATTTCTCTAAGGAAAAGTAATTGGGCGACAATACCGGAAAAGCCGGTAATAAAGATAAAGAGAAATAATTTTTTAGTTATTGCCATCTACCAGGAATTTTTTCTTGGCAGAAAGGACATTTACCATTTTTAATCTTGTTTTCTAAAATAGTAAAATGGAATCTCTGGATTAATCTTTTGTTACATTTGGGGCAATAAGTGGAATTATATTTATGACCAGGAACATTACCAAGATAAACATATTTCAAGCCCACCTCCTTAGCAATCTTATAGGCTTTTTCTAAAGTGGAAATGGGGGTTGGAGGTATGGTTAATTTATAATTAGGAAAATAGCGGGTAAAGTGGAGAGGGATGTCAGTTCCTAAATTTTCTTTTATCCATAAACATAATTTTCTTATATCTTCTTCACTATCATTTATTGTCGGAATAATAAGATTAACAATTTCTAACCATTTTCCCTTTTCCTTAATGGTTTTTAAAGTTTTTAAAGTATTATCAACTTTCGCCTGCGACATTTTGGCTAAGATTTCGTTAGTAATACCTTTGAAATCAATTGTTACGCCATCGGTATATTCTAAAAGGGCTAAAAGGGGTTCTTGATTGATAGCACCGTTAGAATGCCAGATAATATTGATATTATTCTTTTTGGCCTCTTGGGCAATAGCTAAAATATATTCATAAAAAACTGTTGGTTCGTTATAAGTAAAAGAGATAGTTTTTATATTTTTTCTTTTTGCCATTTCAATAATCTCTTTGGGCGTGATGAAATAGCTCTCTTCTTTTTTAAAAGTTGCTTGGGAAAGATGCCAATTATGGCAATGGTGGCAAACAAAATTACAACCAACAGTACCGATGCCCAAGATTTCGGTCCCGGGAAGAAAATGGTACAACGGTTCTTTTTCAATGGGGTCGATTTGGATTGCTTGCGGATGGTTATAAACTAAACTATAAAGTTTTCCTTTTCTATTTTCCCTTACCCGGCAAAATCCCCTTTTATTTTCTAAAATAACACATTGCCGAAAACATAATTGACACTGAACCTGGTTATTTTCTAATTTTTTATAAAATAAAGCCTCTTTTAAACTACTTTCTAACAATAATAGTAGCAGGATGGTCTTTAACAATTCTACCGATTACTTTACTAATAATTCTATTCCTTTTTAATTCTTTTTGTAATTTTGCCAATTTTTTTTCGGGTACAGAGATTAAAAGCCCACCAGAAGTTTCCGAACTAAATACTAATATCTGATATTCTTCACTAACATCTTTTTCAAAAATTACCTGATTAGCAAAAGATGCGTAATTCATTCCGTAACCGGCACCAATCACCCCATTTTTAATCAAAGAAAGAACTTCTGGTAAAACTGGTAAAGAAGAAGCGTAAATTTCTGCTCCCACTTTACTGGCACTGATCATTTCTGCTAAATGACCAATCAAACCAAAACCGGTAATATCGGTAGCAGCATTAACGCCAATCTTTACCATTATTGCTGATGCCTTATCATTGAGGGTGGTCATTGACTTCACTGCTTCTTTATATAATTTATTAGGAATATCAAGCTTTTTTAATAGGGCATAAGAAAAGATTTCTACCCCTAATGGTTTAGTTAAAACCAAATAATCATTTGGACGCGCTTTAGCATTAGTGATAATCTTTTTAGGATTGATAAAACCAGTTACCGCTAAACCGAACATTACCTGTTCGGAAACAAAAGTATGACCGCCGACAATAAAGGTCTTTGCTTCTTTTGTCTTTTTAAAAGCGCCCAAAAGCATTTTACTAAACCAATCTAAGGGATATTTCGGGTGAAAACCAACAACATTCATTGCTAATAAAGGTTTACCACCCATAGCATAAATGTCACTTAAAGAATTACAAGCCGCAATCTCGCCAAAAAGATAGGGGTCATCAATAGTCGGAGCAAAGACATCCACCGTTTGAACAATTGCCTTATTTTTACTAATTTGAAAAACACCGGCATCGTCGGCGGTATTAAAACCAACAAGTATTCTTTTATCCTTTATCCGGGGCAATTTGCTCAAAACCGACGCTAACTGCGTCTGATTAAATTTTGAAGCTCAACCCGGACAAAGGATAGTGTCTAACAGATTTCTTATTTCTTTATTCATAACCCAAATTATATCTTAACGATAAATAAATGTCAATATTCCTTGATAGAGAAAATAACCCCCGGCAAGAAAGGCACTTATTTTGCCAATAATTTTGGTTATTTTGTATTGCGTTAAAAAAGAAAGAAAAGCAAAAGGAAAGAAATAAATGGTAGTTGCTAAGAAAAAGAAAAAGAAATATAGAAGACCTTTTAAGATGTCAGCCGTTTCGATCACATTGAGAATAGAAATTAAGAAAGGTGGGCAGATATTTATTCCCATAATTAAACCAATGAAAAAAAGTGAAAGGTTTAGGGTTAATTTATTTTTAAAAATTTGGCAAAGGGAAAAATGGGGAAAAGAGAGGAAAAAGCCATATAAAAAAAGTAAAATTGATAAACAGATATAAAGAAGAGGCAAAATCAGATTATGAAAAGTTGATAATTTTACCAAAGATTTTCCCAAAAGGGCAAAGAAGAAACCAAAAGAGAGATAACCAAAAAGCCTACCGAAAAGAAAAAACAAAAGATTTTTTAAGTTTTTTTTAAAGTTGTCGGTTGATAAAAAATAAGGCAAAATTGTTGGTAGACAATAGCCAAGACAGAAATAGCCAGTAGCCAATCCCAATAAAAGGGCTTTGAATAAAAGTAAAGCCATACTTTTATGCTATAAAGAAAATTAAAAAAATCAAGTAATTGGTTGATAATTCTTGATTTAAATATTGCCAATTATTAAAATTATTTGATGGAATGTTTTTATGGCTATGTAAAGGAATTAAAAGATAAAAGGGCGATTGTGAAGATTAAAATTAATCCCCAATGCAGCGGCTGCGGTCAAAAGGGCGGTTGTGGTCTCTTTGCCAAAAATGAAGAAAGGGAATTGGAGGTTGTAAATTCGGTAAACGCCCAGATTGGTGATTTGGTGGCGATTGACTTTCCCCAAAAAAGAAGTGTTATCTTTCTTTTTCTTTTTGGGCTACCAATTTTAGGAATATTTTTGGGGCTGCTTTTTGGCTTTTTCTTTTTTAAAAAAGAAGCCTATGCCCTTTTATTAACTTTTTCCTTTCTTATTTTAACCCTATTAAGTTTAAAACTTTTCCAAAAGTCTTTATTAAAAAAAGAAGAGTATTTGCCAAAAATAAAAGAGATAATTAAGGAGGAAAAATGAAAGAGCTTTTTTTATTCATACTTCTTTTTACTCCTTTAATTTTAAAAGCTTATAAAAAATACGATTTTTACCAAAATAAGGATTATTTTATTCAAAATACGATCGATACTAAAGACATTGAAAAAGGAGTTATTCGGGCGAAAGTTGATGGTCGCTGGCAAGATTTTAAATTAATAGAATTACCCGAAGAGTTTTTGGAATGGAACTTTCAAAGAAGATTATTGATGATTGAGAAGATAAAGAAAAAAGAGGCACCTGATTGGGCTGGACCTCATAACGGAATGGTAGCTACTTATGGTGCCCAAAGGGAAGATTCCCGATTTAAAATAAATGTGGCGGTAAAAGGGATGGGGTTTTTGCCCAAAAAAGAGAAGATAAAAGAAGTTATTAATCTTTTAAAAACAACTTTTAACGATTCTTTTGAAAAAAAAGTAAGCATTTTGGAGAGTTTATACAAAAATGGTAAAGAAGTTTTTGATTTAACAAGACAGATTTCTTTAGAACTTTATACCGATAAAAATTTTTATACCCAAACCTTTCTTAACCAAATGGTTAACCCCGCTTGTGCGATTGTCTTTTTAGATATTCCTTCTTATAAGATAAAATGTTTAGCCCACCTTTTACATCCCAATAATCCTTATCTTACTGAGTATGAAAAAGATGTCTGGGAGTATGCCAATCTTATTCACGATTATTTTCACGGCGAGTCGCCAAGGAAATCAATAGCCGTTATTTATTATGTTATTGAAATCTTTGACAATACTCCCGGGAAAGGTAAAGGCAAAAAAATAAAGTAGATGAAGAGTTTAATTAAACCCAAAGAAGAACTTAAATCCTTACCGTTAACCGAAAGCGAACTGATAAAACGGGCAAAGGAAGGGAATGATGAAGCCTTTGAGATGTTAATCAGTCGCTATGAAAAAAAGATTTATAATTTAGCTTATCGGTTTTTAAATAATGAAGAAGATGCCG
This sequence comes from uncultured bacterium, assembly GCA_964505415.1. GTDB lineage: Bacteria > Hydrothermota > Tepidihabitantia > Tepidihabitantales > DTDR01 > DTDR01. The sequence continues at coordinate 12,878 of CAZDHW010000009.1, read as the reverse complement.
CAGAAGTTTTACAAGAGACCTTAATTCGGGCCTATCGGTTTTTAAAGAAGTTTGAAGAAAGGTCAAGTTTTTATACTTGGCTTTATCGGATTGCCGTCAATGTTGCTTTAAGAAAGTTAAAAAAACGGGCAAAAGAAAATAAAGTTGTTTCTTTAGATGAAGGAATTCCCCAACACGAAGAGATTCCCCAAGAAATTCCTGATGAGACTCAAAACCCAGAAGTTATTTACGAGCGAAAACAGATACAAGAAACTGTCCAAAAGGCTTTGGCCGAACTTCCGGAAGCTTACCGTTCGGTGGTTTTTTTAAGAGATGTTGAAGGACTTTCCAATAAGGAAGTGGCCGATATTTTGAAGATTTCCGTTTCGGCGGTTAAATCACGACTCCATCGGGGAAGACTATTTTTGCGAGAAAAACTTAAACATTTAATAAAAACATGAGAAAAAAAATAGAATATAATTGTGAGGTTTTTAAAAAATATTTAGTTGAATATTTAGATGAAGATTTGCCTTCCGAAATTTTAATTGAATTGGAAAAACACCGTCTCGTTTGTCGCGAATGCACAAGGTTAATCAGAACCATAAGGCGAATAATTTATGAGTTAAGAAGTTTAGCCCACTATGAATTGCCGGAAGATGTGGTTAGTAAGGTTCACGCATCCCTGCGCATTAAAAAATGGAAAAGAAGGTAGTGGTGGCGATGAGCGGCGGTGTCGACTCAACAACCGCTGCTTATCTTTTAAAAGAGGCGGGCTATTCCGTAATTGGTGTCACCTTTCAAATTTGGGATAAGTATTCTTTAATCAAAAATGAAAAAATCTGTTGTGGCTATTACGCCATTAGGGATGCCCAAATTTCCGCGGAAAAATTAAAGATTCCCCATTATCTCTTAGACCTCCGAGAAAAATTTTACGAACTAATTATCCAAGATTTTATTAAAAATTATCTTTCCGGTTTTACTCCTAACCCTTGCTGTGAATGTAATCGGTATTTTAAATTTCCTTTTCTTTTAGATTTCGCTAAAAAAGTTTCCGCCCAATTTATTGCTACCGGTCATTATGCCCAAATTGTAAAAATTGGTGAAGACTATTTTTTAAAAAGAGCAAAAAGTAAAGAAGATGACCAAACCTATTTTCTTTATTCTTTGACTAACGAAATTTTAGAAAAGACGATATTTCCTTTGGGAGAAAAAAGTAAAAGGGAAGTGAGAGAAATTGCTAAAAAGATTTCTTTGCCCGTTGCCGAAAAGAAAAAGAGTCAAGAAATCTGTTTTATTCCCGAAAAGAAATATGGCGATTTTATTTTAAAGATTTTGGATAAACCCGATTTAAAGAAAGAAGGTCCTATCTATTTAATAGAAGATGGCAAAATAACCCTCTTAGGAACTCATAAAGGTCTTTTTTATTACACAATTGGTCAGCGGCGGGGTTTGAAAATTCCTTACCAAGAAAGACTTTATGTGGTAAAGATTGATAAAGAAAAGAATGCCATTTATGTTGGGAAAGAAGCATTAGTTTATAAGAAAAAATTTTTAGTCAAAAAAGAGGTTTTAAAGATAAAAGATTTTGAAGGTAAAAAATTTTTATGTCAAATAAGAAATGTCCATACACCGAGCGAAATAAAGATAAGTTCTTTTAAAGATGACCTTTTACTTTGCGAATTTACTTCTCCGCAATGGGCAATCACTCCGGGACAAAAGGCGGTCTTTTACGATTTGAATAATGAAATTGTTTTTGGCGGCGGAACCATCTGGGAAGTATTGGATAGTGATGAAAATTAAAAAAGCCGTTATTAAAGAATTTCTTTTCCCATTAATTTTTTCGGTCGTCGTCCTTACTTTCATTATGTTGATGGATAGAATGTTTATTTTGGCTGACCTTTTGATTAAAAAGGGTGTGAAGTTAACAATCGTTTCCGAAATTGCCTTTTATTCTTTGCCTTATGTCTTAGCCTACATTTTACCGGTTGCCACTTTGATTGCGGGGATAACCACCTTTGGTCGCCTTTCCCATGATAACGAAATAATTGCTCTCAAAGTTTTAGGAATAAATATTAATAAAATTATTATACCACCGATTTTTTTAACTTTATTTTTGACATTTTTTATGTTTTGCTTCAATAACTTCCTCTGGCCGGAATCGGAGTTCCGAATCAGAAACCTTCTTTTAGATTTGGCTCGGAAAAAACCCCAGCTAAAAATTCGGGAAGGAATTTTTTTTGAAGATTTCTCACCCTATGTGATTTATATCGGTTCTTTAAACGAAAAGACCGGTAAAATGAAAGATATCTTAATTTTTAAAAAAGAAAGCGAAATTACACCGCTATTTATTTTTGCCAAAGAAGGAATTTTAAAAGAACGGGAAAGAGAAAATTATTTTACCTTTGTTTTAAAAAATGGCGAAGCCCATCAATTGGAAAAAGAAGGAAGGTACCGACAGCTAAAATTTGAAGAAGATACCATTAATATTCCCTATGAAGATGAATTGGTAAGACGAGAAAGGAGTTATCGCTCAATCCGCGAGATGAATTTATTACAATTATTTAAAAACATAAGAGAAATTGAGAAAGAGATAAAGGATTTTAAAAAAAGGATAAAAGAATTAAAAAATAAGGATATGGCTAAAGAGATTAAGTTAGCCCGAATTAAAGAAGAAGAGACAAAGTTAAGGTACAAGATTAAAGAAAGAGAAAGGTTTAATTTGGAATTTCACAAAAAGACTGCTTTGGCTTTAGCTAATATCTCTTTTTTACTTTTTGGTATTGCTGTTGGGTTAGTCATAAAAAGAGGAAGTATCGGTATTAGTTTTATTTTGGGTTTGGTTTATTTTGCTTTTTATTATATTCTCCTTTTACTTTTTGAAGAACTGGTATTGCGGGGAAAAGTTTTGGCTTTTTTAGGCATGTGGTTGCCAACGATAATTAATCTTCCTTTTTCCTTATATTTTCTTTTAAAGAAAATAAGGGAATGAAAATTATCTATCGTTTTTATTTAAAAGAAATTCTGAAGTACACCCTTTTGGCTTTTTTTTCCTTAGCAGTAATTTATCTCCTAATTGATTTTTTTGAGTCCCTTTCTTATTTTGTTCAATACCAGGCAAGTTATTTAGATATCCTATTCTATTATCTTTATACCTTTCCCAGTGTTATTAGTCTGCTTTTAAGCCCGGCACTGATTTTGGCAATATTCTTTGTTTTTGGGCAGGCGATTCGGTTTAACGAGTTAAGAATATTAAAAACTATGGGAATAGCTTCGCAATCCCTTTTTAAAATTCCCTTTTTCCTTTCTCTTCTCTTCTTTCTTTTTCTCTTTTTTAATCAGGAGGTTATTGAGATAAAAGGCAAAATAAGTTTAGAAAAATTGAAAAAAGAAAGGATTGAAAAACAAAAGAGAGGCGCCGACGAAAAAAGTAAAAGCAATATTTATTATCTTGGTGAAAATAATGTAGTTTATTATATTAAAGAATTAATTTTACCCAACATAATGAAAGACTTTTCCCTTGCCCTTTTAGATTTAAAAAAGGGCTTAAAATACCGTTATGATGGCAAAATTGCTTATTATAAAAATAATAAATGGATTGGTTATAAAGTCTATTTTTATGATTTTTTAGAAGGAGAACATAATTTTGCTTATTATGATTCTCTTATTTTTGATTTTTTAAAAGAAAAACCGGAAGACCTTTTTGCGGAAATGAAAGAAGCGGAGATGATGAATTTTTTAGAATTGTATTCCCAAATAAAAAAATTTAGGAAAGCCGGTTTTAAAATGGATAAAGAAATGGTAAATTTTCACCGTCGTTTTGCTTATCCCGTTATTATTATTATTGTTACTATTTTATCTTTTGGTATCGTGCTTCATTTAAAGAAAGGGACAGTAATGCTTGGTTTAGGTATTGGGCTATTAATCTCTTTTTTATATTGGGGTTTTTTGCAAATTACTTACGCAATGGGTGAAGTAAATCTTTTATCTCCTTTTTGGGCAAACTGGCTACCTAATATAATTTTTCTTATCTTTGGAATAATAACTTTCTTATTGACTGATAAAAAATTTTAAAAAAATTTTTTTATTTTTGCTTATAAAGTAAGCATTCTATTTAAAGCTAAGTGAGCCTTTTCTCTTATCTCTTGCTCAATAACAATTTCGTAAACTTCTTCCTCTAAGGCTTTTAAAACCTTTTCCAAAGTAATTTTTTTCATATTACTACAAATGGCACTCTCTTTCAAAGGCAAACATTTTTTATTTTTATATTCCCTTCTTATCCTTTCACACAAGCCAACTTCCGTTGCTAAAATTACCTCTTCAAAAAGACTTGATAATTTTACCATTCCGGAAGTAGAAGCAACAAAATCAGCCATTTCACAAACTTCGGGTAAACATTCGGGATGGGCAATGATTTTCGCATTAGGCGCTTCCTTTCTCTTTTGGATAATATCTTCAGGCTTAAAATATAAGTAATGGACATAACAAAAACCATCCCAAGGAATAATATCTTTTCTACCAGTCTTTTTTTTAGCATAATCGGCCAGGTTTTTATCAGGAACAAAGAGAATTGGTTTATCTTCGGGAATTTGGCTGATAATTTTCACCACATTTGCCGAAGTGCAACAGATATAAGAAAGGGCTTTCACTTCCGCAGTAGTATTCACATAACTAACCACATAAACCGGTGGTAAACTTGCTAATTTAATTGTCAATTTTTCTTTATCAACCATATCCGCCATTGGACAACGGGCATTGATATCGGGAATAATTACTTTGGCTTGGGGATTTAAAATCTTGGCAGTTTCCGCCATAAAATGGACACCACAAAAAACAATCAATTTTGCCTTGGTCTCCTTTGCTTTTAATGACAAATCTAAGGAATCACCAATGAAATCAGCAACTTCATAAATCTCTGGTCTTTGATAGTTATGAACTAAAATAACTGCTTCTTTTTTCTTCTTTAACTCATTTATTTCTTTTATGAGGTCTTTCATAATTTAACTCCTTATGATTAATGGTTTTTTCTTCCGAAATAATGTGAATTACTTCTACCGACATTTTACTTAAATTATCAGCAATATAGCGACGGTGGCAGTAAAGGGGATATTTTTCTCGGCAGAGAATCACTGCGGGTAAATAAGAAGCCTGCTTATAAATAATTTCAATCCCCTTTTTAAAAGTTTGGGTTTCCGTCCATTTTAAATAACCCCCTTTGCGAAAACCTCCAAGTTCGTTTCCTAAATAAGCATAAGTAATTTTATTTTCCTCACATATTTTTATTAAATTCTCTCTTTTAAAATGTTCAAAATGAGAAGTAGGGAAGCGGCGGACATCAAAAATGATTTTTATTCGGTATTTATCCAAAATTTTAAGAAACTCCTCCTTTGTTCGGTTAGCGGTACCAAGGGTATAAATTCTCATCAGCAGGTTAAATGGAAAAGGGCAGCTTTCTTTTCTTTTAATTTATTAAAAATCTCAATTGCTTTGGGAGTTGGCAAAGCAATCAATTTCACTTTTTCTTTTTTTAAAAAATCAATAGTCTCTTCTTTCACCTTTAAGATTCCTCCTTGACCAGTACCGACAACAATTACTTCGGGTTTCGGGTTTAATAATTTTTTAGCTTCTTCAATACTAAATTCGTGATTATTACCGGTAAAATTTTCGTAACGATTTAAAATTGTATTATCAGCCAATATTAAAACATCAGTTTCGTATCTTTTACCATCAATAACTATCCAACCAAAGCCGGTCTTTTCAATCTTCATTTTAAAGCAATAATAATTAAACTACCAAAAACCTCTTCCTGAATAAGCCTAATTTCGCCCAAACGGGCTAATTCCAATAATAAAAGAAAAGTTACCACAATCTCTTCCCGATCATTAAAATCATTTAGCAATTGGTAGAAATCTAAAAAACGAAATTCCTTTATCTTCTTTTTGATTTCCGCCAATTTTTCATCAATATTAATTTTTGGTTTTTCTACCCAAGTTATTTCCCCCGGAAGATGGTTAAGGGATGTCCAAAGTTTCTGGTAACTTTTTAATAGTTCCAAAAGAGTTGGCGGTTCTTCGCTGGTTTCTTTTATCCCATTTCCTTCCCGAGGGAAAAATTTAAATTTTTCTTCTTCCAGTACCCTTAAAAGACCAGCAATTTTTTTATAATAGTTAAATTCTTCTTTAATTTTATAATAACTTACTTCTTCCGCTTCTAAATTTATATTAACTTCTTCTTGGGTTTTTAATCTCAAAAGGGCTCTTATTTTATAACGGATTAAAATAACTGCTAAAAGGAGATAATCAGAAAGGCGGTTTATCTCTTCACTTTTCAAATCGGGCTTTTGTAAATAAGGGGTAAGAAAGGCTAAATATTTTTCAGTAATATAAGCAATGGGAATTTTTTCTAAAGGAATTTCTTCCCTTTGGATAAGATAAAGTAAAAGGTCTAAAGGACCGCTAAAAAAATCTAAATCAACCTCAAATCTCACACAACTCATAATCTCTTTTCCCTAAACCAATCTTTTCTCCAAAATCAAAAAGTTCATCGTAGTTTAAATGGGAATAAAGCTTGGTTATCTCCTTTTTTAAAAAATCAAAGCCGGCTTGGTCACACGCTAAAGGGTCAAAAGAGATAAGAATACCGATATCTTCTCTTATTGGTTGTTCGGTTTTGGGATAGCAGTCACAATTAGGAGTGATATTTATTAAAAAATTAAAATGGAGGGCATAACGACCAATGAGGGTAGCTTTGGCATATTCAAAGACTTTTTTGGCAAGAATTTCTGGGCTTTGGTCCCAACGAAATTCTATTGCCTGATTAGGACAGATTGCTAAACAACCGCCACAACCAATACAGAGGGGACCGATTTTTGCTTGTAAATGATGAATCTTAATTGCTCCTTCGGGGCAATAATCAACACAGAGACCACAACCGATACATTTATTTTCATTCACATAAGGATGAGAAGCCGAATGCATATCCAATTTGCCTCCCTTAGAAGCTAAACCCATTCCCAAATTTTTCAAAACACCACCAAAACCGGTTGCCAAATGTCCTTTAAAATGGGCAAGATTTATTAAATAGAGATAGGGACGTAATTTTTTACCCAATTTTGCTTTCTTGGTATGAAAGGAATTTAAGGGAACTTCAAAATAGGCTTCTCCCGCATTACCGTCAAGAATTTCTATTGGGCAAAGGGTGTTAAAAAGGGTAAAACCGTGTTCTTTTGCCAATTCAATGTGACTTTTCTTATTATTTCTTTTGCTCCGATACAAAGTAGCGGTTTCTACCAAGTAAGGTTGGACACTCCTTTGGGCAATAAAAGAAGCCACAATCTTGGGATAAATTGGTTTTAAATAATTATTATTACCCTCTTCCCCAAAATGGATTTTAATCGCCAATCTCCTTCCATAATTTAAATTGTCTAAATACTTAGTTAAAGAAAAGACCTTTTCAATCTTCTTTTTCAAATCTTCTAAATTTCCTTCTTTCTCTTTATAAGGAATAAAATAGACAATACTTTTACTCATTTAAAAACACCGGGAATCGTTCTTTTACAAAATTTACACTTACCATTAACAATATTATTTTCTAAAACCGAAAAGCCCATCCTTTTTATTAATAATTTTTCACAATAAGGACAATAGGTATTTTCATAAGGATGGCCAGGAACATTACCAATATAAACATATTTTAAACCCACCTCTTTAGCAATCTTATAGGCCTTCTCCAAAGTAGAGATTGGTGTTGGTGGTAAAGAAGTCAATTGGTAATTAGGGAAAAAGCGGGTAAAATGTAAAGGTACTTCGTCACCAAGATTTTCTTTAATCCATTGACACATTTTTCTTATCTCTTCTTCCTTATCATTTAATGTCGGCACAACCAAATTCACAATCTCTAACCAGACACCATTCTTTTTAATAATCTTTAAGGCATTTAATACTGGTTCTAAAGAGGAGCCACAAACCTTTTGGTAAAAATCTTCATTAAAACCTTTCAAATCAACCTTTATCGCATCAACCACTTTACAAAGGGATTCCAAAGGTGCCGGATTAATATAACCACCAGTAACCACACAGGTTTTTATCCCTTCTTTTTTTGCTAATTTAGCAATATCATACATATATTCATAAAAGACAATCGGTTCAGTATAAGTGAAACAGATAATTTTTAAATTCCTTTTCTTTGCCATTTTCACTATCTCTTCGGGTGAAAACTCATAATAAGGAACATCTTCCAATTTCGCCTGGGAGATTTGCCAGTTTTGACAATATTTACATCTTTGGTTACAAGAAACAGTTGCTAAGGTTAGTCTTAAAGAACCAGGGAGAAAGTGAAAGAAAGGTGCCTTCTCAATTGGCTCTTCACCGATTGAACAAGGTTTGCCATAGACAATTGAATAAAGTTTACCATTTCTATTTTCTCTATTTCGACAAAACCCCCTTTTATTAACATCAATAATACAATTTCTTGGACATAATTCACAGACAACTTTTTTATTATCAAGTTTTTTATAAAACATTGCCTCTCGTAAATAAAGATTACTTTTCTCCATCAGAAAACCTATTAAAATTAAATAACTTAACATTATTAATAATAAAAAATTCTTGATAAAAAGTCAATTTAAGATATAATTTATTAAAATAAATAATTTAAAAGATGGCAGTAAATATTTATACTTGCATTCAATGTGCTCGCTGTGCCAGTGGTTGTCCAGTTATTTTCGGTAATTTGAATATCAGAAGATTAATCTATCTTTACCAGTTAGGCTTAAAATCCCTTTCGGAAAAAGATAGCGAGGCAATTTGGGAATGTACTACCTGTGCTACCTGTTCTTTGCGTTGTCCCAAAGATTGTCAACCAATGGATTTAGTTTTGGAATTAAGAAAGGAAGCAGTAGAAAAAGGAAGGCTTAAAGAGTCCCTTATTAAGGCTTTAGAAAGTACTTATCTTTTTGGTAATCCTTGGCAAAAACGAAGGGAAAAAAGAATTGATTGGAATAAAGAATTAAATGTTAAAGTAGTGAGGCCGGGTGAAGAAGTTGAAAATTTAATATTTATCTGTTGTACTATCCATTATGATACCCGATTTCTTAATCTTTTAAAAAATTTTTTTAATATCTTAAAAAAACTTAATATTGATTTTGGGATTATTGGTAATGATGAAAGTTGTTGCGGTAATGAGATAAAAAGGGTGGGTGAAGAGGGGCTATTTTTAGAATTGAAAGCAAAAAATGAAGAGATTATTAATAAAATTAAAAAGAAAAGAATAATTACCCTTTCGCCCCATTGTTATAACACCTTAAAGAAAGATTACCAATTAGATACTATGGTCTATCATTACACCCAATTTTTAAAAGAGATTAAAGAAGAATTAACAAAATTATTGAAAAAGGATAAGAAAAAAATAATCTACCATGACCCTTGTTATTTAGGAAAACAGAATAAGATTTTTGATGAACCAAGAGCGATTTTAAATATTCTTACTGATAATTTAATAGAATTTGACCAAAATAGAGAGAATTCCTTATGTTGTGAAGGGGGCGGAGGAAGATTATGGATTGAAAAAGATGGAAAAGAAAGATTGGCAGAAAAAAGGGTAAAAGAGGCAATTTTAAAAGAAGCGGAAATTATTGCGGTAAGTTGCCCCTTCTGTCTTTTAACAATTGAGGATAGCATAAAAGTCTTAGGATTGGAAGAAAAAATCAAAGTTTTTGACATTTTAGAATTACTCTCTTTTTAAAAGTTAATGAAAAGGAAAAGAAAAAGATTAAAAATCTTTCTTATTCCCTTTTTGGTCTCTTTTAGCTTTTTCTTTTTTGCTTTTCCCTTAACTTATTACCTTTTAAGTTTCAATCTGCCCACTTTAGAAGAAATCCAATCTTACACACCACCGATAGCCAGTCGGGTTTTAGATTGTAAGGGGCGGTTGATTGGTGAATTTTTTGAGCAGAAAAGAAAAATAGTAAAATTAGCGGAAATCCCCAAATATCTACTTGATGCCTTAATTCTCGTTGAAGACAAAAGGTTTTATTCCCATTGCGGAATTGATGTTATCAGAATGATTGGTGCCTTTTTTTACAATTTAAAAAATTTAAGTATCCGTCAGGGCGCTTCCACAATTACCCAACAATTGGCCAGGAATATGTTTTTGACCTATAAAAAAGATATAATTAGAAAATTAAAGGAAATGGTTTTAGCAATAAAATTGGAAAGAAGTTATACCAAAGAAGAGATTTTAGAGAGATATTTAAATCAAGTTTATTTTGGTTACGGTCTCTACGGCATTGAAACTGCTGCCCAAGGATTTTTTAAAAAAAATGTTAAAGATTTAACTTTAAGTGAAGCCTCTTTTTTAATCAGCATTATCAAATCACCAGGCTATTATTCACCTTATAAAAATTTTGATTTGGTTTTAAAAAGAAGGGATTTCTTTTTAAAGATGCTTTATAAGAATAAAAAAATTAGTGAAGAAGAATACGAAAAGGCGTTAAAAGAAAAGATAAATCTTTGGCCTTTGGAAAGAAATTTACAAGAAGCCGGTTATGTTTTAGAAATGGTAAGGCAGTATGTGGAAGACCTTTGGGGTACTGATTTTCTTTATAAAAAAGGTTTAACAATCTATACGACAATTGATTTGGATATTCAAAGGGAAGCGAGTATTGCCTTAGAAAAAAATTTAAGGGGTATTGAGGAAAATTATAATTTAAAACCCAAAAAAAGAGAATATGATGAGCTTTATAAAGAAAAAAAAGGTGGAGCACCGCCACCTAATTATTTGCAAGGAGCTTTAGTCTGTATTGAAAATAAAACTGGATTTATTAAGGCCCTAATTGGTGGTCGGGAATTTCGTCATTCACAGTTAAATCGGGCAGTCCAGACAAAAAGACAGCCGGGCAGTGCCTTTAAAGTCTTTGTCTATACGACGGCTATTGATAATGGCTATAAACCATCAGACATTATTGAAGATAGTCCTATCAGTATTGAAATTGCTGGTGTCCAAGAGCCTTACGAACCAAAAAATTATGATTATCGCTATATTGGCCCGATAACTTTAAGAAAGGCTTTGGCATTATCAAGAAATGTTTGTGCTGTAAGATTAATTGAAAAACTAACTCCCCAAAAAGTTTGTCAATATGCTTATTTAATGGGAATAAATAGCCGCTTGCGACCTTACTATTCTTTAGCCTTAGGCTCTTCCGAAGTTTCCCTTTTAGAAATGGTAAGAAGCTTTGCTACTTTAGCCAATTTGGGTAAAAAGATTGTTCCCCTTTTAATAACGAAGATTGTTGATAGTGACGGTATTGTTTTAAAAGAAAATTATCCGGTAAGTGAACAGGTGCTTTCTTCCCAAACGGCTTTTATTGTCACTTCAATGTTAAAAAGTGTTTTGGATGAAGGTACTGGTTATTTAATCAGAAGATATGGTTATTATGGTGTTGGTGCCGGTAAGACTGGTACAACCGATAATTTTACTGATGCCTGGTTTATTGGTTATACCCCTTATTTAACCTGTGGTATTTGGGTTGGCTTTGACAAAAAGAAAAAAATCTTTGAAGGCGCTACTGGCGGAGTTGTTTGTGCTCCCATTTGGGGAGAATTTATGAAAAATATCGCTTATCTTTATCCTTCCGATGATTTTCCTATTCCCGACTCAATCGTTTCTTTAAAAATCTGCGAAGAGACTGGCTATTTAGCCACTCCTGCTTGTCCGGAAATAAGAGAAGAATATTTTATAAAAGGAAATGAACCAACCGAATACTGTAAAAAACATCATTTTTAAAATCTTTGAAATCTTATATTCCCATTTTGGTCCCCAAAATTGGTGGCCGGGAGAAAATGAATTGGAAATAATGATTGGAGCGATTTTAACCCAAAATACCAATTGGCAGAATGTGGAGAAGGCGATAAAAAATCTAAAAGAAAAGACCGATTTAGAACCAAGATTGATTTACCAATTGCCATTAAAAAAATTGGCAAAGATTATTAGGCCGAGTGGTTTTTATAACATTAAGGCAAAGCGATTAAAAGAATTTTTAAAATTCTTCTTAAAAGAATATAATGGTGATACCGAAAAGATGAGAAAAGAAGATGATAGGATTTTGCGAGAAAAATTATTAAAGGTAAAAGGGATTGGTAAGGAGACTGCTGATTCTATTTTATTATACGCCTTAGAAAAACCCTTTTTTGTTATTGACAATTATACCAAAAGGATATTTTTAAGACACAAACTATTTGAAAAGAATAAATCTTATGATGAATGGCAGGCATTTTTTACCAATAATTTACCAAAGGATATTAGCATTTACAATGAATACCATGCGTTATTAGTAAGATTGGCAAAGACCTATTGTTTAAAAAAGCCCCTTTGTGAAAAATGTCCCTTAAAAGAGATATTTTTTTAAATTATTATTTAAGCCCAAACCATCTTCCTACCATACAGTAGAGGTAACTCTCCTGGGGACAGGCTATTTCTATCTTTATTTTTCAATAATCTTTTAAACCAATTTTTTAATTTTCCTATTATTTTAACCAATCCTTTAATATAGATAGTTCTTCTTATCATCATATAATATATAACGAAAAAATTTATTTTATCTTACCCCAAAATTTATTATGAATTTAAAAAAATATTTTTCTGGGCGGAACCTATGAAAAGGAGGCATTACCCGATATAACGGACAGAATTGAAAAAGGAGGTTTTTGGTTCCGCCCAGTTTTTATTTAAGGTATTTCCTAATAATGTTTTTAATCAAGACCAAGATAATTTAGTTTAGGAAAATCAATAACTTATTTAATTTTTTGCGTCAAACCCTCCGTCTCAAATACAACCAAATTTTCAAAGAGCAATTTTTATTTTTCTGTTAAATTAAAATTTTAAATTCCTCTTTGGCAGATTGTGAC
>CAZDHW010000008.1:23950-68707 GCA_964505415.1 uncultured bacterium | reverse complement strand
AATTGGTATCTCTTTGTTAATTGATAGCCCCAAAGAAGGTAGTCACCAAAATCTTTTAAATAATGGGTATCAGAACCAATGATAATTTTTTTTATTCCCATTCTTTTTGCCAATTTGATTATTTCAATTGAAGGATAAACTTCTTTAAAAGGTTGGCGTAAACCAGCAGTGTTGATCTCAAAAGAGATGTTTTTCTTTTTCATCAATTCTAATATTTCTTTTAAATATTTTATTCCCAATTCTTTTATCTTTTTACCAAAAAGAAGATAGCCAAATTTTTTGTAAATATCTATATGGGCAATATGGGTAAAAATATCACTCTCTATCGCCTTTTTTAATAATTGAAAATATTTTTGAAGATAACTATTCACATCTGAATACTTCTTTTTCAGTTCTTCGTTCTCACCTTTTTCGGTTATGGAAATTCCATCTAATGAATGGATGGCACCCAAAATATAATCAAAGGGATATTTTTTTATTATTCTTCTTATCTCTTCTTCCTCTTCTTCATAATAACCAACCTCAATGCCTGCCCAGATTTTTATTTTTTTATATTTTTTTCTTGCCTTTTCAATCTCCAAAAAATAATGGGAAAGCCAATCAGAACGCATGCTAACAATCTTATTTTTTAATTTCACAAAATCATCTTTCTCTTTTCTTCTTTGAGAAATCTCTAAATGGGGAGTAAAACCAATCTCTTTATAACCAAGTTTTATTGCCAATTCAACATATTGAGAAATTTCACCTTCGGCATCTAAGGAATAACCCGGATGGAGATGATAGTCTTTCATATTTTTATTGAAAAATAAGTTAAATAGTCAATCTCTTTATCAAAGGCTAACTTAAATTTTAAAGAAAAGTTCTTAAAATTGCAACTTATTTGGGAAAGATAGCGGTTTTTAATATTCTCTTTTAAAGAGTGTTCGGCTAATAGCTCTTCTTCAAAGTTATAAACTTTAATATCTTTATTAAAGTAATTAAGATAGTAATAAAAACTGATTTCCCAATTTTTTATTTTTGTTTTTATCCGGGGAGAAAGCAAATATTTTCTTTTTAACTTTTTCTCTTCTTGATAATAATCGCCCAGGAATAACCCCAGAGTTAAATTTTTAAAATCTTTTTTAATTAAAAGGGAGTTTGACCATTTTCTTATTCTGGTTAATTTTAAATAGCGGTCGATTTTAAATTGCCAATCAAAATCTTCGTCTTCTTTTTCTAAAATAAAAGAAATTTTGTGGGGAAGAGAATCGTAATCATAATTAAAGAAACTGAGATATTCAATTTGAAAAAGAATTTCTCGAAAATCGTTTTTGATATTGATTTGAAAATAAGGAAAATCCCTTTTTTGATAATAAGTATATAATGAAAGGTTTTTATTTAAATAGGCAAATTGCGATTGGTAAGAAAAGAAATTATAACGAAAAAAGATTTTTAAAGCGTAACCAAATTCCTTTTTATTGGAATAGGCAATTTCTTGACTGAAGATACTATTTTCAAAATATTTTTTAAGAAAATAAGAAAAGCCAATCTTTTCTTTTAAGAAATAAAAGAGATTTAACTCATTTTTAAAATCGCTGATTGAAAAATCTTCAAAAAGACCAAAAACTTTATCCGTTATTAACAATTTAGTTGGCAAATTCTTATCATAGGCTATAAAAAAACCAAAGAAACTTTTATTCTTCTTATAAATAGTTGCCGGTAAAACCTCTCTTTGATAAAGGTTTTGATATCTTTCTATTGGTAAATAATGGGGATGGGAAAATATTAGAAAAAGGGAACGGGCAAGGGTAAAATCGCCCAAATAGAGGTCAAAATTTTTAATCTTAAATTTTAGATAATGAATAATGGTTTCTTTCTTACCTTCCCATTGGTAATCAAAAATTGAGAAGTATTTAACCTTGTTTTTTATTTCACCATTTTTTAAATTGAAGTAGTAATAAAATTTCGGCTTTTCTTCTTTATTTAATTTTAGGAAAGGTTTTATTTTCGTCAAGGTTCTTTTATCAATTTCCGAAAAACTACCTTTTTCTTTTATTTTTTTAATAGTTAACTCATCTAAATAAGGAACTTTTTCTATATCCTTAATATCTTCTATCGGCTTTTCTTTTAACGATAAAATCTCTTCTTGTAAATAATTAAAGTCGTTTTCGATATTAACAATGAAAATTAAAAGTAGGCTTACCACTGAAAATATAAAGTAAAAATATGGGTTTCTTTTAACTGCGAATGGAAATTGAGAAAATAAAAAAGACCAAGATATTTTTTAAATAAAAAATCAAATTTGAAATTGATAACCAAAGGCAAAAAAGAGATTTCCTGACCAAAAGAAAGATTTTCTTTTAAAAAGAAATCAAAACCAATTTTATAATTATCTTCCGCTTTCGTTTTAAGATAAAAAGAAGTAATAGTTAGATTTTTAATATGGTTTATCTCCGTACCAATAATTATCTTCAGTGGTAACTCTTCCTTTCTAATTTTTGGTTTATTAAGATTATTTAAAGAGAGATAAAGAGTTAATTTTTTAAAATCAAGAGAAAGACCAAAATTATAAGTAAAGAAAAAGTCAAAATCTCTTTCAATTTTAAAATAATAAAAATTTGGTGAAAGACCGTAAGAAAAATTTTTTATTTTGCCCCCATAAACTAATGCCCAACGATTTTCATTATAAAAAAGATAATCAAGATTTTGGAATAATAAACCAAATTTTTTAAATTTACCTATCAATTGAAAATAGTTTAAAGAAGGTACTTGGTAAGGATTGGTATAAGCGAATAATAAAAAATTTTTTTCTTCTTGATTTAAATAACTGGGATTTAAATAGAAAGTTTTGTTTAGGTTTTTGGTAATTACTGAAGTGCTGAGCTCTTCAATCTCGTAAAAATTAAGTAAGATAGTAAAGAAAACGACCACAATTAGGACAGGTCTTCACTTCGGTCTTGCAGCGACTAACAATCTCCGAAGGTAGTTTGCTGTAACAACCGCTACAATAACCTTTAATAACTTGAACAACTATTTTGCTACCGTAATGTTTTTTTATCCGGTCGTACTCCTTTAAAAGATTGGCAGCAATTTTTTTGCGCAATTTTGTTCTTTCTCTTTCAACTATTTTCATAAAATCAATATTTATCGGTTCGTTGAGAAAGCCCAGTTTTTGGTATTCCTTCTCTTCAAAATCTTTTAAAATGGAATCGAACTCTTCTAAGGCTCTTAAATATTCCAGTTGTTTATTCATTTTATTTTTTCTTCAATTTCTTTAATCATTTTAATAAATTCTTGAGGAGTATCGGGAACTACCAATTTTCTCTTTTTGGTTAATTGCTGACAAATTGCTGCTACCCGACCTAAGGTTAAAAGATATTGATTACCGATATCATGGGGAGGAGCCACAATCAAAAATAAAAGATGAACCGGCTTTTTATCAATAGCATCAAAATCAACCCCACTTTTAGAATAACCAACAGCGATCTCTAATTTGTCCACTAATAAGGAACGACAATGGGGAATAGCAATCCCTTTACCGATACCAGTAGAACCAAGTTCCTCTCGCTTTAAAAGAGTCTCCACCAACTTCTCGTCTTCTTCCCCTTTAATCATTTTTACCAATTCTTTTAAAACCCCAACTTTTTTCTTATTTTTTAAATCAAGGTTTATGCGCTCCGGTCTTAATAAAGGATAGAACAACATTTTACCTCCTATCACATTTTTTCTAAAGGTTTAATACCTAAAATTTCTAAAGCTTTACTAATTATTTTTCGACAACAAAAGGCCAAATAAACTCTGGCTTTCGTCAATTCTAAATCATCAGTAATTACCCTTTCTTTTTCATAAAAATAATGAAACTTTTCGGCTAATTCTAAAAGGTAGTAAACCAAAATATGGGGAGCAAACTCTTTCACCGCTTGAATAATGATATCCTTAAATTTTAATATTGTCAACATTAAAGAACGTTCTTCTTTGGTTGTTAAATATTCTAAATTGACATTGGTTAATAATTGGTCAAAATCATAACCCTTTTCCTTACCGTGCCTTTCAATACTACAAATCCGCGCGTGGGCATATTGGACATAAAAATAAGGATTCTCTTTAGTGGCCTTTTTTATCAATTCCAAATCAAAAGTAAGATGTTGGGAAGGCTTTCTTAAAAGTAAAAAGAATTTCAACGGGTCACTACCAACCTCTTCTAATACTTCTTCCAAAGTGATAAACTCTCCTCCCCTTTTTGACATCTTTACTTTTTCTCCTTCCCGTTCTAAAGATACTTGTTGAGCAATAATAACTAAAAAATTATTAGTATCAAAGCCTAAACTTTTTATTCCGGCGGTCATGCGGGGAATATAACCGTGATGGTCAGGTCCCCAAATATTAACAATAATTTCGAAGCCTCTTTTTATCTTATAATAGTGATAAGCCAAATCATTAAGAAAATAGGTGGCCCGTTTATTTTGGGTGATTAAAACCCGGTCTTCACTATCGTTAAAAAGGGAACTTTTAAAAAATAAAGCACCATCTTTTTCGTAAACCAAATTCTTCTCTCTTAAAATTTCTAAAATTTTCTCCTGATACTGGCTTATTGAAGATTCGTAAACAAAAGAATCAAAATTTATTCCAAATTTTCTTAAAACTTCTTTTTGTTCCGAAATAATTTCGTTTAAAAGATACTCCCGCCATTTTTCCTTGGGAATGTTATTCGCCAAGATTTTTTGAGCAATGGTAATTAAATATTCTCCGGGATAACCGCCTTGCGGAAATTCGCTTTTTATTCCTTTCAGTTCGTTTATCCGGTAGATTAAACTTTTTTCTAATAAATCAACTTGCGTACCACAATCATTTATATAGTATTCAGTAAAGACCTCATAATTAACAAAACGTAAAAGGTTAGCTAAAGCATTTCCATAGGCACCGGCTCGAGCTTGAACAACCGAAAGAGGGCCGGTAGGATTAGCTGAGATAAATTCTAAGTTTATTTTTTTCTTCTTGCCAATATCAAAAGAAAGATAATCAGGAGAAAAGACTTTTTTTAACTCTTTCCTTAAAAAATCAAAAGCAAAGGTAAAATTGAGAAACCCGTTGCCACCAATCTCAATTTTTTCATAATCGGTATCGGTTTTTATTCTTTCTAAAACTTCCTTACCAATTTCTAAAGGAGATTTTTTTAATTTTTTACTTAATAAAAATAAGACATTAGAGGCATAATCGCCAAAATTTTCTTCTTTTATAAACTCAATCTCGTGACCTTCAGGAATTTCGATTTCGGCATTTTTTAAGGTGCTGATAATCTTCTCACTCAGCATATCTTTTTTGCGGAGCATCACCCCAAAGCCTTTCTAAACCGTAGAATTCTCTAATCTCTTTAAGAAAGATATGGATTACTACATCAATATAATCAATCAAAATCCATTGTGCCGGATTATAACCTTCAATATGGTGGGGCAAAAGTCCAAATTCTTGCTTGATTCTCAACTCAATCTCATCGCACAATGACTGCGCATGAGGGATAGAAGTAGCAGTAGCAATGAGAAAATAATCGGCTATCGGTGAAAGCCGGCGTAAATCTAAAAGCAAAATATCGGTAGCCTTTTTATTAATTAAAATGTTAACGATATAATCAATAAGATTTTCCATCTTTGATAATCGCTAAATAATCTTTTCCCAAAATTATTGAAGCCGATAGATTTAAAGTAGAATCAATAAAAAGATATATTGGCGGATAACAGAGACGATTTAATAACAATATCTTCTTAGCTGACCAATAAAGAAATTTCTGCGGTTTCTTATAGGCTAAATATTTTTGCAATCTTTTTCCGTTTTTTAAATTTTTATCAATGTGCTCAATCACAATAGTCTTTTCGAAAGTATCGTCTATTGTTATCACATATGATACCAAAAAATTATGTTTTTGTAAATATTTACAAAAAAGTTTGTCAGCTAAAGGGTCGCCACTACCGTTAATAAGGCCGATTGGTAAAGAAACCGAATAATCATTATTGATGTGATTTTTAATTATTTTTTTCTTCAAGAAAAATAATCCCAAAAGAACCAGCAAGGAAAGTGAAAAGAGAAAAAGTATTTTTTTCATTTTAAAAGGGAAAGATAATCTTGGTAGGTATTTATTCCCTTTATCTCCCTACTTTTAGTTTTTATCCCTAACACTTTTATTTTTTTAGTGATTGCCAATTTTACTAAATCGGTCAAATAATACTCTTTCGTTAATTCATTTTCTTTAATCTCTTTAACTAAATCACCAACACTGGTTAAATCAAAAAGATAACAACCACTATTTACTTCTTTTATTCTTTTAATTTTTGGTGAAGCGTTCTTTTCTTCAACAATCGCAACAATTTCCTTTTTTTTATTTCGCAAAATTCTTCCGTAACCAGTAGGATTTTTCAAAAGAGATGTTAGAATAATAATTCCTGGTTTTTCTTTCTCATACAATTTAATCATCCTTGCTAATGTCGACTTTTCAATCAAGGGAGTATCACCGCAAAGGACAATGATTTTATCAGTAGCTTTTAAAAAAGGTAAAGCAGTAAGCAAAGCATCGCCCGTACCCTTCGGCTCTTCTTGACAAGCAAGTAAAACTCGAGGATTAGAAAAATAATCCCAATAGTATTCTTTAGCTTCTTTTAAACCCTCTTGATTAAAAACAATGATAACCTTTTCAATTTTTTTAATCTTTAATAGTTTTTTTAAAAGATAGATAATTATTGGCTGTTTCTTGTAAGGCAAAAAAACTTTTGGATAAGGAATACCAATTCGGCGACTGCGACCAGCTGCCAGAATGACTGCTTGGTAATTATTTATTGACAATTATTTATAATTTGATTTTTCTCGTCAACAAAAATTTTTTTGGGTGTATAAGTTATTGCTTGGGTAGTCTCCATCAAGCAGGTAGAAATAATAATTAATCTGTCGCCCACTTCACCCCACCGGGCAGCCCCACCGTTCAATTCACAAACACCGCTCTTCTTTTTTCCTTTCATCACATAGGTTTCAAAACGGGCGCCATTATTTATATTAATGACAATAACCACTTCGTTTTCAATGATATCGGCTTTCTTCAAAATTTCTTCATCAATAGTAATACTACCTTCATATTCCAAATTTTTATTAGTAACCCGAATTCCGTGAATTTTACTTTTAACGATTTTTCGGAGCATTTTTATTTAGCTGCTGCCCGGGTAAACTCAATTATCGCCATTTGAGCATTATCACCTACCCGGGTACGAGTTTTTATTACTCGCGTATAGCCACCAGTAACATCAGCAAACCTTTTAGCCACATCCTCAAAAAGTTTTTTTACCAATTTTCGGTCACAAAGAAAAGCAAAGGCCCGCCGGCGATTAGCCACCGTATCTTTTTTGGCAATATCAATCAAATGTTCCATAAAAGGACGCATTGCTTTTGCTTTTACCCAAGTAGTCTCAATCTTTTCGTGCTTCAATAAAGAACGACAAAGATTTTTAATCAGCGCTCTCCGATGGTCAACATCTCTTTGTAATTTTTTAACTTTCCTTCGATGTCTCATCTTCTTTTTTCAAACCTCTCATTATTTCGCTAACATCCATCCCTAAACTCAATCCCCATTTTTCTAAAGCATGTTTTAATTCTTCCAATGACTTTTTACCCAGATTTTCAATATTCAAAATATCCTTTTCTGATAACTGAACTAAATCACCAATAGTTTTTACATTTACTTTACTACCATCTTTAAATTTCCCAGTTTTTAAACAATTTATCGCCCGATTGGAAAGCTCTAAATCTTCAATACTTCGCATCAAAATTTCCTTTAACCTCTCTTTTTCTCGGTCCGGTTTTTCTTCCGGCAAAAATTCTAAAGTAGTTTCTTTAGGAATTAACCGCTCAAAACTGGTTTTCAAAATTAAAGCCGCTTGAATTAATGCCTCTTGAGGAGTTACCGTGCCATCGGTCCAAATTTCTAAAATCACCCTTTCCAAATCGGTTCTCTCTAAATACTGCATCGTTTCCACCTGATAATTCACTTTCTTTACTGGTGAAAAAAAAGCGTCTAAAAAAATCGTTCCGATTGGTGCCTCCTCCTGCTTTCTAAATTTTTCCGCTGGCACATATCCTCGACCATTTTCTACTTTCATTTCCATTTTCAGTTTTTTATCAGCAGTCAAAGTAAGAATCAATTGTTCGGGGTTAGCAATAATTACCTCTGGTGGAACTTGTAAATCTTTCGCTTTATATTCACCTTCTTTTTCGGTATAAAGATATAAAGTCTTTGGCACTTCGGAATTCAAACGGAGACGGATTTTCTTTAAATTTAATATAATTTGCGGCACATCCTCCAAAACATCCGGAATAGTAGAAAATTCGTGCATTACTCCGTCAATTTTTACTTGGGTAATAGCTGCTCCCTGAACCGATGATAAAAGACTTCTCCGCAAAGCGGTACCAATCGTATGTCCCCAACCTCTTTCCAAAGGTTCAATAAAGAATTTGGCATAGGAATCAGTTTGGGTTTCTTTTTCAATTTCAACTTTTTCTAAAATGATAAAATGTTTTAAACGATAAGTTTTTTCAAGCATTTTTAAATCCCCAATTAAAAAATTTTTTTCATATTATCTTGAATAAAATTCAATAATATCTTTTACTGAAACCGGAATTGCTGCTAAATCTTCTTCGTTGGGCATACTTATCACTTTTCCTTTTAAATTTTCTCTGTCAAGAATAAGCCAACTGACTCCGGTGCTTTCCTTATCCATAATTTCTTCTCTTATTTTCGGAATTAAATTTTCGGTACCAATAGTAATCTCATCACCAACCTTTACCCGATAGGAAGGAATATCTATCTTTCTGCCATTAACCCGAATATGACCGTGGGAAACTAACTGGCGAGCTTGAGCGCGGGAAGGAGCAAAACCTAAACGATAAACTACATTATCCAATCGTGTCTCTAAAAAAGTTAACAAGGCACTGCCGGGATTTGGTTTCTTCTGAGCTTCTTCGTAATATTTTTTAAATTGTTCTTCTAAAATTCCGTACATAAATTTTGCCTTCTGTTTTTCTCGTAATTGAAGGGCATAAATAGACATACGCGCCTGCTGGGTTTGAGGTTTTTCGCCCCGTTTTTGTAAAATACATTTATCACTGTAGCATTTCTCCCCTCTTAAAAAAAGCTTTTCACCAAAGCGCCGACAGATTTTACATCTTGGACCACGATATCTCGCCATAATTACACCCTTCTTTTCTTTGGTGGCCGACAACCGTTATGGGGTATCGGCGTCACATCCTGAATACTTAAAATCGCCAAACCGGCATTTTGTAAAGCCCTAATAGCCGCTTCTCTTCCCGGTCCCGGTCCTTTTATTTTAATCTCTACTTTCCGAACACCCATCGCATAAGCTTCTTTTCCCGCCATTTCACCGGCTTGCTGAGCAGCATAGGGAGTGCCTTTTTTTGTTCCCTTAAAACCTGCTCTCCCGGCTGATGCCCAACACAAAACATTGCCATTTTTATCGGTAATGGTAACAATAGTATTATTAAAAGTACACTGAATATGGGCAATTGCAATTGGTTCAACTTTCTTTTTTGATTTTGCTTTTGCCATAATTACTTACCTTTTTTAATTTTTAAAACTCCTGATGTTTTTCTTGGTCCTTTTCTGGTTCGCGCATTGGTTCTTGTTCGCTGACCTCTAACCGGTAAACCTCTTTGATGTCTAATTCCCCGATAGCAACCAATTTCAATCAATCTTTTTATATTAGCGCTTACTTCAGCTCTTAAAGCACCTTCTACTTTATAGTTGGTTTCAATTTCTTTTCTTAAAGCAGTAAATTCTTCATCAGTCAATTCTTTTACTTTTTTATCAAAAGAGATATTTAATTTTTCCAAAATCTTTTTGGCGGTCGATAAGCCAATTCCGTAAATCAAAGGTAAGGCATACAAAATCTTCTTATTATCAGGCAAATCAACACCTACTAATCTTGCCATAATTTTATAATTTTATCAAAAAATATTAAAATGTCAATTATTTCTTTAAAGACTAAATTATAATAAAAATTTAAAGAAAAATCAAGAAGCAATAAAGACTTTTAATTTTTCTTCTTCGGTTTTTGCCATTTTACAAAATTCAATCACTTCTTTTTCTACCTCCCGTTTACCCACCACGATCCTTTTTACCCCACTTTCTAGTGGAGGAGCAAAAAGATAATAATAATCTTCATCGCCGCCGAAAAGCACTCCGCAAGCAAAATACTCATCATTTTTATCCATTAACCCACAAGCAACATTTAATTGGGTAATCTCACCTTCCCAAATATCCCAACTTTTATCAACCAAATATTTTTTACCATCTTTTAAATATCTTAACCACGATTCAATTCGGAATCTTTTTCTTTTATTGGGTGATTTGGCTTTGATTCCTTGAGGGCCACAAATAGTAAAAATTTTTCCACCATCTTCAGTATCTTTTTCGGAAAGATAATCATTAACCGTTTGATTTTTAGAGATGTCTGTTGGTTTAATAATAATCACCACATATTTAGGGGAAATTATCTCCATTTCTAAGGAAAGTAGCATACTCATAAAATTTTTATCCCGCAGATAAGAGATTGATTCAATAATAAATAAATCTAAATTAAAATCTTTACTCAAAAGTTTCTTTAAGCCAAAAAAGATATTCTTTTGGGCAAAAGGATAGGCGGGGGAAATAGCACCGGTAAAATAAATCTCCTTTGGCAAAACTTCATAAAGACTATTAATCTCTCTCTCTAAAATTCCTATGCCCATAGTAGTTGGTGGACCAATATTAGATTGACCAATATCCATATCCAAGACACCAGTTTTTAATCCCTTTTTATATCCTTCATTGGCTAAATAAGTAGTAAAAAATGTTTTTCCAACACTTCCCCGACCCAAAATTAAAACTTTTCCTGGCGACGATAGAATTCGCTCACACACCTTCTGCCAACTTTTAGGGATTTCCATAAATTAAATTATTTATTATAGAGAAATTATTTTAAAAATCAAGGCCCAATTTATACAAGTAATAATAAATTTTCTTTTTGCGTCTTCCAGAGATAGGCACTATTGAAAGTTCATTTAATCTTTTAGGTTTTTATAATAGATATAATCTCACCCAAAGACGCAGGCCGTAATGCTATTGTTGAGAGTCCGTTATCCCTTACAGCCATGAGCGATTGGATTTATCATAATTTGATTTTAAAAGCTTTTAAAGTTAAAATTTTTATATGGGAACTATTTTAATTTTAATATTTCTTTTTAATTTTAATGGTGCCAGATATTTGATTATTGCTCCTGATGAATATAAACCGATTTTAGAAGAGTTGAGTAATTGGAAGAATGAAAAGGGAATAAAGTCTTATATTGCTACCCTTTCGCAAACTGGTCATACTGCTGATAGTATTAAAAATTTTATAGTAAACGCCTATAATAATTGGCCAATAAAACCAGAATTTATTCTTTTGGCAGGCGCACCAAATTTTATTCCTGCTTATAACCGAATGGATGATTATTATGGTGATATTTCTGGCAATTATTTAATTGAAATTCCCGTTGGCAGACTTCCTTTTCGTAATTTTACCCAATGTTCAACAATGGTAAGAAAGATTTTAGCCTATGAGAAAGGCGAAATTTTTAGCGAAGATACCTCTTTTATTTTAAAAATAACAACCATTGTGAGAGAAGATAATCCACCTGACCCTTATTACCAAGCCGATGCCCGTTATATCAGAAATCTTGCTTTAGAAAACGGTTTTATTTTAGCCGAAAGCCTTTTAAATCTCGCTGGTCATAATGCGAATGATATTATCAATAGTATGAATGACGGCCGGGCTTTTTTAGTTTATCGGGGACAAGGAGTTGGTAATTGGTGGTCACCATTTAATATTAATGTTGCTCAAGCTAACAACATAAATAAACTGCCAATTGTTATCTCGGCAACTTGTCAGACAATGACCTTAGTTCCTAACGAATCAATGCTTGGTGAAGCCTTTATGAGATATGGGAGTCCTAATTCTTTAAAAGGAGCAATCGCCTTTTTCGGCACAATTACTTCGGGCAGTAATATTTCCCAACAAAGGGGAACTTATGCTCGTGCCTTTTTTGATGCTCTATTTAATCAAAAAATTTATAAATTGGGTTTAATTCACAAAAGGGCAAAATATGTTTTAGATTCAATATTTCATAACCAAACCCGTTATCAAGAATGGAATTTTTATGGTTGCCCGGAAATGTCTCTTTGGACACAAATACCAAGAAAATTAATAATTGAATGCGAAACGATTGTCAATTTAGAACCCCAATTGTACCGGGTAAGAATAAAAGATTCTTTAACCCAAATGCCTTTAGGTAATGTTTTGGTATCTTTGATAATGGATTCAACTGTTTATTTGGTTGATTCCACCAATTCCTTAGGTGAAGTTGTTTTTACCTTTTCACCCTCTCATATTGGTAATTTTAAAGTTAGTGCCTATATCCATAATTATTTTGTTAAAAAGAAAGATTGCCAAGTAATTCCGAGTAATATTCCTTATTTAGTTTTTCATAATATTTCTCTTAATGACTATCCTCAGGGTAATGGCGATGGGCAAATAAATCCGGGAGAAGAGATTTGGGGTTATCTTAAAGTTAAAAATATTGGTCAAGCTCAAGCGGAAAGAGTAAAGGGAGTTTTAAGAAGCAACGTCGCTCAGGTTTTGGACTCTTTGCTCCATTTTGGCAATATCTTACCCACCGATTCAGGTTCTGCCTATTACCGCTTTTTTGTTCCCCAAAATTGTACTGCCTATCAACAAATACCTTTTCAACTCTTTTTAAAAGATACCTTTAATAATCAATGGATAATAACCTTCTCTTTAAGTGTTTATGCTGGTAAACTTAGATTAATTTCTTTATTTGTTAATGATTCCTTTCCCTTTGGTAATAATAACCACCAGATTGGCCGAAATGAAGGCATTAGATTAATTCCTAAAATAAGCAATATTGGTAATAGTTTTTTAAGAGAGGTGAGGATAAAAATTATTGCCTTAAATTATTTGAATGTTATTGATTCTTTTGTAAATATTTATCAACTAAATTCTCGAGAAACGATTTTTAATAGCCTTTATTATTTCTCTTTAACTTCACCAACCTATCTACCAAGTAATTTTCCTCTAAATTTTAAATTTTATCTTTGGGGAAGGGGTGAAAGATATTCCATTTTTGATAGTTCCTTTATTACTTTAATTTCAGAAAATCTTGGCAATTCGGAACCGATTGGCCCAGATAATTATGGCTATTATGCCTATGACGACATTGACACTTTAACCGGCCGAGCACCAATTTATTCTTGGTATGAAATCTCCCAAATCGGTCGGTTAATTCCCGAAATCTCTAACCATGATGCCGCAGTTATCACTTTACCTTTGCCTTTTAGATTTAAATATTATGGTCAATTTTACGACTCCCTTTCTATTTGTTCCAATGGCTTTTTGGCCATGGGTAGAACTGATTATCGCTTTGGGAATAATAGTCCAATACCTGATACCATTGGACCAAAAGCGATGGTTGCTCCTTTCTGGGACGATTTGAATACGAATGAAAGTGCCAATTTAGGCTACGGCAGTATTTATGAATATTATGACAGCAGTCAAAAAATTTATATTGTTGAATTTTATCAAGTTGCCCATCACCGAAGGGCTAATATAAGAGAAACTTTTCAAGTTCTTTTCTTTGACCCCAGATATTATCCAACGATAACTGGTGACGGTGAAATTCTTTTTCAATATTATTTTGTTGCTGACCCCACCAGTTTAACCTTAGGAATTGAAAATGAAGAGGAAAATATAGGTATCCAATATCTTTATAATACCAATTATCATCCAAATGCTGCAATGTTAACTTCCCGAAGAGCAATAAAGTTTACTACCAATCCACCGATTTACCAACGCCCATATTTGACAATAATAAATATTACTTTTTCTGATTCCTTAGGCAATAATAATCAGATAATTGAACCTAACGAAAGAATCTTATTAACTTGTGAGATAAAAAATCTGGGTGACCAAACAGCTTTTAATACCTTGGGAAAACTTATTACTTTTGACCAACAAGTAATAGTAATTGATTCTTTAAAGGATTTCGGCGATATCCCCCGGGGTCAAACCGCCCACAATCTCTCTCCTTTTATCTTTATGCTCCTCTCCCCTTTAACCGATTCGACTTTAGATTTTGCCCTTGCTATCAATTGTGAAAATTATTCAATAACTATTCCTTTCCATCTTTTTGCTGGTTATCAAAGCCCAATTAATGAAAAAATGGTTGTGATAAAAAGATTAAAAGAGATAAATTTTGATGGAAAAGGATTAAATATCTTTAATCCCTTAGGTCAAAGGATAAAAAAGGAAAAAATTAAAAAAGGTATTTATTTTATTAGGGAAAAGAATAAAAAGAAAAAATTTATTATTTTGCCGTGAAAATTTTATTACTATTAATTTTTCTTATAAATAATAAATTTCCCCCAAGGTATCATACTTATGGTGAGATGGTTGATGAATTGCATTATTTACAAATTAATTATCCAGAAATCTGTAAGGTGTACACTATTGGCTATTCCCAAAGATTTAATTTACCAATTTTGGCTTTAAGAATAACCAGTTATCCTTATATTGAAGAACAAGATAAACCGACAATACTTTTTGATGGTATTCATCACGCTTCGGAAATCCTTGGTTGTGAGATGTGTTTATATATTGCTAACAAACTAACCTCTCAATATTATTCCGACAGTCTTATAAAAAGTTTTGTTGATTACTTAGATATCTGGCTTGTTCCTATGGTTAACCCGGATGGTCATTATATTACCGAATTAGGATTAGATTCTCTTTGGCGAAAGAATTTAAGAGACAATAACTATAATGGCCGGATTGATTTAGATTATGACGGAGTTGATTTGAATAGAAATTATGATTTTCTCTTTCAGCTGGGTGGTTCTAATGAACCGAACAATCGTTATTATCGCGGTCCCTATCCTTTCTCGGAGCCAGAAGTTTGTGCGATAAGGGATTTGGCAGAAAGAAAAAGATTTATCTTAAATGTCTCTTTCCATTCGGATAAAGACCCAAGAATGGGTGAAAGGGTTTATTACCCTTGGCGATGGGGAAATAGTTTCTCTCCTGATTATCTTCATATTAAAGCTTTAACCGATACCTTTGCTTTAAATATTATTAATGATGCTAATAATGGTACTTATTTAAGTATTCACGGAAAGGCAGAAGAAGGTGGCTTAGAAAGAAATTATTTATATTATGCCTACGGAACTTTTGCCTTTACCTGTGAAATGTGGCGGGGTTATTATCCGCCAGAAGAAAAGGTTGATACCATTTGTGAAAGGGTATTTTTGGGGGTAAAATATCTTTTAAAAAGAATCTTGCAATCCCATTTGACAATTAGGGTATTAGACAAAAAAACCGGTTTGCCTTTAAAAGCCGAAGTAAGGGTTTTAGAAGCCTATGCTCCACCAGAAACAATTTTACCCCGATATACTGACCCAATTTTTGGTCGAATAAGAAGAATTTTAAAACCAGGAATATATAATATTGAAGTTTTAAAAGAAGGCTATTCAATAGTAAAATTCGCTATTGAAATACCAACCAATTATATTAAAGACACCACCATCTTTTTAGAACCAGAAGATATTATAGAAGGTCGATTTAGAAAAGAAATAATAAAAGAAAAGGAACTCTTTGATTTATCGGGCAGAAAATCAGAGAGTTATCCTTTAAAAACGGGAATTTTTTTTTCTAAAAAGAAAAAATATGTAAACATCAAAATTATTAACCCCACGCCTTAAATTTATCCTTGACTTTTTATAAATTTTATATAATTAAAATGTCCCCGGAGGCACTCGGAATCACTTGCAATTGGATGTTAAAAATCTTTCTGGTATCTTTTTGCTTTTTAATATCTCCGGCTTTTCTTTTGTTTAGGCTTGGAAGGTTTTATAGACAACTTCTTAACTTTCCTTCTTTACATTTCCTATTGAATTTTTAAAAAATTTGTTAATAATTTTATAAATGCGATTTTAGTTAAAAAGGAGCAATTACGGATTATTCAAAGGAAGTTAAAAAGCTGCTGAGGGAGTTTTAAGAATTTTAAAAGAAAACCACAAGGAAGAAGTTTACGAAGCGGCATTGGCACGCGAATTAGGCCTACTAAAGATTCCTTATGAAAGGCAAAGAAATTTTTGAAATCATCTACCGAGGATATAAAATTGGTAGTGGCAGAGCCGATTTTATCCTAAATCCCCTTTGGTACGGTAAAAGGTGACAAGGAGATTGTTTGCGAATTGAAAAAGGTAAAAAAGATTACTGATGTCCACAAACGACAAGTGCAAGTATCCATGATTTCACTCAATATTGAGGAAGGAATTGTGTTGAGCTTTGGTGACAAAATTATAATAGAAGAAGTGGCCAAACCGAAAAGGAAATTGGATTACGAAATAAGTAAGCCTAAAGAATCAAAAAAGAAGATTTTTGATTTACTTCAAGAAGCAGCTCATAAGGTTTATAATTATTTGGGAGTAGAATTTCTTTATCGTGAAGGGGAAAAAGAAGAGTCACCTTTCAATATTTTTATTTTTACTAATGCTATTGGTGTTGAATATTCCCAAGCTATTCTTCCTATTTGTTACCAACATCCAGAGATTTCTTCTTTTGATTTTGTTTTTGCTGATGGTGAAATTGCTAATGTTTATTCCTACAAAAAAGAAGAGATTGATGAAAATTTGGAGGAACTTAGATTCTATGGGAAACTTTTCCAATTAAAAAAAGGCTATCTTATCAGCTTACCCCCAATAGAAGGCGAAAAAGTCTTAGTAAAAGAGGTATCTCCTTGACTTTTGGTTTTTTAATTTTTCTTTTAACTTTTCTTAAAAATTTTTATTGTGATCGTGATGGTGATTGTTTTTATCTACCAAAGAAAAGGGAGAGGAAAAAATTACCGGCTTTATTGGTTTTAAGTTGTACGGGAGCAAAGAAAGAAGATATTGATTCTTTAATTTTTATTGCCGAAAGTCTTTCTTTTATCTTATTTTCTTGCCATCAAAGTAGAAACCACCGGGATTTCTTTTTAAACGATAGAGATATTTTAAAAACTTATCAGAAACTGATAAAAAAATATCCAGTCGATACCAACCGGGTTTTTATTTACGGTTTTTCCGGAATGGGTGCTCAGGCATTGCTGACCAATTTTTTACATCCCGAAATTTTTAAAGGAGCAATAGCGGTTTGCGCCCCGGCTTTGCCTTTTTCTTTTATTAAGGCAGATAAATTAAAAAAGCATCACTTTTATCTCATTACCCGTAAAAAAGATTGGAATTTATCTGCCAACTTAAAACTTCATTCCTATTTTCAGAAAAATAATATCCAAGATACTTTAATTATTACTAAAGGTGAACACGCTATTAGTGATAAGGGCGAAATCTTTAACGCCTTAAAATGGCTTAAAAAGAAAATCTATTGACTTCTTTTATTCCTTAAATTATAATTAAATTTATGAGATTAATTATTTTAGGAATTACCGGTTTGGTTGGCAGGAAAATCTGTCAAATTATTGAAGAAAGAAAATTGAATTTCGACGAAATTTTGGGCTTTGCTTCGACCGCCAGTGTGGACGAAAAAATTTTGCTTAATAATCAAGAAATTTTAGTGAAAGATTTGAACGAAGTTTTTGATTATTTAGACGAAAAGACTTATGTCTTATCTTCTTTGGAAGAAAATATTACCAAAGAGATAATTCCGAAAATTAGAGAAAAAGCGATTGTTATTGATAATTCCAGCGTCTTTCGGTTGAATGACGATGTGCCTTTATGTGTACCGGAGATAAATAAGGAAGTATTAAAAAATCATAAAAATTTAATTGCCAACCCTAACTGCACAACTATTCAGTTGGTTTTGGTTTTACACCCTTTAAGAAGATTAGGAGAAATTAAAAGGGTCGTTTTGACATCTCTTCAATCAGTCTCTGGCGCAGGTCAAAATGCTTTAGAGGAATATTTTTACGAACTGGAATTTCTGGCAATAGGCGACGAAGTTGTCAAAAGCACTGATTCACCATTTCCTTATATTATTGCCGATAATCTGATCCCTTTCATTGGCGAATTTAATGAAGAGGGTTATTGTAAAGAAGAACTTAAAATTATAAACGAGACAAGAAAAATTTTAAATCTTCCTAATTTAGACATTACCGCCACAACAATAAGGGTGCCAATAAGTCATTGTCATTCAATATCTTTATATGTGGAGTTTGAAAATTCTGTTGAAAAAGAAAAGATAATTGAAGAATTGGGAAAGGAAAATTATTTAAAAGTTTTAAAAGAAGAAATACCTCTGCCCTTAATTGCTAAAGAAAAAGATTTAGTTTATGTTGGTCGAATAAGAAAAATTGATGAAAAAAGATATTGGTTTTTTATTGTGGCCGATAATTTACGAAGAGGAGCCGCCACCAATGCGGTTTTAATCTTAGAAGAACTATTGAAATTATGAAAATATTAATCGTCTCCCGTTGGAATGCTACCTGTGGAATTAGTATGCATGCCGAACTTATCGGTCGGGAATTAGTAAAGAAACACGAGGTAAAAGTTTTAGCTCCTTATTTAGAAACTGCCAATGACTGGTACCATGTAAAAATTGAAAATCCCGACGAGAAATATGTAACTCGTGGTTACGAACAGCCCAGAGAACGTTGGGGCGAAGGGAAAATTCACCCGATGATTTATGAAGAAAATTTTGATGTTATTATTTTTGAAGGTGGTTCGCATCTTTTACCAGTAAAAACCCTATTAAAAATTTTTCCGCGAATCAAAGCAAAAAAGGTTTATGTCTGTCATGATGCTGACCTCCGGTGGTTTTCGGAAGATTTCTTTCAATTAGATTTTGATGCGGTTATCGCTTTTGATTGGCGGTATCAACAAATGCTTTTAAAAAAATATCCTAAGGAAAAAGTTTATATTATTCCTTATCCTTGTTTACCAATTTTTAAAGATGATAAAAACCGCTTACGCGAAGAATTGAACATGGAAAAAGACAAAATTATTTTTTTCACATTTGGCCGCCAACCGTTGAATGAATATGAGGATTATTTTTGGTTAGTGGAGCAATTAAAGAAAAAATATCCTATCAAATATTTGATTATCCGGTCGGCAAAGGAAGAAAAAGATGATTTTCCCCAAATAGATGTTTTAGAAATAAGAAGAAATGCGCCACCGAATGAGGTTATTCTTAAATATTTGGTCGCCAGTGATATCCATTTAATACCAAAAAGAAAAGACCAAAAAGATATTGTCGTTTCCAGCACAGTTTTTCAAACAATGGGAACATTAACGCCGATTGTCTTCCCCGATACCAGATATGTTGAACTTTTAGATAAAGAAGTAGTAAAATATAAGGATAAAAAAGATTTAGAAGAAAAGGTTATAAGATTAATTGAAGATGAAGATTATAGAAAAGAGATAATTACGGCTGCCGAAAAATATGTAAAAGAAAATTCAGCCGAAGTTATTGCTGAAAAATTTATTGAACTTTTTAAAAATCTTTAAGAAAACCTACCCCCAGACCGTTCAGGGGGCTATTGGGGAATAGCTCTTTCCCTTTTCCTTAATTTATTAATAACACATATATTAAACGAAATTCCTTTATTTATCTTACCCCTAATTTTTATATATAGCGAAAAGATTTGGCTGTATAATAGAATTACCTTTTTATCAAAATTGTTTTAATGCCCAATCAGCAGCATCTTTTAAAATCGGATTATTTTCTTTTAAATATTTTTCTATTAAAGGAATAGTCTTTTTATCTTTAATATTACCTAAGGCAATTAAGGCATTCCTTTTTATCACATTGAAATCTATCCAAGAAGCACTTATCTGATTATTACCATATTTTGTTCGAAAAGTCTTTTCATCCATATTTAAAATTTCAATCAATGGAAGATAAGCACCAATAATACCGATTTCGGTCTTTGGTTCTTCTTCTTTTACTTTTTTATTTACCGGACATACCTCTTGGCAGGTATCACAACCATATAAACGATTTTGCCACACTGCTTTAATCTCATCAGGAATTATTCCTAACCAACTGGATAAATCTTGGATACATTTTTTTCGGTCAATAATATAAGGTTCAATTATCGCCTTTGTAGGGCAAGTTTCTATACATAGCTGGCAATTACCACAATCTTTTTCTAAGGAGCTATCAACTTCCATCTCTAAATCAGTAATGATTTCACCCAAAACAATCCAGGAACCATAATTTGGATGGATAATAATACTATGTTTACCATAATAGCCAAGACCACTTCTTACCGCCATTGGCTTTTCAATAATTGGACCATTAACGGACACAAAAAATTTTCCCCCATATTCTTTTTTTAAAACTTTAACCAATTTTTTTAATCTTATTTTTAACTCTTTATAATAATTTCTTCGCGTATAACGAGCAATAAACCCATAAGGATTGCCCTCTTGTGATGGGTCTTTTTCTTCATAAGTGTAATAAAACAAATAAGAAACAATAATTGATTTTGCCTCTTTTAAAACCGATTGGGGCTCACAAAACTTTTCAATCTCTTCGTCAGACCAATACCTTTTTAAAAATAAACCCCTATCCCTTTGTTCTTTTATCCTTTCTTTTTCTTCAATAAATGGTTCTGCCTTGGTGATATAAACTTCTATACCAAATTGAAAAGCCATTTCTTTAATTATCTTTTTAGAAATCATTTCTGATTATAATTTATTTTTTTTATTTATCAAATTGACAAATAGAAAAGAAAGCATATAATTTTTTGATGCTACTCCTTCTTTTCCTTCTTCAATTTAGCGATACCTTAATCCCCAAAAAATGGTATTATTTGGGACCTTTTTTAATTGCTCCGCGGGAAGGGATTTCCGGAATTAAAGAAGAAGATTTTTATTTTGGTATTGATACCGCCAAAAAATTTCCAACCCTTTTAACCCAAGGTGGTTATACTTCTTGGAAGGAAACAATACCTGATGAAAAGGGAAATGTGAAATTTTCCTATCCGGAAGTTCTTTGGGATTCCCTTATTCAATTTTATGGTTTTGCCATAGCTTTAAATTTAACTTATGCCTATTCGGAAGTAGAGTTTGACGAAGATAAAATAATGCTGGTAATGGCCGAAAGAGTTTCTTCTTTTTTTGTTAATGGTAAGGGTTATTTAGGCGATGTTTACGGACATAATTTTTTTAGAATACCAGTAAAATTTAAAAAGGGAAAGAATTCAATATTATTAAAAGTTAGTGGCTATGGGGAAAGAAGTTTTCGATTTCTTATTTTCCCACCAAAAAATAAGATTATCTTTATCAAAGAAGATATTACCAAACCGGATATTTTAAAGGAGAAAGAAAAACAAAAACTAATTTTTGGTCTTCCCTTTCTAAATACTACCGAAGGGAAGATTGATTTATCTTTAAAAATTTTTTTTAAAGAAGAACTTTTAAAAGAAACAAAACTTTCTCTAATGCCTTTCCAGATTTCAAAATTTCCAATTGAAGTGCTTATCAAAAATAAAAAACTAAACCAAAATGATTCGCTGGTGTATCTTTCTCTTTCAATTGAAACAAAAGATGAATACCAAATTGATTCCTTTTTTGTAAATATCACCTCCGAAACCTTACCCCATTCAGTAACTTTTATCTCCCAGATTGATTCTTCTTGCCAATATTTTGCTATTCTCTATCCTCAAAATTTTGACCCCAATAAAAAATATGGCTTAATCTATTCTTTACACGGTGCCGGAGTGGAAGCCATTGGTCTTTGTAAAGTTTATTCAAAAAAAGATTTTGCCTTTGTTGCCTGTCCAACCAATAGAAGACCTTTTGGTTTTGATTGGGAAGATTGGGGCTATTTAGATTGTAAAGAGGTTTTAGAATATATTTTAAAAAATTACCCAATTGATACCAATCGGATTTATTTAACCGGCCATTCCATGGGAGGTCACGGTTGCTGGGTTTTCGGTTTATTAAATCCTTCGCTCTTTGCGGCTATTGCCCCAGGTGCTGGCTGGATTTCCCACCAATCTTATGTCCCTTGGATTTTTCAAAGAAGTTTAATCTATGGGGACCCAGATTTAATAGCAATAAGGGACAAAATTTTAAAAACCTATCAAACAATCTATTATTTAGAAAATGCTTTAAATTTGCCTATCTTTATTTTTCATGGCGCTTTAGATGACAATGTCCCGACATTGTTTGGTCGGTATTTCAATTCGGAAGCGGAACGATTAAAATTGAAAAAGATTTATAAAGAGGTTCCTAATGTTAAACATTGGTATAATTTACCTGATACTAATATTGTTTGTGTTGATGACCCAGAGATTATCAATTTTTTTAAAGAAAATATAAGAGAACCCTTTCCAAAAAATATTATTTTTAAAACCTATGATTTGGATATCAGTAATAAAGCCTATCATATTGAAGTCTTGGAGGAAGAAGAATTTGGCAAGGAAATAAAAATAGTTAGTGAAATAAAAGAAGAAAAAATATTTTTAGAGACAAAAAATATTAAGCAATTAAAAATTTATCTTCCACCAGAATTGAAAGAAAAAGCATTAATAAATCTTTTTATTGATGGGAAAGAACTGAAAATAAAAAGCTTTTCGCCTATCTATTTAGTAAAAGAGAAAGGAAAATGGAAAATAAAAAGGGATTTTGCATTAAAAAGGAAATTTTTACGGACAATGAAAAAGGCCTATTTTTCACCTTTTATTTTGGTCTATTCAACAAAATCGGAGAGTGCTGAAAAAATTACTTACGAACAAGCATTAAAAGAAAGTTATCTTTGGTATCGGTATGGGAATGGCTATTGTCAAATTTTACCCGATACCTTAGTTAATGAAGAGTTAATTAAAAAATATAATCTAATAATTTTTGGGGACGAAAGGTATAATTATTTGGTGGAGAAATTGAATTTAAAAAAGATAAAAGATAAATTTTTAAAAAGATTTAAAAACGATTTCGCTTATCGTTTCATTTATTTTAATCCTTTTAATAAAGATAAATTTCTTTTACTCTCATCCGGAACCAATTTAGAGATGTTAAAGATTGCTAATTATTTTTCATTATTATCTTCAGCAGTCGGCTTACCGGATTATATAATTTTTTCTTCGGAAATAAAAGAAAAAGGATTGGGCGGTGTTTGGGAAATGGGTCTTTATCACCACTAATGAAGGGACCCTATCCCTTAAATCTTATTCAGATTTCTTTATTAGTGAAACCAAAAGCAATAGGAGTATTTTTTATTTATAATGAAAAAAAAGAGGTTATTTTTGTTGGCCGGAGTGACGAAGATTTGGCAAAGGAATTAAAAAAATTCTTGGATAAGGGTAAATTTTTTGCTTTTGAATATGCTATAAGTCTAAGAGAAGCCTATCTTAACGAATGTAAATATTTTCACGGGTATGAAAAAAATCCTAATTTTATAAGAAAAGACCATCCAATTCCACCAGCAGGAGTAGAGGTAAAATGCCCGGTTTGCGGATTATAACACCAGCTAAAATCAATCTGGGACTTTTTATTTTAAATAAAAGGAGTGACGGCTATCATAATATTGAGACAATTTTAATTCCGATAAATCTTTTTGACGAAATTCTTCTTTTTCCAATGAAAGAAAGCGAAATTATTATTAAGGTTTTAAACGAAAGAATAAAAAAAGAAGACAATTTAGTTTTTAAAGCCGCAAAACTTTTTTTAGAAAATTTCAAAATAAAGAAAGGTGTGAAAATCATTTTAAAAAAAAATATTCCGATTGGTAAAGGTTTGGGAGGAGGTTCTTCCGATGCAGGAGCAACTCTTTACGGTTTAAATCTTCTTTTTAAAAGAATTGCTAAGAAAGAAGAGTTATATAAACTGGCAATAAAAATTGGCATGGATGTACCTTTTTTTATTGATCCAAAGCCAGCTTTCGCTTATAAACGGGGTGAAATTTTAGAAAGAATATTTATTCCTAAATTGTACTTCTTACTTCATTTGCCAAAAGAAAGAATTTCTACCCGTTGGGCCTATGAACAAGTTAAATTGACAAAACACGATTTTTCCCTTAAAATTTTAATACCTTTATTAAGAAAGAATTTGTATGATAAAGCTTTAATATACCTAAGTAATGATTTTCAAAGTTTAATATGTAAAAGATATAAAAGAATAAGAAAGGTGATAAATAAAATGGAAAGTTTAAATTTAAAGCCCCTTTTAACGGGAACCGGTAGCGGAATATATGTGTGGGTAAGAAATAAAAAGGAACAGGAAAGGGTTAAAAGATTGCTGAAAGCGAAAGGAATAGAGGTTTTAAAAGTGGAAAGTTTTCTGGGGCGTCGTCTAATGGGCAGGACCCAGGACTTTGGATCCTGTTATGGAGGTTCGAATCCTCCCGCCCCAGCCATTTTTTAAAATGAAAGAAAGAGAAATTAAAATTTTTACTGGAAGAGCCAACCCTTTCTTGGCAGAAAAAATTTGTGAAATTTTAGAACTTCCTCTGGGTAAGGCAACTATCTATAATTTTGCTGACGGAGAAATCTATCTAAAAATTGAAGAAAGTGTGCGGGGTGCTGATGTCTTTTTCATTCAGCCAACTAATCCGCCGGCGGAAAATTTATTAGAATGCTTTTTATTTTTAGATGCTTTAAAAAGAGCATCAGCGGGAAGGATTACGGCAGTAATTCCCTATTTTGGTTATGCCCGTCAAGATAGAAAAGATGAACCCAGAGTGCCTATCTCTTCTAAATTGGTTGCTAATCTTTTAGAAAGAAGCGGTGCCGACCGAATTTTAACGGTAGAATTACATGCAGAACAAATCCAAGGTTTTTTTGATATTCCGGTTGACCACCTTTATTCGGCACCAATTTTTATTGAATACTTCCAAAAAGAAAAAAAGGAAATTTTAAAAGAAGCAGTAGTAGTTTCTCCGGATATTGGGGGCGCCCGACGAACTACTGGTTTTGCTAAAAGATTAGGTGATTTACCAATCGCTATTATTGATAAAAGAAGAATCGGACCAAACCAAGCAGAAGTTTATCATCTTATTGGAGAAGTGAAAGACAAATTTTGCATCATTTTTGACGATTTGATTGATACGGCGGGTACAATTACTAAAGCGGCCGAACTT
The DNA here is from genome assembly GCA_964505415.1 of uncultured bacterium. Taxonomy (GTDB): domain Bacteria; phylum Hydrothermota; class Tepidihabitantia; order Tepidihabitantales; family DTDR01; genus DTDR01. Next base: position 43,565 of record CAZDHW010000008.1, on the reverse strand, counting down.
TTAAAGGAAAACGGTGCTAAAGAGATTTTTGTTTGTGCTTGTCATCCTTTATTTTCTAAAGATTCTGGCAAGAAAATTCTTAACAGTTCAATCAAAGAAGTTTTTGTTTCCGACACCATTTTTTTACCCAAAGAAAAACTTAATCAAAAGATTAAACAGTTAACAATTGCTCATCTTTTAGCAACGGCAATCAAAAGAATTCATTTAAATGAATCGGTAAGTTCATTATTTATTTAAAGGAGGAAAATATGGAAATAAAAATATCTGCTCATATAAGAGAAAAGAGTGGAAAAGAAATTTGTAAAAAATTAAGAAAAAACGGTAAAATTCCTGCTATTCTTTACGGAAAAAATGAAAAAAATATTAACCTTTGGGTGGAAGAAAAAGAATTTTTAAAAATCCTACCGTTGATTGCTAAAAGAAGCCCAATTTTAAATTTACGCATTGAGGATGAAAATATCGAATTTCCGGTAATCTTGAAATCTTTACAGAAAAATCCAATCACCCAAAAATTTATCCATATTGATTTTCAAAAAATTCATCCTGAGGAAAAAATTACGGTTAATTGTCCAGTGATTTTAAAAGGTGAGGCAATAGGTGTAAAAATGGGTGGTATTTTAGACCAACACCTTTACTCCCTACCAGTGAAAGGGAAAATCCAAGATATTCCGCCCTATATTGAAATTGATATTAGTAATTTAAAAATGGGTTATAGTATCCATATTAGCGAAATAAAATGGGAAAAAGTGGAACCCGCTTTGCCACCAGACACCCCCATTGTTTCAATTTTAACACCAAAGAAAATTGAAGAAATTACCCCTCCACCCGAAGAAGTTAAACAACCAGAAGTGATTAAAGAAAAGAAAGAAGAAAAAGAAGAAGAGAAAAAGGAATAAAAAGATTATTTAGTGAATGAAAAAGAATACCCTTTTATAATTTGTGGCTTAGGTAATCCCGGCAAAGAATATCAATTTACTCGCCATAATTTAGGTTTTTTAGTTCTTGATAGCTTAGCAAAAGATTTTCAAAAAGGATTTGATAATTATCAATTTTATGCATCAACTAAATTTTTTTTTAAAGATAAAGAGGTTTTTTTAGTAAAACCCTTAACTTATATGAACTACTCCGGTGTCGGGCTAAAGGAGTTTTTAAAAAATATTAACTACGATTTGAAAAAATTTCTCTGTATCTTAGATGATATCAATTTACCTTTTGGTAAAATAAGAATTAGAGAAAAAGGGAGCGATGGTGGCCATCGAGGATTGGCGAGCATTATTTATTATTTAGAAACTAACGAATTTGCCCGATTAAGAATTGGCATCGGTAAACCAAACAATATGACTGCTACGGATTATGTTCTTTCCGAATTTAACGAAGAAGAAAAAAAGGAATTACCGGAAATTATTGAAAAGGCAAAAAAAGCAATCCTCACATTTGTTGGTGAAGGGATCAAATCGGCAATGAATAAATTTAATAAAAATATACCTTGATTTTTTTCTTTTTTATTTCTATCATTAAACGGTGAAAGTAGGGATTGTCGGGCTTCCCAATGTTGGCAAAACTTCTTTATTCAATTTGCTAACTAAATGTCAAGCAAAGGTTGATTTATATCCTTTTACAACCATTGAAAAGAATATTGGTATCGTTGCTGTTCCGGATGAAAGATTAGAAAAGATTTGCGAAATAACAAACCCAAAAATTAAAACCTACGCAACCATTGAATTTGTGGATATCGCTGGATTAGTAAAAGGGGCTTCCGAAGGCGAAGGTCTGGGAAACAAATTTCTTTCCCACATCCGCGAAGCTGATTTAATTTTACATTTGTTAAGAGACTTTAATAACCAAATTCCCCATATCTATGGTTATCCTGACGCCCAAAGAGATTTGGAAATTTGCGAAACGGAATTAGCTTTAGCTGATTTAAATGTTATTGAAAACAACCTATCAAAAGTTGCCAAAGTGCCAACTTTAAAAGAGGAGAAGGAAACATTGGTAAAAATAAGTGAATATTTAAAAAGAGGTGAATTAACAATAAATCTTAATGAAGAAGAGCGAAATTTATTAAAGAAATATAATCTTTTTATTTTAAAGCCGAGGGTTTACTGTGTGAATGCTGATAAGAATCAAGGTTTTAATGAGGAAAAATATCCCAAATTGAAAGATAAAAACCCTTATGTTTTGTCTACTTCTTTAGAAGAGGAGATTTTTTTGTTAAATGAAGAAGAAAAAAAAGAATATCGGAAAATGTTAAATTTAAACGAAGAAGGAACAATGGGATTAGTGGAAAAATGTTTTCAGGCTCTTTCGTTAATAAGATTTTACACAATTAAGGGTGAAGAGACAAGGGCCTGGTCAATAAAAAGGGGTTCTAAGGTTATTGAAGCAGCCGAAAAGATTCACAGTGATATGGCAAAAGGATTTATCAAAGCGGAAGTGATAAATTATAAAGACCTAATAAAAATCGGCGATTACCAAAAGGCCAAGGAGATGGGAATGATAAGAATTGAAGGGAAGGATTACCTTGTTCAAGATGGTGATATTATTTTGATAAGATTTAGATAATTTCCCTTGGTATATTTTTTAAATTTTTTTCTTTTTTTAATCTCTTCAATAATTGGTAAACCTTTGCGCCTCTAAAACCAACGTAAAAATAAATTGATGGTTCATAAGCAAACATTGGCTAATTTTTGCTTTTCTTATAAGTGCTTAAAAATTACTTATAATTAAACTAAGAAAAACACTGACAACGGTTTTTAAGAATACTTTTAACGTGAATGATAATAACAATACCATTGAATAAAAAGCAAATAGTTTGTATAATTAAGTATAATATAAGTTTTAAAGGTAAGGGAGGTAGCCTTTCCTGAATGGTTGGGGTAATAAAAGGATGTTTGTATTTGAACAAAGATAAAATTTTGATAGACTATTTTGGATATGGAGTTCAAATTAAAAGCTCCTTTCTCGCCTAAAGGTGACCAACCAAAGGCGATAAAGGAATTGGTGGAAGGGCTAAAAAAGGGAGAGAAATTTTTGTGTCTTTTAGGTGTTACCGGAAGTGGCAAAACTTTCACAATCGCTAATGTGATTTATGAAATTCAAAAACCAACAATTGTTATTTCCCATAACAAAACCCTTGCTGCTCAACTATATGGTGAATTTAAACAATTTTTCCCGGAAAATGCAGTTGAATATTTTATCTCTTATTATGATTATTACCAACCGGAAGCCTATGTTCCTGAACTTGATTTATATATTGAAAAGGATGCTTCCATAAATGAAGAGATTGAAAGGTTAAGATTATCAACCACTTCCAGTCTGATTGAAAGAAGGGATGTTATTGTGGTTGCCAGTGTTTCCTGTATTTACAATCTGGGCGAACCTTGGGAATTTAAAGAATCAATATTTCCTGTTGATTTAAACAAAAATATCAAAAGAGATGAGTTGATTGAAAAGTTGGTTGATTTACAATATTCCCGAAATGACTTGGAATTAAAAAGGTGCTGTTTTCGTGTTAGGGGTGATATCGTTGAAGTCCATCCTTCCCATAAAGATATCGGCATCCGTTTTGAATTTTATTATAACAATTTAGAGCGAATTACCCTCTTTGACCTTTTAACCAACGAAAAGATAGAAGAAAAAGAACGGGTGGTTCTTTATCCAGCAAAATATTTCACTACTAATAAGAGTCGTATTGAAGCGGCTATTGAATCAATTGAAGAAGAATTGGCCGAAAGGTTAAAAGAATTGCGGTCAATGGGAAAATTGTTAGAAGCCCAAAGATTGGAACAGCGAACCAGATTTGACATTGAAATGTTAAGGGAATTCGGTTATTGCCCGGGAATTGAAAATTATTCTCGCCACCTTCTTTTTAAAAAACCGGGTGAAAGACCTTATTGCCTTTTAGATTATTTTCCTAAAGATTATTTAATGGTTATTGATGAAAGCCATATCACTATTCCTCAGATTTACGGAATGTATCGTGGTGACCGCTCAAGAAAGGAAGTTTTGGTTGAATATGGGTTTCGTCTGCCTTCTTGTTTGGATAACCGACCATTAAAATTTGAGGAGTTTGAAAGCTTAATAAATCAAGTTATTTTTACTTCGGCAACCCCCGGTGATTACGAGCTAAAAAAAGTAAAGGCAAGAGTGGTTGAACAGATTGTAAGACCAACGGGTTTAGTTGACCCAAAGATGATTATCAGACCGACGGAAAATCAGATTGATGATATGATTAATGAAATAAGAAAAAGGGTAAAAAGAAAGGAAAGGGTATTAGTAACAACCTTAACAAAAAGGATGGCTGAAGAATTGGCGGATTATTTAAAGGAGCTCGGCTTCAAAGTTCATTATCTCCATTCGGAGATTGACCCAATTGAAAGAGTGGAAATTTTGAGAAATTTGCGATTAGGAAACTACGATGTTTTAGTAGGCATTAATCTTTTAAGGGAAGGTCTTGATTTGCCGGAAGTTTCTTTGGTGTGTATTTTGGATGCCGACAAAACTGGCTTTTTAAGAGATGCCCGTTCTTTAATCCAGATTGCTGGTCGGGCATCAAGAAATGTGCGGGGAGAAGTGATTTTGTACGCGGATAACATTACCGAAGCAATAAAAGAAGCCTTAAAAGAGGCGGAAAGAAGAAGGAAAATCCAGTTAGAATATAACAAAAAACACGGCATAAAACCGGAAAGCATAAAAAAATCGGTTCAGCAAGTTTTATTAACCACCGTGGTGGCTGATGCGAAAGAAGAGGAATATAAAATTGATGAAATTTTAAACGACGATGACAAATTGGCAATTATTGAAAAATTAACTTTGGAAATGAAAAAAGCAGCGGAAAATTTAGAATTTGAAAAGGCAGCTTTTTTAAGAGATAAGATTAGGCAGTTAAAAGATGAATTGACTATTGAAACTTTAAAAAATCAAAGAAAAAGAAGAAAAAGATAAATGCTTTTAAAGGAGATTAAAAAAATAAAAAAGAAAATCTTTTTTTCCCATTTTTTGATTTTTCTCTTTTTCTTATTTTCTCTTTTACTTCTTCTCTTCCTTATTTTAACTAGCACTTTTCTTATTTTTGAGGGCACCTATTCCTTAATTTTTATTTTTTTTGCTTTTTCTTTTCTTTTGATTCTTTATTTTTTTATTAAAAAAAGAAATTTTTTTCCTTTTTTTAAAGATTATTCCTTAGAAAGGATTACCAAAATCCTGGAGGAAAACTTTGAAAATCTTTACCGAGAATTGACCCCCGCCGTTTCTTTTTTGAAAAATTATGAAAAGTACCAAAAAGAATATTATTCTCCCTTTTTGATTGATTGGGCAATTAAAAGGGGCGAAGAGAATTTTAGAAAGAATGCTTTTTTTATCAAAAAGAATCTTTTAAAAAAATTAGGTATTGAAAAAAAATTAAAAGAAAATTTTACTCTTTTTTTTATTGCCCTAACAATTTTTCTTTTATACCTTTTTATTTTTCCAACTCCTTTTAAAATTGGTTTTTATTCTTTTTTTGCTCCTAAAAAATTACCTATTCAGTTACAAGTGGAACCCGAGAATCTATTAGTCAAAAAGGAAGAAACGGTTAATATAAAAGTAGCCGTTTTTTCACCATTTAAATTCAAAGAGATAACTTTTATCCAAGAAGAAAGAAATTTAAGAAAGAAATTTAAATTAAAATTGGAAAACCAAAGGGCAGAAATTACCCTCCTTCCGAAAGAAGAATTTCGTTATTATTTTCAAATTCTTCAAATAAAATCTCCCGTTTATCAAATTGCTTTTTTAGAAAGAAAAAGGATAGAAATGGTAAAAATAAAAGTCCTTTTGCCTCCTCATACTTTTCTTCCTACCTTGGAGTATCTTTTCCCCACCGAAATTTCGGCAATGCCGGGTTCGCAAATTATTTTAAAAACAAAACCCTTTTTTAAAGAATTAAAAACGGAAAAAAGAATAATTGCTACCGAAAAAGATTCCGCTTCTTTTGTCTTAACTGAAGAAGAAAATTATCTTGTCCTTATTTTTGAAAGTGAAACCACTAATATTAGAATTAATTTTTTGACTGATGAATCCCCTTATATTACTTTTCTTTTTCCCAATAAAGATATTGACCTGCCAGAAAATATGAAAGTTCCTTTAAGAATTTATCTTTTAGACGATTTCCAAATAAAAGAAGCCCGAATTTACGGAATAAAAGAAAACGACACTTTTTTAGTAAAAAAGTTTTCAGTTAATAAAAAAAGTGACACTATTGATTTCCTTTGGGATTTAAGTAGTGTAAACCTTTTACCGGGAAAAGAAATATCTTATTATGCGGTTAGTTATGATAATGATATCATTAATGGTCCTAAAGCTTCGACTACCAATATTTACAAAATAAGATTCCCTACCTTGGAAGAGATTTTTACTAAAACAACCGAAAGAATTGAAGATGTTTATTCGGAAGTAAAATCCCAAAAAACTGATATTGAAGAAGTATTAAAAACGATGGAAAGAATAGAAAAATCCTTTAAAGAAAGAAAGGAATTAACTTATGAAGAGAAAAAAACTTTAAGTAATCTTTTTGAAAAAAACCGCCAATTAATTGAAAAAATTAGCGAGTTAAAAAAAGAGATTGAAAATTTTTTAAAAGAATTAGAAGAATATCCTTTATTGGATCCAGCAACCCTAAATAAGCTGATGGAACTTTTTCGGATATTAGACGAATTAATTCCCCAAGAATTAAAAGAGCGACTTTTACAATTGAAAGAAGAGTTGGAAAGAAATAAAGATTTAAAAGAAGCACTTTCAAAATTAAAAGTAAGTAATGAGGAATTGAAAATGATGATTGAACGGGGAGAGAAACTTTTAAAAAGTCTCTTACAGGCAAGCAAGTTAAAAGAATGGGAAAAGAAGTTTAGTGAATTAGAAAAATTACAGAAAGAGGTGGAAGAAAATTTAGAAAAATTACCAATAGAAGAAGAGGAAGAAATAAAAGAAGCTTTAGAAAAATTAGCGAAGGAGATTAAAGAATATCAATTTGAAGATAAGGATTATCAAGAATTCCAAAAGGAGCTAAAAAGATTGCTTTCCCAAATGAATTTAAAAGAAAATGCTGAAGAGATTGTTAACAGAATAAAAGAGAAAAATTTATCTTCGGCAAAAACTTTATCCTCTTCTTTAAGAAAAAATTTAAAAAATCTTAATGAGCGTCTTAAAGAATTTCAAAAAGCCCTTGCGGAAAAAAATAAAGAAAGGATTTTTAATAAGCTTTTTCAAATTGGTTTCTCTTTAAATGATTTAAGTAAAGAAAGTAAAAATTTGTTAAATTTTGCCATTCCTAAGGAAGAAGCCGAAAAAGACTTTGGCGAGAAAATTAGTCTTTTCAACAATGCTCTTAAATTATTGGCCGATTCCCTTCTTTCTTTGAGCAACCAATCGTTGATCATTTCGCCAAAATTAGCCCAAGGATTAATAAAAGGTAGTAAAGAATTGGAAGGGGCAAGTAAATTTATTGCGGAAAAAAATTTCAACCAGGCAAAAAACATTTTAAGTCAGGTAAAGTTAAAGATTGACCATACGGTTTTCAACATTATCTATCTTTTAAATCAGAAAGGCAAAGGTGGCGGCAGCTTGGAAGATTTTTTAAATGCTTTACAACAGGCAAGCGAACTGCTGGGAGAAATGCTTTCGGAATTAGGTTCTTTACCATTACCTCTCCCTTTAAGCAGTGGAAATTTAGAAAAATTATCGGAAATGGTAAATAAGCTGCGTTCACTACGGGAGATGCTGGCAGAGGCTTTAAAAAGTCTTGCCTCCGAGCCAGGTTTGACTAGCAGTATGGAAGGAATTTTAGAAGAGATGAAAAAGCTGGAAGAAGATTTAAGTAAATTAAATATCCAAAGGGAATTGATTGAAAGAACCGCCGGGATTTATCGCCGACTTTTGGATGTGGAAAGGAGTATTCGGAAAAAAGAAGAGAAAGAAGAATACCAAGCAGAAGCGGGCAAAGAATACGAAAGAAGAGAAAAAATATTTTTACCAAAAGATTACGGAGAAAGAAGAAAATATCTCCAAGAAGAGCTCCTGAAAATACTTAAGAAAGATTTTCCGCAAGAATATTATCCTCTGATTAAAGAATATTTTTATCAATTATTACAAGAATGAAATTATTAATCTTTTTTATTTTTTTATCAATCAACGATTTAAAAACCAAACTGCTAAAAGAAGGTTTTAACGATTCCCTTTATTTAAAATATAAAGAATTAAGTTTTCGCGAAAACAAATTGGAAGAGTTGAAAAATCTTTCTTTGGAACTTTTAAAAAGCTATAAAAAGGAAATTCGGCTTTTAATTACCCTTGGAGAAATTGAACTTTTAAATAAAAATTTAGCCCAAGGGCTTTCCTATTTAGAAACCGCCCTAAAAATCTCTTCCGAAAGTAATCCGGTGGTTTTAAAATTGTTAGAAAAATATAAAATTGAAAGTAACTTAGAAAAATATCCTTTTATCAATTTCCTTATTTTTATAAAAAAGAATAATTTCCTAAAAGCAAAAGAGACCGGGCATTTTTTGGAGGAAGGGGAATTAAAAGATTATTATCAACTATTACTTTTTGGTAATTTAGAAAGTTATGATTCTTTATTAATTGCCATTTTCAATTTTCTTATTAATTACGAAAAAAGCCCACTAAAAGAAGAAGTACAGGAGTTAGGCCTCCTTTTAAGTAGCGGTAAGAAAATAAAAGAATATTTTTATTCGCTATTACTTTTGATAATTGGTGAAAAAGAAAAGGCCAAAGAGAATTTAAAAAAAATTAATGAAGATTACTCTTTAATCAAACTTGCCGAAATTTACGAAAAAGAAGGGGAAATTTCTTTGGCTATCAACACCCTAAAAAATGTTTGCCAAAGTAAAAATAACTATTTTAAAGCTAAAGCCCAATATCGATTAGCCCTTTTACTTTTAGATAAGAATGAAAAAGAAGCAATTTCTTTATTAAGGGATATCGTTTTTAATCAGCCTTTAACACCTTATACTTATTATTCCCGAGAATTGCTTAATAAATTAAAATTAAAGGGGATAAGATAATTAATAGAAAAGAACCTTACTATTTTCTTTTAAAGAATAGAAAATTACCTTCATATCATCTAAGGAAAAAATTAAAGCATTAAAGGGAACCAAATCTTTTGGCAAATCTTGAGAAAAAGGTCCACAAATAATTAACTTCTCACCTAAAGAAAGGAGATAGGGCGATAAACCATTTTTAATTATTTTCTCCTCTTCACTTTTTGGTATTTCTTTTCCCAAAAGTTGATAATAATAATCAGGAATCTGAAAATAGGTGGTTTCTTGTTTCATTATCACCTGTAAAATTCCCATTGGTAGAGGATAATTGTCGTTTTGAAAAATCTCAAAACTCATTGCTTTTAAAACTTTATCCTCAATTTTTAAATAAGCAATTTTATCTCTTCGGTTAATCTCTAAATAAAAATCTTTCAGATTTTTAAATTCCTTTTTTAAATTTTGATAATCAATTTCCTGGGTTAGGGTAGTTAATTCTTTTTCTAATTCGTTTTTTAAAGTTTTTAATCTTTCAATTTCATTCTCTTTATATTTGACTTCCGAAAAAATGATTTTCTTTATCACACTTTCACTAAGTCTTATTAAAGAAATAGTAAAAATAATTAAAGAAATATTAAAAAACTTTCTCATTTTCCGTAAATATAAACTTTGGCTCCTAATTTCAAAGAGTCATAAAGCATTTTTATTCCTTCTTTTTCCACCCGAATACAACCGTGGGTTACCGGCTGCCCCAAAAGGTGCTCATAGGGTGTACCGTGAATCATGATTCCACCACCCAAATCTAAAGCATAATCACCAAGCATTCCCTTTACTTTTCTTAAAGGAGAATTTGGTGGTGGGATTGGTTTTCTTTCCTCAATAAAAGCCCAATCCGGCTTGTACCAAACGGGATCTTTTATCTTTCTTAAAACTCGTAAAACCCCTTTGGGGGTAACAAAACGCCATTTTTTACCAAAAGGGCTTAACAGAATTTTTCCAGAACCACCGGAAATTTTAAATTCGTGAACAACTCTTTCACCCTTTTTCAAATAAAGGGTTTGGGAAAAAAGGTCAACAACACAATAATATTCTTCATCTCCATTTTTTTCTTCTTTAATCGCTACTAATTCTTCTTTTTTTAATCTTAAATTTTTTTTAACTTTTTCAATCATTTTTTTCTCTTCTTTTTCCATTCGGCGTAAATTCTTTAATTTCTTAATATGAAAAAAAACATTAAAATTTATTGACTCACTAAAAGGATAAATAACTTCGCTCAAAAAAAGGGCTAAAAAACTTAAAAAGAATAAAAGAAAAGGAAAGGAACGCACCTTTATATATTATAGGAAAAGTTAAAACTTTGTCAATTAATTATTGATTTAATTTTAAAATTTGTTAAAATTTTATTATGTCTGAAAACCAAAAAACCCAAATCAATATTGAAATAAGCGAAAAAGAAGCTGAAGGTGTTTACAGTAATTTTTTTCTTATTGCCCATTCACCCCACGAGTTTATTATTGATTTTGCTCGGATGCTTCCCGGCTTGCCGAAAGCGAAGGTTTTTGCCCGAATAATCATGACGCCGGCACACGCTAAACTTCTTCTTTCCGCTTTGGAAGATAATATTAAAAAATACGAGAGTCAATTTGGCGAAATTAAAACCCTTAAGCAAGAGAAAAAAACTTTTGGATTTTAAAAGTTCACCGGTTATTATTAAGGCAGTGGAAATCGCTAAAAAACTTGACCTAAAAATTTTTTTAGTTGGTGGACCGCTAAGAGATATCTTCTTAGGAAAAAGGGTATTAGATTTTGATTTAGCAATTAGTAGTAAAGTGAAGGAGTTTGGCGAGGAATTGGCCAAAGAGTTAGAAGGTAAATTTATTTATCACTCCCAATTTTTAACCGGTAAGATTTTGTACGACGACCAATATATAGATATTGCCCAGCTGCGAGATGAGATTTATGAAAGACCCGGTGCCTTACCCAAAGTAAAACCAATTGCTGATATTGAAACTGATCTTAAAAGGAGGGATTTTACCATTAATGCTTTTGCTTACGATTTGTTAGCCGATAAAATTATTGACCCCTTTGGAGGAATAAAAGATTTAAAAGAAAAAAAAATAAGAATTTTACACGAAAAAAGTTTTTTTGATGACCCAACAAGGATTTTTCGGGCAATAAGATTTGCCGAAAGATTCCGTTTCCAAATTGAAAAACAAACTTTAATTTTGTTAAAAAGGGCGATAAAAAGGAGTTGTTTAAAGACTATCTCTTACCAAAGAATTTTTCACGAATTAAATTTGATTCTCAAAGAGAAAAATTTTAAAGAAATGCTTTACCAATTATCCCGTTTGGGAGTTTTAAAAAAAATTTTTAATAAATCCCTTTCTTTAAAAGAAATCTCTCAATTAGCAAAACTTAAAAAAGTTAAATTAGCCGAAGATTTAATTTTTGCTTATCTCCTTTTTTTATTAAGTTTTGAGGAAAAAAGTTTTTTAAAAAAAGAGATAATCAAAATTATTGAAGATTTAAATGCCTTTAAAAAGATAAAGAGAAGATTATTAAAGGCTAAAAGACCGTCAAAAATCTATCTTCTCCTTTCACCCTTTTCTTTAAATTCTTTAAAAATCATCACCGCTTTAGAACCCTCTTTAAAGAAAAAAATTAAAAACTATCAAAAAAGCAAAGACAAAAAACCTTTTATTAACGGTAACCAGCTAAAAGAGCTGATTAAAAAAGGAACGATAAAAAACCTAAAAGAAAAGGACTTTTCTAAAATTTTATTGTATTTGAAATTAAAAAAAATTGATGGAAAATTGAAAAATAAAGAAGACGAACTAAAAGCAATTAAAAAATGGACGCAAGAACATTAATCATTTCAGCCCCGGCAATTCTTTTTGGGCTTACTATTCACGAATTTATGCACGGTTATGTTGCTGATAAACTTGGCGACCCAACCGCCAAATTAGCGGGTCGTTTAACTTTAAACCCTTTAAAACATTTAGACCCTATTGGTACAATCTCCCTTTTCTTATTTCGTATCGGTTGGGCAAAACCAGTACCAATAAATCCTTATAATTTTTCTGATATCAAAAAAGGTGTAATTTTAACTTCTTTAGCTGGACCTTTAGCCAATTTTTTATCTGCTTTATTTTTTGGTATTACCTATCGGATAATAAATCCTTCTTCATTTTTTTTCGCTTATCTTTTAAGAAGTTTTGTCTTTTATAATCTAATTTTGGCTTTTTTTAATCTTTTACCAATTCCTCCCCTTGACGGTTCAAAAATTTTTATGTATATTTTACCTTATAAATATCGGGAATATTATATGGAAGTAGAAAGTTACGGCTTTTATATCCTTATTGGCTTAATTTTTATTGGCTCCTTGATTGGCATACCAATTTTGTGGGGAATTATTTCACCTTTTATTAACTTTTTCTATCAAATTTTTACCGGCACAATCATATGAAAGCAGGTAATCAAAAAAATAAAAAGGAAAAGAAACCTTATCTTCTTACGGCTCTTTTATTTCTTTTTGGGGGTTATCTCTTGCTAAGCATTATTTCCTTTTATTTCTTTAAAGGTACCATAAAAGCCAAAAATTTTGGCGGTATCATTGGCTATTATCTTTCAGAACTATTTTTAAAATTTTTTGGGCTTCTCTCTTTCCCTTTAATATTTATTTTATTTCTCGTCGGTTTTTCTTTATCTTTTAAAAAAAGAGAATTTAAAAACAAATTAAGGAAAATTATTATTTTTACCTTACTTCTTAGCATCCTTTTTCTTCAATATCTCACTTTAACATTGGGAAGAATTGATTATTACCTTTCGGGAATTAACTGGGAACTTTGCCAGCTTTTAGTAAATCTTTTTGGAACAATTGGCAGCTATATTTTAATTATCGGACTATTTATTATTTTGCTAATTGCTTTAACCGGTGAAAAATTTATCTCTTTTTTAAAACATCTTTTGTTGCTATTTAAAAAATTTTTTGTTCTTCTTTCCCAAAAAATTATTGTTAAAAAAGAACCAAAAGTTAAAATAGTAAAAGAAGAAAAGAGGGAAATCAAAGAGGTTGAAGAAGAAAAGAAAATTCTGGAGGAAAGGCAAATTTCGGAAGAAAAGGTAAAAATAAAGAAAAAAGAAAAAATAGTAATAAAAGATGAATTTCAAAGAGAATTTTTGTCACTTTTAAACTCGCCCGAAGAAGTAGCGAGTAAAAATGAAAAAGAACTAAAAGAAGAAGCTGAGGTTTTATTAAGCAAGTTAAAAGAATTTGATATTACTGGTAATATTGTTTCTTATGTTACCGGTCCAGTGATTACCCGCTTTGAATTCCAACCAGCACCGGGAATAAAAATTCAAAGGATTGAGAGTTTAGCCGATGATTTAGCCCTTTCTTTAAAGGCAGAAAGAATTAGAATTTTGGCTCCCATACCGGGAAAATCAGCAGTAGGTATTGAAATACCTAACAAAAAGAGAAGAATTGTCTATTTAAAAAAGATCCTCTCTTCCCCTTCTTTCCAAAACTCTTTCAGTGCCTTAACTTTTGCTTTGGGAGAAACGATTACCGGTGAGCCCTATTTTGCTGATTTAAGAGAGATGCCCCATATTTTAATTGCCGGAACAACCGGCTCGGGAAAAAGCGTCTGTATTAACTGTATCATTTCTTCCATAATTTTTCATTCGGATTATTCCGATGTTCGCTTTTTAACAATTGACCCAAAACAATTAGAATTACCAGTTTATGACCCTATTCCCCATCTCCTTTCACCAACAACCATTGACCCAAAATTGGCTTTAGAACAGCTTGACCGGGTGATTGCCATTATGGAAGAACGTTACGGCGAATTTGCTCGTTTAGGAGTAAGGGATATTGAAGGTTTTAATGAAAAGGCAAAATCCCTTTCTTTACCCAAGAAACCTTATATTGTGGTGATTATTGACGAGTTAGCTGACTTGATGTTAAGGGCACCAGTCGAAATTGAACAAAAGATTACCCGTTTAGCCCAAATGTCAAGGGCGGTAGGAATCCATTTGATTTTAGCAACCCAGAGACCTTCGGTTGATGTGATTACTGGTCTTATTAAAGCCAATTTTCCTTGCCGCATCGCCTTCCAAGTAGCTTCCAAAACTGATTCCCGAACGATTTTAGACATGAACGGTGCGGAAAGTCTCTTAGGTAAAGGAGACATGCTTTTCTTACCACCCGGAAAAGGTGATCCCATAAGATTGCATGGTGCTTTTATTTCGGTAGAAGAAACAAAAAAGATTGTTAATCTGTGGGCAAGAAAGTATTTAGAAGAATTATTATCATCCTTTTTTGAAAATCCGGAAGAAAAAGCGGAAGAGATCTTAAAGAAAGAAGCCTTAGATATTTTGATTAATAAGGAAAAGGCTAGTATTGAGGAAGAAAGGAAAAAATTATTGAAAATTGTTGGTGAAGAAGTTTTGGAAAAGTTATTGGCTATTCCTTATCACCAACCTTTACCAGAAGAAGAAATAATTGAGAAAAAGAAAGAAAAGAAATTGGAAGGAAAATTAAGAGAATTGGATGAACTTTTCTTTGAAGCTGCCAAGATTGTTTTTGCTGCCCGCGAAGCCTCAGTATCAATGTTACAAAGAAAGTTAGATATTGGTTGGGCAAGAGCCGGAAGAATAATTGACCAATTAGAACAGGCCGGGATTGTTGGACCTTTTGTTGGTTCCAAATCCCGCAGGGTTTTAGTAGAAACCGAAGAGGAGTTAAATAAAATCTTAAACTCTTTAAGAAATAATCTAAAATGAAAAAAGAGATAATTAACGAAATTGTAAGAAAAATTTTACTAACGGTACCAACAAAGGATTTAAAAACCGTCAAAGATTTTATCAACGATTTACCCCAAGCTAAAATCACGATGGAAACGCCAGTTAAATTTTCCCTTTACGAATTCATTATCGGCTTTTATCAATATCTGGATATTATTACCGATGAAAAACTTTTAGAGATCTGGGTAAACTACCCTACGGAACCTATCGGTTATGTCCGTTTAGACCCTGATTGGAAAGAAGGTTTAAAAGCGAAAGAAGAACACCGCTGGGAACTTACCCGGGCCTATATCCGACCAAAATTCCGTGGCCAAGGTTTTTCTAAATTATTATGCGAAATTGGCATCGAATTAGCAAAAGCTAACAAAGCCTACTCAATTGTTGGCTATCCCCGGCATGTGGCAATGCTCATCACCTTTTTAGACTACGGTTTTAAAACCCAAGCGGGAGCCATTGACCACACTTTACACCGGATATTAAAACAAGGAAGAAGATGGTATCCCCATGACCCTTCCCAAAGGAGACTTTATTACGCTTCAGAATTTCGTCCGTTTATCCAAGAAGGCAGTTTTATAATGGAAAAAATCTTAAAAGAGAAAAAGTGGTGGCAGATTTTGTTTGAAAAAATCTAAAGGTTCTTTTCGCATTCTGGACAATGGGGAGCGATAGGGATAGCTAAAATCAAAGTATCGTAAATTAAAGGCAAAATATTTATCTGGGTAAGATAATATTCTTGGGAGGTTTCCTCTTTACTAATTTCTTTTTCTTGAGGAAGATATTTATTTTTAATCTCTTTTAAATATACACAATGAAGTTTTTCTTTAGCATTTAAAGTAAATTCCTTATTACATAAAGCGCAGATAAGATTCATAGTAAAAAACATATCGCCTTCCGCAATCACTTTGTCACCACTTTTAAAAAGATTTAGCTTTAGTTTTATCTTATTACCAAAACTTAAAAAACAGGCAAGGTAGATAAGCATTTTTTTATTCTTCGTATTTTTCAAGTCACTTTTATCTTCATAATAAGAAAGCACCTCCTGGGGTGAAAACTCCATTTCAATCTGGTTATCCCCTTCTTTTAAATTACCAACAATAAAAAGAAAACGCTTATCAACTTTTTTCATTTTATCTCTTTCAACAGTTTTTCAATAATATCATCAGCCGAAATACCATCCGCTTCGGCAGCAAAATTTAAAACAATTCGGTGCCTTAAAACCAAAGGGGCAATTTCCCGAACATCGTCAATTGTGGGTGTTGGTCGCCCATCCAAAATTGCCTTTCCCTTAGCTCCCAAAATTAAATATTGAGATGCCCTTACCGAAGCACCCCAACTCACATAATCTTTAACAATCTTATAACTATTTTCTTGAGGTCTTGTTGCCCTCACCAAGGTTACCGCATAATCTAAAATCTCTTCGGCAACCGGTACCTTCCGCAAAAGGGTTTGCAACTCTAATATCTCTTTTGCCGAAAGAATCGGTTTGATATTTGGCTGATAAGCAGAAGTAGTTAATTTTACAATCTCTTTCTCCTCAGTTTTTGAAGGATAAGTAATATTGATAGAAAACATAAAACGGTCAAGTTGGGCTTCGGGTAAAGGATAAGTTCCTTCCATTTCAATAGGATTTTGGGTGGCTAAGACTAAGAAGGGCTGGGGCAAGGGATAAGTTTCATTGCCAACCGTTACTTTATATTCTTGCATTGCCTGTAATAAAGCAGCTTGGGTTTTTGGTGGTGTGCGGTTTATCTCATCAGCTAAGATTATATTGGCAAAAATTGGACCTTTCACAAAACGAAACTCCCGCTTCCCGGTGGTCTTATCCTCCTCAATTATTTCGGTTCCGGTAATATCCGAAGGCATCAAATCCGGGGTAAATTGAATCCTTTTAAAAGAAAGGTTTAAAACTTGGGCTAAAGTATTAACAATTAAAGTCTTCGCTAAACCCGGAACACCAATAATTAAGGCGTGACCATTGGCAATTAAAGTGATTAAAATTTTTTCAATTATTGCTTCTTGACCAACAATAACCTTTTTTAACTCTCCCGCTATCGCCCTTTTTGCTTCCCTTAATTTTATAATTATCTCTTCGCTTTCCATAATTAATTTTAAACAAATTGATAATAAAGTCAATTTTTCTTCTTATTGACATAAAGAAAAAAATTTTTATAATAAAAAGTTATGCCTAAAAAGGAGGAAGTATGAGGAAGTTATTATTATTTTCTTTAATTGGTTTATTTTCAATCATGACTCTAACCGGTTGCGGAGCAATGATTGCTATGGGTGGCGGCGGTAGCCTCTATCAGGATACCAAAATGCCCCTTCCTTATGCGAGCTACTATGGCGAAAAGGCCGCCACTTATTCAAAAGTTGGCGAAGCCTCTTTAACCTCCATTTTAGGACTTATTTGCACTGGTGATGCCAGCATTGAAGCCGCAATGAGAAATGGTGGAATAACAAAAATCCATCACATTGATTATCAAGTAACCAACATCTTAGGTATTATCGCCACTTACAAAACTATCGTCTACGGCGAATAATAAGTAAGAGAAAGGGGGCGGAAAATAAACCGCCCCCTTTTTATTTTTTTATGATTTTCATAATTTTTTTTCTTTTAAATTTTTCCGATGCCAATAATCAATTTGGCTTAAAACTATTTCAATCATTAATCTCGGAGAAAAAAGAAAATACTTTTATTTCCCCTTTTTCTATTTTTGAAGCCTTATTAATTACTTATAACGGTGCCGAGGGAAAAACTGCCGAAGCTTTTAAAAAATCCCTTTTTTTAAAAGATTTTTCCTTAGATAGTATCAATAAAATTAATAAGAACCTTTTAAAAAATTTAAAAAAAGAGAAAGCTATTATATTAAAAATTGCCAATGGTCTCTTTTTAAGAAAGGAGATTAAAGTTAAGAAAGATTTTCTTTCAATAAATAAAAATTATTATGAAAGTGAAATAAAAAGGTTAGATTTTAATGATAGAAAAGCAGTAGCGATAATTAATAATTGGGTAAAAGAGAAAACCCAAGGAAAGATCGAAAAGATAATTGATAAGATAAAACCTTTGGTTGTCTTGTATATCATCAACGGTATCTATTTTCAAGGGTTGTGGCAGAAAAAATTTGAAAATACCTTTGAAGATAATTTTATTTTAGAAGACAAAAGTAAAAAGAAGACTATTTTCATGAGAAAAGAAGGAGAATTTTTATATTACGAAGATGAAAATCTTCAGGCTATTTATCTTCCCTATAAGAACGAAAAATTTGGTTTTTATATCTTTTTACCGAAAGAAGATTATCCATTAACAAAATTTATTAGTGATTTATCTTATGCCGATTTAAAAAGATATCTTTCGGCTTTTTCTAAAAAAGAAGGAGAGATAATTATCCCCAAATTTAAGCTGGAATACGAAAAGGTATTAAACGAAATTTTAAAAAATCTAAATTTAAGTATTGCCTTTGAACCGAGGGAAGCCGATTTTTCTAAAATTGCTAATAGGAAACCGCAAAATCTTTATATTTCCGAAGTAAAACATAAAAGTTATTTAGAAGTGACAGAAGAAGGAACCGAAGCGGCGGCTGCCACTTCGGTAGAAATTTCTTTAACTGCTGTAAGAGAAAGATTTAAAATGTTTGTCAATAGACCATTTCTTTTTTTAATTGCTGAAAAAGAAAACAATCTCTTTCTATTTCTTGGTGCCCTTTTTCAACCTAATTAATTAATTTAACCAGCTTTAAAAAAACTTCTTGAAGGGTTTTAGCATCAGCCAATGCCCGGTGACGTTCTTTTACCAAAATATTAAAATCCTTGGCAATAGCGGAGAGAGAAAAACTTCTCTTCTTTTTATTAATCTTTTTTGGTAAAACTATTTTACTTATTTTCAAAACATCGTAAGCAGGATTTTTTAACTTTATTCCCTTTCTTTTTAAAAAAGCTAAATCAAAGGCTAAATTCCAACCCAAAATGATGCTCTCACCAATAAAAGAACAAAACTCTTCTTTAATCTCCGAAAAAGAAGGTTTATCTTTAACCATTTCTTGAGTAATCTTGGTCAATTTTGTTATTTCTTGGGGAATAACTCTTTGCGGATTAACCAATTTGCCGTATTCTTCACTTTTTCCTTTAATATTAAATTTATAGGCTCCCACTTCAATAATCTCATCTTTTTTCGGATTGAGTCCGGTTGTCTCCAAATCAATTGCCACAAAATCCCTGCCTTCTTCGTAATATTTTTTAATTTTTTTTAATATTATTTTCTTTCTCAAAAAGAGATAGAGGAAGAGAGAAAATAGCAGGATTATTAAAATAATTAAAAACATCTTTGGTAATTATTAATTATAAATAAATAAAAGTCAATATTAAAAAATGGGGTAAGATAAATAGTTCTTTCTTCGTTATATTACATAATAAAATGAGGCTATTAATATTATGGCTAATAGGAATTTTCAATTTTTCCCAATATTTAAAAAGAGGTTAAAGAAAGGATTGAAAATAAAAGATGAAAGAGGTCTGTCCCCTGGAGAGTATAGAAAACAGTTCCCAAGGGGATTAATAAATTTCGTAAAGAGGATTTTTTCACTAACCTTTTATTTTCTTTTAGGAATAATCTTTTGTTTATCAATATTTAAAGTAGCAAAACTAATTAAATAATTTAGCTAAACTGGAAAAATTAATTTTGGTTTAAACTTATTTTATAACCCCCTATTTAAAAGTGATGGGGGCGCGAAATAAAAAATTGGGTAAAGGATAAAAAGTAAATATCACAAAAGAGCTAAATAATAAAA
>CAZDHW010000008.1:0-23850 GCA_964505415.1 uncultured bacterium | reverse complement strand
CCTAATAAATCAATTGGTAAATTAATATTCCTTCATCCCGAGTAGCTACGTAAAGATAACGATTATCAAAGAAAACTGCTCGGCAGTCACTAAATTTTCTTTCGCTTATCAATTTTAAATATTCTTCATCATTAGTAAGTTTATAAATCTTTAAACCGCCATCGCCACAGGCAGCAAATAACAAAGAATCGGCTAAATAAATTTTCTTACAATAACCAGTAATCGGAATTTCCTTTTTAAATATTGGCTCTTTCTTATCCTTAATATCAATTATACTTATCCCCCTACCATCAGCAACAAACAATAAAGTATCATTACCAACCAAATCTCTCGCATTATTTGGGGTATCAATATTAGTTAAAAAACTAATAGTATCCGTTAATTGATAAATATAAACTCCTTCTTGTTCACAGGCAAGATAGATAAAATCTTTATTTGTGAAAGAACCCCTTAAAGAAGAAGGGAAATAGATTTGGGCAATAGTATACAAAAAAGAGGTATCTTTTACATTCACTACTAAAAATTGTCTATCCGCCGCAATTACTACCAAACTATCGTTTAATATGCTCACATCATAGGCATAGGCAATCGGCCAAGATAAAGAATTTATTTCGTAAAGAGAATCGGGTAAAAAAGCTAAATTTAAAATACTTAATTCTTTTTCCCCATAAGCCAGATATAAAAAATTTCTTAAAGTATCTAAAGCCAATCCGTAAAGAACATTTCTTCTGTCAGAAAAATTTAAAATCTTTCCCTGCTCATTAAAAACCTCTAATCCCGCTTGGGAAGAAGCCGTAAAGATATAATTGTTAAAAACTAAAATATCATTAGGATAACCGGCGGTTTTAAAATTATTCTGCAAATCTAAAAGTTTCACTGTCAATCTTCGGGGTTCACTCCAATCAGAATAGACCGAATCAATTGTTAAATATCTCACTTTAAAATAATAGGAACCTTCTTTTAGTTCTTTTAAAATTAAACTGTTAGTTGTTAAGGTAGTTTCTAAAACTGGTGTTTTAAAAGTATTGGTATCATCTAAGACAAAAAAATAAGCCAAGGCGCTTGCTTTATCTTCCCAAAGAAACTCAATTTCTGAGAAGGGTGAAAAAATTTCATCTTCTGAAGGTTTTAAAATTTTTACCGCCTCTTCTTTTATGGGGTAATTACAGAAAATAACAATTAATAGCAAAAAGAGAATTTTCTTCATAACTTTCCTCCTTTTGCCAATTTTAAATAAAAGATATTTTTATAATAATTCTTAATATCTTCATACTCTTCTTTATAAGGTATCTTACAATCGCTCCTTTCGTACTCATAGCCAAAGCTTAATTGTAAATCTTTTTTCAATTTTAGCAAAATTTCCCAACCAAAAGCAAAAAGATAATCAAGCCGATCTTTGTGGAAAATATCTCTTTTCGTTAAATAATTTCTTCTTTTAATTTCAACAAACCCGCTGAGGTCAAAAAAATCTTCTCTTCTTTTTATCTGCCACTGATTACCAATTTGGAAATAGGCAATGTCTGGCTCGTTTTCCTTCAATCTGCTAATTAAGAAATTTTTCGTAAGAGCCAATGTTGTTTTTATTTGGTATTTACTATCAAAATCTTTTTCGTATTTTAAAAGAGTAGAAAAAATATTAGAATTATAATACTGAAAATCCTTATTATAAAAATCAATCTCATTTTTTAAACCAATAGTAAAACTATTCAACCTAATAAAAGAAAAGAAGGCATGTTCAGTATAAAAACAGGGTTTTTGATAAAAATTGCGGAGATAATAATTAGGCATAAAAGAATAGCCAAAATCAACCTTTAAAAAACTAATAGTCAATTTATATCCTTGATAACTCTTTTTTCGGTTCTGAAAATAGTTTTTATATTGGCTTTCAAAAGAAAATTTAAAATCCTCTTGATAGAAATTTAATTTTAAAATAATTTCCCCAATTAAATCATCGGTTGTCTTATAATCTTTATCTTTCTCTCCGCGCTCAAAGGCTTGTAAATCCTTTTTAGAAAATCGGTAGATGTTATCATCGTAAATAAACCCTTGCTGAAAATTAAAAGTAGCGGCAAAAACAAAATCAAATATCAATAACAAAAGTTTAAAACCTTCTTTTCTCATAAACTTTAATCTTACTTATTTTTTCTATTGGCTGGACATCGATTAAAATATCAGCTTCTTTTTCTTTGATGTCAAGAATTACTTTCTTTAAGGTATCTTTTAAAATCACTTCATTATCTTTTTTTATCTCATAGCTTATCTTAATCTTCTCTTTCGTTAAAAATCTGATTTGGAATTCATTTGGTCCAGAAAGTTTTATTCTGATTGGTGTTGTATCCAGATGAGAAATAACCTTAATCTCCTTAAATACTGACGGTTTTTTTACTTCTATCCTCACGGCCACTGTCTCCTTTTGACTATCAAAGAGAAATAACTGATATTCGTGGATTCCCGAAGGGACTTCGTAAGTTATCGAACGCCATTTACCATAATATCTTTTCCTTTTATCATAGGCAGAATAAGAAATTTCCGTGTGAAAATGGTAGATATATTCTTTCTCATAGGTTTTCAAAAGAAGCTTATAGCTCCTGCTTTTAGAAAATTCCTCATGACCTTCGGGTAAGAAAAGTAAACGGGTATAAATCTTTAAAATATTTGGTCCCCTTATCTTAATTTTAATTGGATTATCTTTGGTTAAAAGATAATACTCTTCTTCTATTGGTTTTAAAACCCGGATTTTAACTATCGGTGCATTTTTTACTTCTAAGGTTTCGGCAAATAAAAAAAGTAAAAAAAGCAAACTCATATTCCCTCCTTATAAATCTCTTCGCTCTTTTTTAACAAGTAATATTCCCAATCATATTTGATAATCAAATAAAGAAGAATTAATAAAATTGCTAAAAAACAAAAAGTCAAAAACAAAGAATACCTTTTTTCATAAAACAACCTCCCTTTAAACAACTCTTCTTTTATCTCATATTCTTCTTTTAATTTTTTCGGATTTATCTTATCATAAGCAATTTCTATTAGCGGTTTATTTTTAAACTTCGCTAAAAAAATATCTTTTTCTTCTTTGGTTATCAATTTTATTTTATAAAAAGAAACCTTCTCTTTGATAAACTCCCGCGCCTCAAAAGAAAGACCGCTACCCATTTGGTCATGACCACCAATTAAAGCGTAATCAACATAAAACTCAAAAATTTTAGCCTTATTTAAAGTATCTAATATTTCTAAAAAAGTAAAATTAGGAAGATTGGCACCATAAGAAGCAGAAGCCACACTCAAAAAGATTATTGGTTTTATTTTTAAGATTTTTATTGCCGAAAGAAGGGAGATATTTAAAGCCGGAAAACTACCGTCAAGATAAACGATTAAACTATCATTCTCTTTTAATTTTTTTTCTTTTAAAAGTTCAACAAAAAGGGCAGCGTAATTAGCCGTCATCGAAGCTTTAACTAAATCTAAATTAACTTCCTCATAAGTAATAATTGAATAAGGAACACCAATAAGCCCAGTCTCCTTCGGGTCATTAAGAATATCAAACGGAATCCCATTATTTAACCGATAAGCTTTAACAATTTTAAAAGCCGAATCGGCTAATAAAACCGCAGTTTTCTTTTCTTTTAGATATTTACCTTCTTTATCTTTAATGGTTATTGTCAAAATAAAAAAGAAAAAAATCGCTAAAAGGGCATAAAAAAGCAAAATAAATTTATTAACCTTGCCTACCCTTTTTCTCATTTAAAAATTGCGACCTTTCCGCTATTAATCAGAATTAATAATAAACGGGTAATTACACTCCCAACAACGGCTGTCGAAAATGTTTCAATAATTCCTTGCCGAGCTGACCAATAAGCCAAAAGACCGGGAATCACATAACCAATCACTTCCCAATTTAATACCTCTTTTTGCAAACTTATTGGTGGAAAAAGTTTAAAAAGATAACCAAAAAGATAACCCCAAATAACCGAAAGCAAAAGCAATCTTCTTCCATAAAGAATAACCTTTTTCCCTAATAGCCAATTAATTAAATAAACTAATAAAGCGACCGCCAAGGTCAAAATTATTTTAAAGGGATAATGGAGATTTAAGGCTAAATAACCAGGAACAACAATTCCTCCGGCTGCCAAACCAATTGTCTCGGTCATAAAAAAACTTAAAAACATTCCTAAACCTATTCCTTCAATTACCACCATAAAGAATAATCAACCTCCTTGCCATATTTTTGAAATTCCAAAACTAATTTTTCTCCATACCCAACAATATTACCGGTAGCAAAAAGAAGCCACCTTTTATTTTCTTTATAATTCTCAACAATTTCTTTAACAAAAGAAAATACCTCTTGTGGTTCCTTTTTTTCTAAATCAAAAACATTAGACTTTTTTAATTTATTTAAAAAAGGTTTGGTTAAAAAACCAGTAGCCAAATAGTAATCGGCAGAAAATTTTTCGTTTATTAAAACGCCCAACTGCTCACTCCTTTCTACCCGGTCAGGACGGCAGTTCATTAAGATAATTTTTTTATCAAATTTAAATTTTTGAAACCTTTCCCAAAGATAAAAAATAGAATCCGGGTCATTGGCTGCCATGGTATTGACAAAATATAAAAAGTTGTTATTGATTTTTATTTCGTAGATTCTTAAAACCCCAGGATCAGGAGGAATCTTTTTCATTCCTAAAAGGGCTTTCTCTCTTTCGCAACCCAAATATTCACAGACGGCCAAGGCAAGCGCCACATTTTCTTTATGTTCTAAATAGGAAAAACCAGCCATCATCTTTTCGTCAACTATATTTTTATCAACATAATAAATTTGACAATTTTTCTTTTTGGCTTCTTTTTCAAATATTTCTAAATAGTTTTCATCACGCAGAATAAACAGGACGCCATTTTTCGGAATTGTTTTCGCTAAGTTGCTGGCCACATCTTTTAAGGTTGGCCCCATCACCTCCAAATGGTCATTGCGCACATTGGTAATTACCGTAATGTGAGGAGAAACCAGTTTCTCATTGTAGATTTTTTGATATTCCGGAACTAAGGCCATACATTCAGTAACACTAATTTCGGCTTCTTCTTTGGCAATTCTTTTAAATATCTTTTTTTCTTCAATAATATTAGCCCTTCCTAACCGAACGATCGGATATTCTTTTCCAAAGATAACTAATCTTGGTTGGGTACCGGTAGTTTTGCAAACAACTTTTTTGTTATTTTCTTTTAAACCACCAGCAATTAAACGGGTGGTTGATGACTTACCCCGGGTACCATTAACCAAAATTCTTATTTTTATTTTATTAACATTCCTCTGGTGAGTTTCAATCTCGAAAAATAGATAAATAAGAAAAATTATTAAAATAACTGAAAGAAAAATCATTGATAATTATTATATCAAAATTTATGCCATTTTCAATTAAAATTATTGATTTTTGGCTAATCATCATTATTATTATATTTTAATGGGAGGTTAAAATGAGAAAATTTTTATACTCTTTGTTAATTCTTTTCTCAACATTAATATTTTTTTGTGAAAAAGGAGAAAAGTTAAAAATTGGTTTGATTGCTCCTTTAACTGGTGATGTTAAAACCTTTGGTGAATCGGTAAAAAATGCCTTCTTATTAGCAATTGAAGAAGCCAATCAGAAAGGCGGGATTTTAAATAAGAAGATTGAATATGTTATTTGTGATGATAAAAATGACCCAACCGAAGCGGCTAATGCGGCTTACAAACTAATTAATCAGGATAAGGTAAAGGCAATTATCGGCTCAGTGGCTTCTAAGGCGTCAATTCCGGTTTCGGAAATTTGTGAGCAGGCAAAAATTGTGATGATTACCCCAACATCAACCAATCCGAAGGTAACTGTAAGGGAAGACGGAACAAGGAAAAAATATGTTTTTCGGGCTTGTTTTATCGACCCTTTCCAAGGAAAGGTAGCCGCAACTTTTGCCTTAAAAAATCTAAATAAAAAAACCGCCGCTATTCTTTATGATGTTGGTAATGACTATGTGAAAGGATTGGCAGAATATTTTAAAGCATCTTTTGAAGAAGGGGGTGGCAAGGTTTTACTTTTTGAATCTTATTCCAAAGATGATGTTGATTTTTCCGCTTTGTTAACGAAGGTAAAGCAACTTAATCCTGACATCCTCTTTTTACCCGATTATTATACGAAAGTTGGTTTGATTGCCAAACAGGCAAGGCAATTGGGAATAAAATCTATTTTAATGGGTGGTGATGGTTGGGATTCACCCGATATTATCAAAATTGCTGGCGAAGCAATTGAAGGAGGCTATTTCACCAACCATTATTCACCCGAAGACCCAAGAAAGGAAGTCCAGGAATGGGTGAAAAAATATCAAGAAAGATACGGTAAAGTCCCTGATGCCTTAGCCACTTTGGCTTACGATGCTACTAATTTACTTTTGACAGCAATCATCAAAGCAAACTCTTTTGAACCGGATAAGATAAGGGAAGCCTTAGAAAATATAAAAGAGTTTAATACTGTCTCCGGCAAGATTGTTTTTGACGAAAATGGTAATCCAATAAAGGATGCAGTAATTATGCAATATAAAAATGGTAAAGCAACCTATGTGACTACCATCCATCCGTAAATGGCGGACATAACCTGGAGCCAGTTTGACAAAATTCTCGCCTCCTTCGGAATTTTTTTAGACGATGAGAAATTAGAAAAACTGGTAAAATATCATAAACTCCTTTTAAGTGAACGGGAAAGGCTTAATCTTTATTCTTTAAAAGACACGGAAAGATTAATAAAATACCATTTTGTTGATTCAGCCGTAGTTACCAAGCTCTTACCAGAAAATAAAACTGTGGCCGATTTAGGTAGCGGTGCCGGCTTTCCCGGTGTTATTATCAGAATCTTTCGTCCGGATTTAAAAGTATATCTTATTGAATCAAAACATAAAAAAGCCGTTTTTTTAGAAAAGGTTGTCCTCGAATTGGATTTAAAAGATTGCTATGTTCTCAATCAACGATTGGAAGAGATTAAAAATATAAAATTTGATATCCTTATCTCTCGCTTGGTTGCGCCTTTAAGAAAGACTTTAAAATGGCTTCAAAGTAAGGAGAATAATCTAAAACCGAATATGCTTATTCTTTATAAAAAAACAAAGGTGATTGAAAGGGAGTTAAAAGAAAGCGAAAAGCTTTTAGCCCGAACCGGATACCAAAAGAAAGATATTGTAAAATTTCGTTACGAACATATCCGATTGGTAAGGAGTCTATTGATTTTAGAGAAAGTAGACGCTTATAACTTATAAAATTTTTTATACCATTTAAGAGCCAATCTTATTGCCATCACCATACTTTTTTCTTCCGCAAGATTTTTTCCAGCAATATCTAAACCGGCACCATGAAGAGGGGAAGTTCTAATAAAAGGTAATCCTAAGGTAATATTTACTCCTTTTCCAAGGCTCAAGAGTTTTGCTGGTATCATTCCTTGGTCATGGTACAAAGCAACAAAACCATCATAATTTCCTAAAAGATAAGGTAAAGTGTCGGCTGGTTTGATATCATAATCTCCCGGAAATCTTTTTAATCTTCTTATCGCTTTTTTTATCATCTCCTCTTCACCCAAAGAAAATTCAAAAAGATGAGGATTGAAGGAGAAGAAGAGAATTTTTGGTCTTTTTATCCCTTCAATCTTATTAAGAAATTGATAAAGTAAATAAGCAGTATGAAAAATTTTTTCTACACCAAGTTCTTTTTTTACCAAAAAAAGTGGTAAGTGCAAAGTAACAAAACAAACCTTAAAATATTTTGTATAAGCCAAAAGGGTATATTTTTTTATTTTAAAATTTTCGGCAAAAAATTCGGTATGACCGGGATAAGAAAAACCAATTTTTCTTAAATTATCTTTACAAATGGGAGCGGTTATTATCCCCAAGGCTTTTTTTTCTTTTATCAAAGAAAGGGCAACTGTTAAGGATTCTAAGGCATATTTAGCAGTTTTTTCTGTTGGTTTTCCGAAAGAGAAATCAGTATCTTTGACTAAGTTTAAAAGATAAGGTTCAAAATCAATAGCTAATTTTAATTTTCTCTTTGTCTTTTCTAAAATACCAAAAGAGCCAATTATTTTTATCTTTTCCGGCGGAAAATATCTTATTGCCTTTAAAGTAATTTCTGGACCAATTCCCGAAATCTCGCCTAAGGTTATTAAAAGCAACTATTTTATCTGGTAAACGATTAATTCGTAAGTCCCTTCTTCCGGTATTTCTATTTTTACAAATCCAATACCCATTTTTACCCAAGAATAACGAAAAACTTCAGTAGCTTCAATTTTCCATTGACCATTAGTTGAATACCACCTTTTATAAATCTCTTTCTCTTCAACCCGATAACAATCTTTAAAATTACCAACGGGAACCGAAACTTCTTCCTTACCAATTATTGAATCTTCATAAATAAAATTTATTGAATCTTCTTTACCGTCGCCATCAAAATCCGTTGTTTTTCTTTTATCCTCGTAAGAAATCCATTTATCACCAATATTTGGCTTTTGCGGAAAGAGCTTCATACTTAATTCCTCATCATAAGAATAGAGCCAAAGATAATCATTCTGGTAATAAAATATTCCTAAGGTATCTTCTTCTAAAGTAGAAAAGCCAACATAGCCATCAACCCCTTCAATACTCTCTTTAGCAACCAATTTTAAGGTATCAATCTCTGACTGTGATAAATTGCTTAAACTTCTTAAGAAATATCTGGGCAAAGAACTTCCTTTCTTAAAAGTTTTTTCCTCAAGATATTGATAAACCCAAAAATTATCAACCGCTAAAGGCATTACCTCTTCCTTTTCTTTTTTGAAAAGTGAGCAAGAAAAGATAATAAGAAAAGCCAAGAATAATATTTTTTTCATCTTCCCTCCTTTTTAATTTTAAATATTAATTATCTTAAACCAAGCCCTTATCTCTTTTAAGAGATAAAAAAATTACTTCACTTTATAAGCCATAAGCTCCTGAGTTTCAAACTCAGGAATTTCCATTTTTAATATACCCACATTAGTTTTTAACCATATAGTGCCGGTTAAAGCAGCCTCCGTCTGCCATTGATTACTACTGGAATACCAAACTTTTACGCTGGCAACTATTTGTGTACGGTAGGCATCTTTAAAACTACCAGCAATTACATTAATATTCTCTTTACTAATAATTGTATATTCAGTCTTTATTGCCATTGAATCATTTATTCCGTCCATATCCCAATCACCAATATCTTCTTTCTCTTCATAGCCAACCCAACTATCACCAATCTTTGGTTTTTGGGGAAATACCTTTTCGCTTATTTTCTCATCTGGATAATAATACCAAAGATAATCATTTTTGTAATAAAATATTCCAGTGGTATCTTCATTATAAGTTGAATAATTAACATAACCATCAACCCCTTCTATCGTCTGTTTACCAATTATTCTCATCGTGTCAATATAAGTACCTGGTGAAGAGAATTTTTTAAAGGCTTTGAGAATTTCCTTAGGCATCATTTTACCTTGAGTAGTAACCTGATAAGCCCACCAATTGTCAACTTCTAAAGGCATAACCTCTTCTTCCTTTTTAAAGAGTGAGCAAGCTAAAAAGATTAAAAAAATAAAAAATGCCGCTTTTTTCATTTTTTTCCTCCTTAATTGGATTATTAAACATTGAAAAAGTATAGAAATTTTTACAAAAAAGTCAATAAATATCTATTTTATTTTTAATCAATTAAAAAAATCTTATTTACCATTTATTAGACCTGCTCTTAATGGAAAAATTTTTGCATCAGAATAAAATAATCGTCTTTTTAATCTCTCTAAAATCTTTGTCTTTAAATAAAAAAATAAATCCCACAATAACTTTTTTATCGTCTCATTCCATCTTAAATTATAATTTTCCGGCTTAAGTTTTTCTTATATTAAACTTCTCACTTTCTTTAAGAAGCATTATGTAAACTAAAAGTAAGTCCTTAACCTCTCTTGGAATTGTCAAAAAGAAAAAACATCCCTTTTAATAACCCGACCGTCCAGGGAATGCCTCCCCTTCCCTTTCAATAATTGCCTTTTAAAAGTATACTTAAAATTTATATGATTTTCAATCATTATATGCCTTTTTTATCTTATTAATAGACTTATTTTTACCCAATTTAATATAACCATTTCCAACACCTACCTTAAAACCATTTTCTTGGCACCTACTATTACCATAGTTATATCTGATGTTTACTGTCTTTTTAATAAGTATGCAAAGTACCGCTCTTTCTTACCTTTTTATCAATTATATAAAAGACAATCAAACCAAAGAAAAGCCAAATTATTGTTAATAAGAATAATCTAAAATAAATCACTGATAAAGGAAAATCTAAATTTTCTTTTAATAAAAAATGGCGGGTGGCAATAATTCCGTAAGTGGTAGGAACAAAATAGGAAAGTTTTTTTAAAAAGATGGGTAAAATTGCTAATGGATAGGCAATGGGAGTAATCACCATCATTATCCCGGATAAAGCTTCAGAGATAAGCCAACCTTGCTTTAAAGTCAAAGTTAAGCCAGCAACCATCATACCAAAACCATAAAGGGATAAAAGCATTAAGGCAATTGCCACTAAAGAAGGAAGAATACCCGAAATATTGAAATATAAACGGAAAATTAAACTGACAAAGATAATCTGAAATAACAAAATTAATGTCTGGTGAAGGGTTGAATGGAGTGCCATCCCTAAGGTAAAAACCCATCGAGGAACTGGGGTAGCAAAAACCTGTTCTAAGGTTCCATAATATTGCTCTTTTCTTAAAGAAAATCCCATTGCCCATAAAGCCATATTCATAAAACCGATAAAAATATAACCAAGTAAAATAAAGGAAATAATATCGGAAATGCCCGTTAATTTTTCTAATTGACCGGAAAATCGACCACCCACAATTGCCTGTCCATAAAGTAAATAAGGTAAAAGATAGACAATCGGGTCAATAAAGGTCCTTAAAAAATCGGCTTTATAAGAAAGTTCAATCTTCCATTCTTTTACATTTTCCGCCCAAATTGCCTTTAAATATTTTAAAAACATTTAATAACCCCCAATCGTTCCTAATTCTCTTGTCTTTTTCTCTAAGAATTTAAAGAGAAAAATGGCAATTATAATTAAAAAGATATCAATTATGCCTAAGATTAAGAGAATATTTTTAAGGGAAAGAATATTTTTGTTTAACAAGATAATCGCTCTAATGGCTACTAAGGCATAAGTGAGGGGAATAAAACTACTAATAAATTTTGTTATCGGATTTATCTCTACCGGATATCTAATTGGTGAGAAAAGATAAAATACCCATTCTAAGGTTCTTATCCAACCTTCTACTTCCTTTAATAATAAAGTAAAACCAGCAAAGGCAATCGCAAAACCGTAAAAGCCAATTAAGAGAAGTAAGATTATTAAGATTACTGGCAATAATTTTATTAGGGTAACTTTGACATTCAAAATTATCACAATTATTAAGGCTTGAATAATAACGGTTATTGTGGCATAAATAAATTCCGTTAAAGTCTTACCGATTAAAACAATCAAGGGATTGGCTGGTGAAAGAATTAGATATTCTAAGGTTCCCCAATAGGTCTCTTCTCTTAAAGAATTGCCAACGCCCCAAAGACCAGAAAAGACATAGGTAGAAACAATTGAGCCAAGAAGTAAAAAGGCTAAATAATTTTCGGTCCCAGTTAATTCTTTAAAAGGTATTGATGAAAAACTACCAACCAAAGCCTTTCCTTGAAAGATAAAAGGTAAAACCCAAATTAATGGAAAAACAGTAAAAAAAAGGAAAATGATTGGATAGGCAAGCCAGATTTTTGTCAATTTCAAAAATTCATAATAGATTAAAATCAAATTTCTCTTCATTAAATTTTAATTTTAATTTTTAATTTTATTTTTCTTTCAAGATTTCACACCTTCCTTTTGCCTTTTGGTAAACTTCGATGCAAAGCCGATAAAGTTCGTTCCTTTTTTCACCTTTTGCCCTTTTTAATTCGGAAAGCAGTTTTTCACCTTTTTTTATCTCTTCCCTTAACAATTTTATCTCTTCTATAAATTCTTTCTTTTTATACGGAGGAAAATTTTCTAAGGAATCAATTTTATTTTTTAAACGATTTAATTTCTCTTCGTAAAGGGCAATCACTTTATTACTTAAAAGTTCCGCATTAATCTCTTCTTTATTTATCTGGGCAAAAAATTCTTTGTAATTAAAATAGAAGTAGCCTAAAAGCGCAATAAAAATCACTAAAAGAAAAATTAAGATTGCCCGCATTACTTATTCCTTGGTAACAATATTTATCAGCTTTTTAGGCACATAAACAATTTTTAAAATCTCTTTCTCTTTAATCATTTCCTTTATTTTCTCGTGACAAAGGGCCATCTCTTTTATCTTCTCTTCTTTTTCGTCAATAGCCACTAAAATCTTTGCCCTTACTTTACCGTTAATCTGAACAGGAATTTCAATAGTAGCAAAGGAGATGGCATTTTTATCATAATCGGGAAAAGGCGTTTCTGCTAAGAGATTTTTATAACCACATCTTTCGTTTATCTCTTCCGCCAGATGGGGAGCAAAAGGAGAAAGAAGCTGATAAAAAATATAAAGGGAATAATAATAGACTTCACTTTTTTTATCAAATTTATATAAATCATTAAGGAATTCCATCAAAGCCGCAATCGCGGTATTAAAAGAGAAATTTTCCATATCTTCAATCACTTTTTTTATTGTCTGGTTTAGCCGGATATAAAGGTAGTTATCTTTTTCATCCAAGATCTTTGGTTTTTTGTCCCAAACTTTAAAGTTATTTGCTGCGTATAATCGCCAGGTTCTTTCTAAAAATCTTTTTACACCACTGACAATATCTTCTGACCATTCCATATCTTTTTCGGGCGGTGCGGCAAACAAAATTGTCAGGCGAGCGATATCGGCACTATTTTTCTCTAAAAATTCTCCTACCCAAACACCGTGCTTTTGAGAAGAAGACATTACCCGTCCTTTATACAAAACCATCCCTTGAGTAAAAAGCGATAAGCAAGGTTCATCATAAGCACAGAAGCCCAAATCATACAAAACTTTTGTGAAAAAGCGAAAATATATCAAATGACCAGTGGCGTGTTCAATGCCACCAATATATTTATCAATTGGCAACCAGTATTTAGTATCTTCATAAGTAAAAGGTTTTTCGTTGTTATGGGGGTCTAAAAATCTCAAAAAATACCAGGAGGAATCAACGAAGGTATCCATGGTATCTGGGTCTCTTTTTGCTTTTTCCCCACATTTTGGACAGGTAGTATTAATAAATTCTTCAATTCCAGCAAGGACCGATTTTCCTTTCGGCAAATAGTCTTTTACATCTTTCGGCAACACCACTGGCAAATTTTCTTCTTTTTCGGGAACAATGCCACAATTTTCACAATGAATCATCGGTATCGGTGTTCCCCAATATCGCTGCCGAGAAATCAGCCAATCTTTTAGACGATAATTTATCTTCCTTTGACCAATTCCTTTTTCACAAAGATATTCCGTTATTTTTCCTATTCCTTCCGAAGAAGGTAAACCGGTGAATATTCCGGAATTTACCATTATTCCTTCGCCTTCATAAGCCCTTTCCATATTTTCAACTTTTAACTCTTCGCCGTAAGGATTAATTACAATCTTTATTGGCAACTTATATTTTTTAGCAAATTCAAAATCCCTTTGGTCGTGAGCCGGCACAGCCATTATCGCACCGGTTCCATAAGTTGCTAAAACATAATCAGCAACAAAAATGGGAATTTTTTCATTAGTTAATGGATTTATAGCATATCTATTTATAAATAGACCTCTTTTTTCCCGGCCAATGGCAGTTCTTTCAATTTCCGAAATTCTTAAAGCTTCTTTTTTAAATTCTAAAACTTCAGCTTCTTTACCACTTCCTTTAATGACTTCATCTAAAATTTCCGCATCCGGAGCAATCGCCATAAAAGTAACCCCAAAAAGGGTATCCGGGCGGGTAGTAAAAATTCTTAAACTGCCACCACCAACAATTGGAAATTCTACTTCTACCCCTTCACTTTTACCAATCCAATTTCTTTGCATTATTTTCACATTTTCTGGCCAATCCAGTTTATCTAAATCGGAAAGCAATCTTTCCGCATAAGCGGTAATTTTAAAAAACCACTGCTCCAACTCCTTTTTTTCAATAACACTTTGACAGGTTTTGCGATAACAACGACCGTCAACTACCTGCTCGTTAGCCAAAACTGTCTGACAGCCAGGACACCAATTAACATAAGCCTTTTTTCGATAGGCTAAATTATTTTCGTAGAATTTTATAAAGAAATATTGATTCCATTTATAATAACTCTCATGGCAAGTAATTATTTCCCGTTCCCAATCATAGGAAATACCCATCATTTTTAAATGCTTTCTTGATATCTCAATATTATTCTTTGTCCATTCCCAAGGATGGATACCGTGGATTATCGCCGCATTTTCGGCTGGTAGGCCAAAAGCATCAAAACCAAAGGGGTGTAAAACATTATAACCGGTTTGTCTTTTATACCGAGCAATCACATCACCAATCACATAGTTCTTCACATGCCCCATATGGAGATCACCGGAAGGATAAGGAAACATTACTAAACAATAATATTTTTTTCGGCCATCTTTTTGGGTTTTAAAAACCTTTCTTTCTTCCCATATTTTTTGCCATTTTTCTTCAATTTCTCGGAAATTCATATTTTCTCCCCCCAATTTAAAAGTAAAATTTCGGGTTCAGCTTCCCCTTTTTTAATCATTAAATCAATTTTATAAAGGTTTTCCAATTTCTCCCTTAATTCACTCTCTTTAAAAGAAGAAGAGAAACTCGTCTTTTTCAAATAGATATTTAAAAGGTGAGATGCCAAAGAGCCGATTAAATAAGGAAGCTCTTCTCTTTTTGACCCGCTTAAATAACCGTAAAGATTTTTTAAAAATTTGTTTTTATCTTTATAACTTAAAGCTTCTAAAATAGTTTTTAATTTTCCGGAAAAACTATAACCAACAAATTTCTCAATCGCCTCTTCAGTAATTATCTTTTCTTTTAAATAAAGTTTCAGTTTGTTAAGCTCCGAATAAATTAAAGAATAATCTTCACCGCAAAGGAAAATAAGTTTTTCTAAGGCACCATTAGTTATAATATAACCTTCTTCTTTAGTTTTTTCGTAAAGATAGGTTTTTAAATTGGTTTTTGATAAATAAGAAAGATGGATGAGATATTTTTCTAATCGATTTTTTCTAAAAAAATCTTCTAATTCCTTTGCCTTTTCTTTTAAATAGGGTAAATGGATTAATAAGGTTTTTCCTTTATTATTTTTAATAGCATTAAAAAAGTTAGTGATAATCTCTTCTTTTTCCTTTTTTCTTTTTCTTTTAAATACTAAGTCAAAATTTTTTATAAATCCTAATTTTATCTCTTCAAAAAATGATGGCGAATTAAAATTTAAAAGAATTTCTTTTAAAGAATTTTCTTTTAAATCGTATTTTTTAAATAAAGGACCAATATATTCTTCATCATTAAAGTAATATTTTTTCAAAGCTTTAAGTACATCTTCAATTCTGGCATCTTCTTCGCCAAAAAGAAGATATAAAGGCTCAATTTTTCCAACTTTAATTTCTTTTATTATTAATTCCGGTTTTCGATACTCCATAAAGACAAAAGGGGAGATGGCTTCTTCAACCATCTCCCCTTTCCTTTTAAATTAATGGAGAATGATTATTTTTCGGTAATTATCTTTTTCTTTAAGGAAGTAGATTCCCCCTTTCTCTATGTGAGAGATTTTTTGACCATTCACATTAAATAATTCACTCTCCTTTATCTTCAATGCTTTTATTTCTTCAGCTTTCATAATCCAAGCTTCCTTTCTTTTTAAAGGTGAAGCAGCAATCTCTTCTTCAACACCTGGAACCATTTCCACCACTGCCCTAATCATCACATCGTGTTTATCAGCGGTCCGATATTTTGCCCAACTAGTAGTGTATTCCCAAGTTTGTCTTGAAGGAGTATTAGCGGTATCCATACCAAAAGAAGGTTGATTAGAAATATTAGAAATACCGCCTACAAAGAAACCACCACTATTTATTACCACTGCCGGAGAAACATTAATATTATACCATTGCTGGGTAGAAATTGTAGTCTGGGTTAAATAAAGTGTCTCTCCCGGGGAATTATTTGGTCCATTATCTTTTAGGATCAGAACCGAAATTGGTGTAGCCGAGGTTGCGGAAGCATAAATTTTTACTTGCGTTATCCGACAAGGATATCTTGGCGGAACAAAATGGGCACCGTAACCACCGGGTCCATTCCAAGCCCACATGCCATGGGGTGAAGCTAAGTCTTCGTAACGTAACTCACCGGGATAAGAAACAACCCTGGCTTCTAATCTAATTTGGTCGTTATTGGGTACCATATCGCCACTTAAACCGGTTTTAATATCAATCGCATATTGACCGGTCGTTGTTGGCACCCAACGGCGATTGAAAGTGATTTCCCTTATTTCGCCCGGTGTCATTGTGGCAATTTGTAAAGTATCAGCAAAAACAATCGTTCCGGCGGGCATACTTCTTACCCAACAATAAACTGGAAAATTATTTGCTGGACGGTTACCAGTATTTTTTACTGCTCCTCTTAAAACAACCGTATCACCTGAATAGATAAATATCCCTTCGCTCTGTTCATTCATCACATACCAACAAGCCATATCATTAACCACATAATTTGTTGACTCCGGTGGGATAAAAATAATAGCTAAATTAGCGTGAGGTAAATTATAATCCGGAAGACCAGCATGCATATAAGAAAGACCAACTTGACCAACAACGTTCTCAATACCGATAGTGCTAGAACCGGATGAACGCCAACCACCATAAGGTTGACCATTTTGAATTAGATATTGAAACCTAATGATGCTATCGTTTTTTGAGAGGATAATTTGGAAGGAATTCATTCCTCCAGTATTCCAGAAAGGAACCGAGTCAAATTCAATGATACAGGTATCACGATTGTTTGTCCAATACCATACGGAACCACCTCTTCCGGGATCTAAATCACACATCAAAGGGGCTAAAACATTGTTGGGTCGTGAAGGATTAGGAACATTTTGGAAAGGATGGGCTGATAGAAAATTATCGTCAAAGGCGATATAACCATTAGAACCTAAATAAAAGCGATTAACCCGATACCAATAATAAGGAAATTCAAAACCGATAGGAAAAGGACCAACAACATTATCGTCAGCTAAACCGGTAATTCTCGTACCGATACCGTTAATTGAAATCCAGCTAAAAGTGGGAGCACCAGGACATACAGTATCCGAATCAAGCCAACGATAACCATAGGCATCCGGACCACCACCACCAAAGAAAGGAAGAGAAGGCAAATTATTAGAAGATAAAGCCATTAAAAATACTAATAATAAATTCACCATAATTTTCCTCCTTTTTATTAAAATTCAATAGATTATAATTTATTTTATCAAAAAGTCAAATTATTTCAAAAGGAAACCAAAAATATCTTTACCAATCGCAACTTCAGGAATCTCTTTTATCCGCAGTTTAAAATCGTATCGCCAGAGAGAGCCAAATTGGGAAAAATTAAAAATACCTTCCCAACAGTGTAAATCCTTCCAAAGAGAAATTGAATAATCAGTTAATTTTTTCTCTTTGGCATTATACCCAAAACCATAATTAATTTTGATTTTTGAAAAATTGATAAAACCCGCTACTTGAAACATCTGAAAGGTTTTAGAAAAATTGTGAGCAATATTAATTGCCAATGTACAAGCCTTCAAAATTCCGTACTCCCATTTTAAACTGTTGGTAAAGCCGTAATCCCAAGATTTTTCTTCCCTATTATAAAGAAAAGAAAAAGATGAAAATAGAAAAAGATTTTTCTCCTCAAAAATTCTGATATCACCATTCATAGTTATTGGTGATTGTTTTTTTTCTAAAAAATCATAACTACTGGAAAGATTAAATATTAAAAAATCCCTTTTTATCTCTTCTTCTTTTTTAAGATATTTTATGTTAAAACTATTTTGAATATAAAAAGAAAGGAATAAAGATTTTGGTTTTTCTTTAAAAAGGGGCTTACTATTTTTTACTATTGGCTCGTAATTAAAAGAAATATTTGGGCTTAAAGTATGTAAAAAACCTTTTAAAGAAAAAAGAGAAAAAAGAAAAATTCGATAGAGAGTAATGCCGCAATTAATAGCCATCGGATAAGAAGCATCAGTTTTAGTTGAATCCTTAAAAAACCTAAATTCTTGATTATAACTAATATTTTCAGAAATATTTAAAGTGTGAAAAAATGATTGGTAAAAACTAAGGTTGTTGTTTATTTTAAAAATTGAATAGTCTTCTTTTAAATTATTTTTAATAAATCCCTTTTTCCTTTGATAAGTCAGATGATTACTGAAAGAGAAATTTCTTATTATTTTGGGACTTAAAAAAAGACCTAAATTACCGCTGATTCTTTTCTCATAGTTTTTAATAGTATCTTTTAAAATCTGATAACGGTTATCAAACTTTATTGACGGTGAAAAATTTACAATATTTTTTATCAATGGCCGCGATAATAGTCCAAAGTATAAAGAAGGCAAAAGAAAATTTTCAATATTATTGGCAAA
The DNA here is from genome assembly GCA_964505415.1 of uncultured bacterium. Classification (GTDB taxonomy): domain Bacteria; phylum Hydrothermota; class Tepidihabitantia; order Tepidihabitantales; family DTDR01; genus DTDR01. Next base: position 5,210 of record CAZDHW010000008.1, on the reverse strand, counting down.
ATCTTTTTGGTTTTCTAAATTAATAGTGGTTTGCCCAAAATTTTTATAAATCTTTCTTATATTTATCGTTGAGTAGATTTCATTTTTTAACCACTCAACCTTTTCTTCCGCATAATCTTGAATAAACTTGGCATCACTTTGATAATCAATTTTGCTGTTCAAATTGGTTTTTAAAAAAAATTTTGATTGGTGTTGTAAAGTAAAGAAATAACGATTTCTTTTTCCTTCTTTAATAAAAGCACCCTGGAATTTACCCAAGGCTAATGGTAAATAATTATAAATTCCTTCAATTCTTGGCATTATCCCTTTTTTTTGCATTAAATCTAAATAAAATGTTAAATCCGCGTGGTCATTGATAACTAAATAATAAGCAACCCTTTTAAAATAAAATCCCTCTTCCTTTGACCTTCCTGCCCGAAACGGCAAAAGACCTGATTTTCGCTTTTCCCCAATCGGAAAAAACCAAAAAGGAGCAGCTATAGTGGGTGGTTTAAAACTGAAAAAATGTAAGCTTATTGGCTCAACAATTGCCAAATCGTCAACTAAAATTTTAACCTTTTTAGCAAAAAAATGATAATGGGGAGGGCGAAGCTCACAGGTAGTATAATTACAATTTATTGCGTGTAAGATTTTTTCCCTTATTAACCAAATCTCATCAGCATAAAAAAACCCTTTAGCAATTTTGGTATAGGCTTTTTTCATCATTCCCTTTTTACTATTCACATTAAAATAGAGCTCCTCACCAACTATTGTTTCTCTTTCTGTTAAAAAGATAACTTTATTCTCTTTTTTATAGGCTTCCAAAAACTGATTTTTTAAATCATAAACAATTGAACAGGCCCGCACTTCATAAAAAGAATACCTAACAAAAGCCGAATCAAGTAAAATTACCAATTCTTTTTCGGGATAATAGAAAATTTTCTTTCCCCCATAAAAAACAATTTCCGTAGAATCTTTTTGTGAATAACTATTTTTTAAAAATAGGAAAAGTAATAAAAATAGAAGTCGGCTATTCAATTATAATGTTTTCTGGTAGTAAATATAAAAATCTTTCTTTTAATAAAGTATAAATATTTGCCTTCGGAAAAGAAAATAAAAACTTTTTCTCTTCTTTGGGATAGGTAATAATTTCTATTTCCTCATCCTTTTTAATACCGAGTTCTTTTTTTATCTCGCTAATTGCCTTTCTTAAAGAACCAATTTCGTCAACTAAACCCAATTCTTTTGCCTTTTTCCCAACCCAAATTCTTCCTTGACCGATAGAGTCAACATATTCTTTTTTAAGCTTTCGCCCAGCACTTACCCATTCAATAAATTTATTATACCACCATTCTAATTCCTCATAAAAAATCTTTTTCTCTTTTTCAGTATAACTCCGCAAATCACTCGTCGCATCAGCCATCTCCCCCCGTTTTAAATAATCAAAAGTAATTCCTAATTTTTCATCATAAAATTTTCTGGTAACTGCTTTGACACTAAAAATTCCGATTGAACCGGTTATTGTAAAATGGTTAGCAAAAATTTTTTTAGCTGGTGAACTAATAAAATAACCACCAGAAGCTGCTACATTACCAAAAGAAACAATCACTGGCTTTTTTTCGTTACATTTTTTAACTGCCGAAGCAATTATTTCTGATGCCGTTGCCTGACCACCACCAGAATTTATTCTAAAAATAACTGCTTTTATAGCCTTATCCTTTTTTAATTTATTAAAAATATCTTCCACTGTTTCGGAACCGATATATTTTCCACCAATAATCGGCGTCGGGTCGTAGCCACTTTTTCCTTCAACAATTGTTCCTTCAGCAATAACTAAAGCAACTTTTTCTTTCTTTTTAAACCAACTTCTTTCGATATCTTTTTCTTTTAAATATTTTTCCAATTTTACTTTTTTAACCTTTGTGGATGATTTTAAAAATTTATCTATCTCGTTTGGAACTAGTACGGTATCAATCAATTTAAACTCCTTTGCTTTCTCTTCATTAAAATAACCAATATTATCTATGAGAGTATCAAGACTTATTTCTGTTACTCTTGAAGAGCTTATCTCTGATTTTATCTTCTCATAAATTTCATCCAAAATTTCGTTCAATTGTTCTTTATCTTCTTCTGACATATCTTCTCTTAAATAGAGCTCCTTTGCGGATTTATATTTCCCAATTGCTAAAACTTCAGCTTCTATCCCCAATTTTTGAAGCAGTTTTTTGAGATAAAACTTCTTCAATAAAATTCCCGAAATATCAACCATTCCTCCTTTATTTAAAATAATGTAATCAGCAATTGAAACCAAATAATATTCTTTTAAATTCTTATAATTATCAGCATAAACAATAATTTTCTTACCGGCTTTTTTAAAATCTAAAAGAATTTCCCGTAATTCTTCATATTGAGCCAACGATAAATTATAATCTTTCATTCTTAAAAAAATACCAAAAACATCTTCTTTTTTTAAAAGGGTTTCCAAGTTTTTTAATAATAGATAAAATCTTGGTTCCCGCTTTTTAAAAAATAGTGATTGCTCGTAATTATCTTCCTCATAATTGCCAGAAAGAGTAATTTCAATTATTTTTTTTGGCTTTTTAAAAATAGTTGGGAAACGCTCTTTGGAAAAAGTTAATTCTATTGCTTTTAATTTTTTATTATACTTTGAAGAAATTTTAAAATGGGGAAAAGAAAAACCTATTCCCAAATTAATCTTTCTATTTTTATCAATCTCACCATTAATTAAAAAACCGTCAAAAATTTCTATCTCACTTCCTATTAAATACTTAAACTCGCTATCATAGTCAAAATATAAATTTATTCTTTCGCTAACTGGTCTTAAGCCAATTCCTAAATTAAAATTTTTATCAGTTGAAATATTAAAAGAAAACGATAAATATTTAAGTGGACGATAAGTCAAACTTCCTAAATGCTCTATTTTGTTTAGTTCCTTAATAAATTTATAACGATAACCTAAATAGATTCTTTTATCTACAGGAATCCCAAGAGCAAAAAGAAAATTATTTAAATCTTTTTCTTTCCGGTAACCAAAGCCAAAATTATTTAAGGTAAAACCAATTTCTAAAAGAGTATCCTTTTTGGAAGAATAGATTTCATATCCGCTATTTATTCCTAATCCACTGGGATTATAAAAAATTGCCTTTCCCCTTTCAATATTAGTCAAATAATTAAAAAAGAAAAATATTAAAAACATTAAAAATTTTAAAAAAAATAAAATTTATGTCAATAAAATAAAAATGGGGGATGATAAGGCTCATCCCCCAAAGCCATCCTTTTTAGAAATTAAGTTTTAGTTATGAAGGACAAAGAAGGTCCAATACGTTTCATCAAATGGGTCGTCGGCGCCAGGAGCCACATCATACATTGGATAATTATCACCGACTTCGTTTAATCTACCCCAACCAGCAATTCCGTATTCTTGAGCTATTTCAGTAGCCGGATCATAATAAACACCAATATGAACGGTTCCGGAAACCTCTGCCTCGCCTTCCCAATCAAGATATGGACATTCATCGCCGCCACCATAAACCATTGCATTGTATCCGGGTTCATCAAATTCTAATTCTCCATAGAAAAGGTCTTCTTCTGGAGATTCATCATTATTGTAAGTCAAACCGGTGTAAGGATTTGTGGGAAAGTTTCCGAACTTATCTTCAATTAGCGGGTCACCACCAGGGAAGTAGTAGGCAAATGAACCATCGGGTTCTATGGCTCCAGCGAAATCAGAGGAAGGATATTGCCCCATATGGTCAGTCGCCCAAGCTTCTAATGCCGTTTGGACAACATGCATGTTGTTTTTCACACTGGTCCTTCTTGCCCTTTCTTGGAAGAGAGCGAAGTTGGGGATAATGAGTGCTAATAAGATGCCGATGATTAAAATTACTACTAATAATTCAATTAAAGTGAAGCCTTTTTTATTTAACATATTTCACCTCCATTTTGTTTTTTTAAAATACCACATTATCGTGGTCTCTCCGTATATATTATAATAAAAATTTAAAAAAAGTCAAGAGGTTTTTGTAAATTTTTAATTCAAATTTCTTTTTATTTTTCAAATATTTATAAAAATTTTAATTTTTTTATTAAATTAAAATAGAAAGGGTATATAAAAAGAAAAAACTCTCGGTGACGACCTACTCTCCCGTGGCGTTTCCACCACAGTACCATCGGCCCTGGAGAGCTTAACTTCTCTGTTCGGAATGGGAAGAGGTGTTTCCTCTCCGGTATAGTCACCGAGAGTTAATCTTGATGATAAAAGAAGCGGAAACCTTCAAGCCGAACGGCCTATTAGTACCCCTCGGCTAAAACCCTTGCGGGTCTTACACCTGGGGCCTATCAACCAGGTAGTCTACCTGGGGCCTTCAGGGAGACCTTATCTTGGGAGGGGCTTCCCGCTTAGATGCTTTCAGCGGTTATCCCTTCCGGACATGGCTACCCAGCGATGCGGCTGGCGCCACAGCTGGTACACCAGAGGTCCGTCCGTCCCGGTCCTCTCGTACTAGGGACAGCTTCCCTCAAGTCTCCTACGCCCGCGATGGATAGAGTCCGAGCTGTCTCACGACGCTCTGAACCCAGCTCACGTACCGCTTTAATGGGCGAACAGACCAACCCTTGGGACCTGCTTCAGCCCCAGGATGCGATGAGCCGACATCGAGGTGCCAAACCGGGCCGTCGATGGGGACTCTCGGGCCCGATCAGCCTGTTATCCCCGGAGTACCTTTTATCCGCTGGGCGATGGCCCTTCCACACAGGACCACCGGATCACTAGGCCCCGCTTTCGCGTCTGCTCGACCTGTCGGTCTCGCAGTCAGGCCGGCTTATACCCTTGCGCTCTCCACACGGTTACCGTCCGTGCTGAGCCGACCTTTGGGCGCCTCCGTTACCTTTTAGGAGGCGACCGCCCCAGTCAAACTGCCCACCTGACACTGTCCCCCGCTGGGATTCACCAGTCAGGGTTAGGATTTCAACAAATCCAGGGTGGTATTTCACCGACGGCTCCACCCGAACTGGCGTCCGGGCTTCACAGCCTCCCACCTATCCTACACAGGATTTGCCGAAACCCAATATCAGGCTGCAGTAAAGGTTCACGGGGTCTTTTTGTCCGATCGCGGGCAGGCGGCATCTTCACCGCCACTACAGTTTCGCCGGGTCCCCCGTCGAGACACTGGCCCACTCGTTACGCCATTCATGCAGGTCGGAACTTACCC
>CAZDHW010000007.1:0-74496 GCA_964505415.1 uncultured bacterium | reverse complement strand
TAATGAAGAATATAAAATTATTATTTTATCCGCCCTCCTTCACGATATTGGAAAATTTTGGCAAAGAACCGGAGAACCACTCACTCCTGAAGACGAAAGGCTTAAGCCTAATTGTTGTCCTCTATACGAAAATTCTTATACTTATCTTCATGTGCTTTATTCTGGTAGATTTGTTAGAGAGATATTTAAAATTTATGACCTTGTGGAAAATATTGTCCTTTATCACCATTATCCCGAAAGGGCACAAGCTGATTATCGCCGATTGGTAAAAATAATTCAGTTAGCCGATTGGTTATCAGCTGGTGAAAGAAAGAAAAAAATAAATAATGAAATCTCTGAGGTAAAAAGCGAGCCATTAATTTCTATATTTTCAATTTTGTCTTTCAATAATAAAGAAATAAATTACCAATATCTTCCTTTAGTTCCTTTACAATTAAATCTAACAAATCTATTTCCTAAAGAAAATAAATCGGAAGTAATAAAAGAAGATTCCTATTTAAAACATTGGCAAGAATTTATAAAGGAAGCCAGGATACTTTCCCAAAAGCCCTTGTCAGATTTATTAATTACCCAACTGATTTATCTTTTACAAAAATTTACTATCTCTGTTCCTTCGGCTGCTTATAAAGAACGCCCAGATATTTCCCTTTATCATCATCTTAAAATTACTGCGGCTATTGCTTCTTGTTTATGGATGATAAATATGGATGAAAAAGAATTAGATAAAGTTTTAGGAGCAATTAAAAAAGAAGAATTAGAAAATTTACAAGAAGCGCCCTGTATTTTAGTTGCCGGTGATATTTCCGGTATCCAAGATTTTATCTATTCGGTTACTTCCAAAGGAGCTTTGAAAGGAATTAAAGGACGTTCTTTTTATCTCCAATTACTCTGTGAAGGAATTGCTAAAAGTATAATTAAAAAGTTTGGTTTAACCGAATGTAATATCCTTTATGCGGCTGGCGGTAATTTTTATCTCTTATTACCTAATAATGAAGAAATAAAAAAAGAAGTTGATAATTTAAAATTACTATTTGAAAAAAATATCTTCCAAGCCCATCGGGGAAGACTATCTTTAAATCTCGTTTATTTACCAATAAAATATAAGGACTTCTTTGAATTTGGCAACATTTGGCAAAATGTCCGGGCACTTTTATCACGAGAAAAAAAACGAAAATTTTCTTCTCTCTTAGAAGAGGAAGAAATAACTAAAATATTGGGTCCTTTTGAAGAAGGTGGGAATAAAAAAGTATGTGTAATATGTGGAGAAGAATTGGAAGAAACTGAAAAAATTTGCCAACTTTGTAAAAGTTTTGAAAAGCTGGCTTATGATTTACCAAGGGCAAAAATTATTAAAGAAAAATATGAAGAAATTAAGGAACAAAAAAGTAGAGCAAAATCATGGAAAGAGGTGTTAAACTCTATTGGTATTGAATTTCTTTTCTCTTCGGAAATTGAAGAAAAAGAAAATGCTTACCTTTTAAACTCTTCTGATTTTTTATCAGAAGGTTATGCTGGTTTTCGTTTTTTTGCTCAAAATGCTCCCATGGTTGGTAATAATGTAAAAGATTTAGATGAAATTGCGGAATCTTCAGAAGGAATTAAAAGATGGGGAATTCTAAGAGCAGATGTGGATAATTTAGGTAAAATATTTGCCGAGGGAATAAAAAAAGAAGAGCGAACAATCTCCCGAATGGCAATGTTAAGTGAAATGCTTTCTTTATTTTTTAATGCTCAAGTGGAAAAGATAGCCAAGGAAGAAGATTTTAAAAAGGATATTTATGTAATATACTCTGGTGGTGACGATTTGTTTGTAATTGGAGCTTGGTCAAAACTTCCCGATTTTGCTAAAAGACTTTTTTTTGATTTTCAAGCCTTTACTGCCAAAAGATTAACTTTCTCAGCAAGTATTTATATTGCTCCTTCCCAAAAATTTCCAATATATCAGGCAGCCAATAATGCTAAAGAAGATTTAGAACTTGCTAAAAGAAATGGGAAAAATAAGATAACTTTTTTAGGCAAACCAATTCCTTGGGAAAAGTTTTTTTCCTTAGAGGAAATTAAAAATAAAATTATTTATTTATTAAATAAAAAGGGACCAAACCTCCCCCGCTCATTACTTCATATCCTTTATCAAGGTTGGTTGGAAAAGGAAAGGGCTAAAAAAGAAAAAATACCGGTTTTTCGAATCTGGCGTTTATTATATGCCTTTAAAAGGTTAAAAGAAAGGCATAGTAAATATATTGAAAAAATAGACGAATTAGAAAAAACAGTAATTATTGATAAGGATTTACATCCTTATTTAAATGTTTCTGTCCGTTGGGCTGAGCTTTTAACTAAAACTAAAAAGGAGGTATAATATGGAAAACTTAATAAAAATTGAATCTTTAAAAAAAATAATTCAACAGGGTGATGCTGAAGAATTAAATAACTACGCGGAAGAACTGGGTAAAGAGTTTACCACTCGTAAGGGAAGAGAAAAAGAACTTTCTACTTCTCAAATTCGAAACATATTAGATGAGATACAACGAATTCCATTGCCTACCGGAGAAAAAAGAGAAGAAAAGTTTAAAGAAGTGAAAAATAAACTTCATTTATTAAGACCTAAACTTGCTTATGCTGCTGGAAGACACAGAGGTAGGGTAAAAGATTTTCGGGAGGTAGTTGAAGCAGCAATAAAATTGGTTACCGAACCCGAACATTTCAAAAATTTCCGAAACTTCATCGAAGCAATTGTCGCTTATCATCGTTATCATGGTGGCAAAGAATAAGGAGGGAAAAATGGCTCAACTTTTAGGAAAAGTAATAATTAAATCAAAAATAATGGTAAAAACTGGGATAAGAATCGGTGGCCCTACAGAAGGTTTAAAAATTGGGGGAATAGATAATCCAGTGATTAGAGATGCCGAAGGAAAACCTTATATTCCTGGTTCCTCTCTCAAAGGAAAACTTCGCTCCCTTATGGAATTGAAAGAAGGTCTGCCTTTGGATGAAAGAAGCGGTATCCATAGTTGTAAAAATCTGGAAAATTATAAAAAATGTGATGTGTGTAAAATATTTGGCGTAATGGATGTAACTTCTGATTCTGATGTTGTTCTTACTCGGTTAATAATAAGGGACACTTATCTTGATGAAGAAAGTATAACTGAAGAAATGAGGGATAATTTACCTTTTCCTTGGACAGAAGTAAAAACTGAAATTAATATCGACCGAAGAACAGGTACCGTAAGCCAAGTGGGTGGTTTAAGAAATCCCGAAAGGGTACCAGCGGGTGCTATTTTTAAAGACTGCGAAATGATTTTCAATATTTATGAAGAGGAGGATAAAAATTTATTAGTAAAACTCTTTCAAGCAATGAAATTATTGGAAGATGATTACCTTGGCGGTATGGGTTCAAGGGGCTACGGAAAAGTGGAATTCCAAGAGATTAAAATCTATTGGAATAAAAAAGAAGATTACGAAACCGGTAACACCGATTTAAAAACAAAAGAAAATATCAACGGAAACTACACCACACCTACTGAAATTATCCAGCATTTTGAAGAAATAAAAAGAAAACTTTCTTAAATTGGAAAATGAAATTTTCTCTTTGTAAATTAAAACCAAAGGGACCTCTTCATTTAGGAGAAAGAGAAGGTTGGTTAGAAGGAACCGATACTTTTATCCATTCTGATACCCTTTTTTCGGCTTTTTGTCATGCTTACCAATTATTATATAAAGATTTATTAGAACTTCTGAAAGAATTTGAAAATAACTCACCACCTTTTCTTATCTCTTCGGCTTTTCCTTATTGGCGCAATACTTTTTTCTTTCCTCTTCCGAAAAACCAATTACCAAAAGAAAGAGAGTTAGCCAAAATAAAATTTGTTAACAAAACTGGCTTTGAAAAACTTTTGAAAGGTGAAAAATTAAAAGAAATGATAAAAGAAATTGAAACTATTCCTGCCCAAGAAGAACCCTATTTTCCTTGGGAATTAAGTGATATACCTCGCGTAGGACTTAGTCGATTAGATAATCGTCCCGGCGATAAATTTTTCTATTTTAGTCAGGTAATTTATAAAGAAGATGCGGGACTTTTCTTCCTCTTTAAGTTCCAAAAAGAAGAATTTCGTCCAAAATTTGAAGCAGCAATTCGCCTTTTAGCCGATGAAGGAATTGGTGGCGACCGTTCTTCCGGTAAAGGGCTTTTTGAAAAACCTCTCTTTGAGGAGATAGAAATTGAAACTCCCACCAATGCTACCGGTGTTGTTTCCCTTTCCCTTTATTATCCCAAAGATAAAAGTGAATTAACAGGAATAAAAAATGCTTTTTATGACCTTATTGAAAGAAAGGGATATATATTTTCACCTTATTGTTCAAGTTTAAGGCGTCGTTCAATAAGAATGTTCGTTGAAGGCTCAGTTTTTCCTCACCCTCCAGAAAAAATAGTAGGCACTTTAGTATCGGTAGAACCAGAAGTTTTTAAATTTCACAAGGTTTACCGTTATGGTTATCTATTTGGTTTGCCTTGTAAAGGGGAGGAATTATGAAAATAATTATTAAAACTTTAACACCCGTTCATATTGGCTCGGGTAAAGAAATCAGCCCAACAGAATATTTGGTAGAAAATGAATATTTTCATCGCATTAATTTAAATAGCCTATTTGCTGACCCTAACTTTCAACCTTTATTAGAAAAATTTATTGATTCTGCTCTTCACACTCGCTATCTTGGCGACCTTATTCCAAAGGAACTCTTAAAAAAACATATTCTTTATACTTTGCCAATAACTGGTGAGGCAAAGGAGTATCTCAAGAATAATAAAACGGTAGTTAAAGAATTTATTAAAAGCGCCGGAAGAGTTTTTATTCCTGGTAGTTCTTTAAAAGGGAGTATTCTTTCTGCTATTTTTTATCATATATTAAAAGAAAAATTTTCTTCCGCTAAAGAATCTATACTTCAAAAACTTCAACCTCAAAATAAGTATGATGATTTGCTTGAGTTTGTCTTTTCTTCTCTTGCTAAAAATCCTGCTCTAAAACTAAAAAGATTTACCCGTTGGTTAGATGTTATTGATAGTAACAATAAAAACCCTTCCGAGGTTCTCCAAATTTCTTTGGTTAAAGTCAAAGGCTCTAAATCTGGTAAAGAATTACCAATACTCTATGAAACTTTAAAAGTAAATGTAGAATTTGTTGCGGAAATTAAATCCCAAAATACTATTTTTAAAGAAGAGGAAATACTTTCCATAGTTAATGATTTTTATAAAAAAGTTCTTGCGAAAGATAAAAATCAGATAAAAACTAATGGTATATTAATTCGTTTAGGGCAAGGAGTAACTGCCTATGCAACATCCTGTTTAATTCTTGCTGAAGAACTGGGTATCAAAGATTATCCGGTAAAACCCCCTACTACCAGAAAAAGAATTGATAAAATTTTGCCAATGGGTTGGGTAAAACTACAAAAGGAGTAGGCTATGAAATCCCTTTTTATTGCTACCGTTGGAATTGGCACTGGTCCGGAAGCAGATATCACTAAACCGCTGATCAAATCAATTCGAGAAGCAAATCCTGATTTTTTGCTACTCTTTGCCAGTAAGGAAAGTGAAAAGAATGCCAAGGAGATTATCCAACAACTTAAAAGAACGAAAAAAAATTCGGAGATTTACATTATTAAGAGTATAGATGATGTGGAAGAAATTTTTCAGCAGATGAACGATAAAGTTACTCAACTTTTCGCCACCAAAAAATATAACAAAGAAACTACCACTGTAGACTTCACAACCGGCACAAAGCCAATGTCCGCTGCTTTGGCGTTTATTGCCATAAAATTCCGTTGCCGACTCAAGTATATTTCAGTAAAAAGAGATAGTAATAAAAAGCCAATTGAAGGTAGTGAGCGATTTATTACTTTTGAACCACTGCGTATCTTTACCTCTTTTACAATTGACAATGCTATTGAATTTATCCAGCGATATCAATTTAATTCCGCAATTAATTTATTAGAGCCAATCAAAAACCATCAAGAGAACCTCCTTTCCGAAAGTGAAAAATCTCTGGTGGAAAATTTAATTCTCATCGCTGAAGCTTATGATTGTTGGGATAAATTCAACCACATCCAGTTTAAGAGTCGTTACGAAAAAATCAAGTTTGCTCATTACCGCTTAAAAAGGTTTGAGATACCAAACAGAGAAACTATAAGTAAAATTCACCAAATTGGCGAAGATTTAAGAAAAGAAAAAATTTCTGAGTTGACAATTGTTGATTTGATAAATAATGCTTATCGGAGAATAGAAGAAGGCAAATATGACGATGCGGTAGCCCGACTTTATCGAGCAATAGAAATGCTCGGACAATGGCGACTGCTAACCAAATACGAACAAAAGAGTAATGATATTGATTTAAAAAAAGTACCTGATAAAAGCAAAGAATGGCTGGAAAAGGAAAGAGACGAAAAAGATGGCAAAATAAAAATCGGTTTACGAGCAGTTTATAACTTACTTGAAGACTACGGTGATGAATTAGGTAAAGATTTTAACGAAGATAATAAATTAATAGGGCTTCTTTCAGAGCGAAATAATTCAATATTAGCCCACGGCACAAAATCAATATTAAAAGAGAAAAGTGAAGATTTTTATAACCATATTATTGAAAATTATGGTAGAAAATATATAGAGAACTTTGACAAACTAAAAAAAGATTTATCTTTTCCTTGGTGCACTTAAATTTTTGTTCTTTCAGAAATTAGGGTGATTACTTACGGAATTTTGTTGTAAAAATTTCTAAAAAATCAAATAATTCCTTGATTTCTCTAATTTAAACCGCAGGTTTAATTTGATTAAAAGCGGATGGCGATTCTTTTGCGAATCGTCACCGTTATTCATAAACCGTTAAAAATTTTATAAAGAAAGAACATTAATATTTTTTTAAAGAAATTGCTCCAATGGTTGGAAATTTTAGCAGGAATGTTTTTATAAATTTTTAAAATCCTTGATTTAAATATATTTTTCTTTTATAATAAAATATTATGTCTATTAAATTAAGGAGGAAAAGAATGAAAATAAGGTATTTATTTTTTGTTTTTCTTTTCTTTTTTTTAGTTTATGCCCAAGAGAAAAGCGATACCCTTAAGAGTTATAAAAAGGCACCAAGTTTTTCCCTTTATAATCTTAATAAAGAAAAGGTTTATCTTGATTCCCTTTTAGATAAAGGACCAATCTTTATTAGTTTTTGGGCTTTGTGGTGTAAACTTTGTATTCAGGAGTTGGATGCCTTTAAAAAGGTTTATGATAAATATGAAACCTTGGGGTTAAAGGTATTGGCAATTTCGGAAGATGGTCCGCGAGCAATAAATAATGTGAAAACCTTTGTTAAAGGGAAAAAATGGCGATATGAGATTTTGTTAGATACCGACGGAAAAGTGAGAGAACTCTTTGGCGTCGGCTCGGTAATGCCCACAAGTTTTATTTTGGATAAAAAGGGAAATATCCGCTTAATTTCCCGTGGTTATCGGAAAGGTGATGAGAAAAAGTTTATTAAGGTTATTGAAGAAATAATAAATGAAGATAAAAGAGATTAAATTTTTTTTATTAATCTTTTATTTTTTTAATCTCTATTCCCAAGAAGAAACAGGAGAAAAGAAGATAAATATCACTGGTGAAGGTAAAGGCGAATATTGGTTTTGGACAAAAAAGGATAGCCTTTTAAAACTTTCTGACCATTGGGAATCAAAATTCCGTCTGCTTTTTAATTATGAGAATATCTATTTACGGACAGGAATCTTCCTTTACCAACCAAGCTTACCAAGAAAACCTTTTAAAGAGTATTATTATAACTTTGAATACGCAAGTAATAAATTTGATTTTTTGGTTGGTAATTTTTATCAGGTTTTTGGTCGGGGGCTTGCTTTTCGTTCTTATTTAAATGAAGATTTTCGTTACGATAAGCTCCTTTTTGGTGTCAAAGGAGGGGTTCATATTCTTAAATCGGATATTACTGTTTTTGCCGGTAAGATGAAGAATATTATTTTCCAAGAAAATAAATATCAATACGAAAATGATACTACCGACCAATTAAGAGGTGGTGAGATTATTTTTTATCCTTTTCCTTCAATAGAGATTGGTGGCCGTTATGTCCGTTTAAATAAGGAGAAAGATATTACGCCCCAGGCTTTTACCGAAATTTTTGGGCCAAGTATTTCTTTAAGTTATAAATTTTTTGATTTATATTATGAATTTGCTCAAAAACTTTCTACTCGGGAATTAATCGGTGGAAGGAAGAAAGGAAAGGGCCATTATTTAGCCACTGCTTTTACTTTTAGCGGTTTTGGAATTAGTTTAGAAGGAATGAAATATGACAGTATTGATTTTGGTGGTGAAGGCTATCGTTATAACGATGTGCCAACACCTATTAAAGAAGGAATCGCAATTAATCGCGGAAGGGATGAAAAGGGATTTAATATCTCTTTAAATTTTACCCCGTGGGATTTTTTAAATTATGAAGGTAGTTATGGTTATTTACAAACAGAAAAAAAAGATAAGTTTGTTAAAGAGCTAATTAGTAAAATTGATTTTAAAATATATGAAGTTTTTGAAAATACCTTTAATTTCACTTATTCTAAGAAAAAAGAGATTGAAATAAAAGTCCCCAGAAGTGAAGATTTTAAATTTGCTAACGAAGTAAAATTTACTTTTGATAATCATACCTTTGGTTTAGAAATTCCTTTTGGTATTATCTACGACGATACTCAAAAATATAAGGATTACGGTTTTGCCTTAGAATACCAATATAATCCTTACTTTATCTTTAATTTTAGTTATAAAAAGACTGATAAGAAAGTTTTCCGTTATGACTATGAAGATAAATGGCTACTATTTGAAGGAGCCTTTTTTATTACGCAAAATATCTCTTTTAATATTCGGATGGGTGAAGAAAGAGGTGGGCTTGTCTGTTCTGGTGGTGTCTGTCGTTATGAGGCGCCTTTTAGCGGAATAAAAACTTTATTACAAATAAGGTTTTAATGAGGAGATATCTTTTTTTAATTCCTTTAATTATCGGCATTATTTTTTTAATAATCGCTTTTAAATTAGAACAGATAAAAGAGGTTTTTAATACCGGAATTTTACTTTGCCTTTCTTGTATGGGCTTAGGATGAGACCTTTTCGAATTTCCCAGATAATTTTTACCATTTTGATTAATAGTTATATTTTAGTATTTTTTGAAAAAACTTTGATTTATACTGGTTATCTCAAAGGGTTTTTGGTACCGATTTTAAATTGCTGGTCAGCACCAACTACCTGGTTTTCTTGTCCCCTTGGTGCCTATCAACATTTTATTATAGTTAAAGATTTTCCCTTTTATGTTTTAGGCTTCTTTCTCTTATTTGGAGCAATAATTGGCAGGATGGCTTGCGGTTGGTTATGTCCTTTTGGACTTTTTCAAGATTTGATTTTTAAAATAAGTAAGAAAAAATTATCTTTGCCAAAAATAACTCCCCTTTTTACTTTAATTTTCTTTCTTTTATTTTACTTTCTTATCTGGCTAAAATTTAATCAGTTGTTATTAGTTTTTAAAATTCTTATTGTTTTTATGGGAATAATTATTGGTTTTCTTTTTGATCTCTTTTTGAAAATCAGAATAAAAAATTTTGACCTCACTTCTTTAAAATACTTTTTTCTTTTATTTTTGGCAACCTTTGTTGTCTTTTTTACCAATGAGCCTTGGTTCTGTAAACTTTGTCCCCAAGGAACTTTGGAAGCTGGTATTCCTTTGGTTTTATATGACCCCGAAAATAGTTTGAAAAGTATGGTTGGTCTATTTTTCTATTTAAAAATTTTAATATTATTTTCAATCTTTATTTTGGCAGTTTATATAAAAAGAATTTTCTGCCGTATTATCTGCCCAATTGGCGCGATTTATTCAATTTTTAATAAATTAAGTCTTTTTCGCTTAGAAATAGATAAAGAAAAATGTACCCAATGTAATATTTGTAATAAAGTCTGTCCTACTGATATAAATGTCTATGAAAATCCCAATCAAACCGATTGTATCCGCTGTTTGGAATGTTATTTTCGGTGCCCTTCCAAATCAATAAAAATCAAGATTCGGTAATTTGATTTTTAAAAGATTTTTTATTAAAATTAAAAACTATGAAATTGTTTGAATATCAAGCAAAAGAGATATTCAGAAGATTTAATATTTTAACCCCAAAAGAAAAATTGGCAAATAATGAAGAAGAATTGGTAAATTTTGCTAAAGAGATTGGTTTCCCTTGCGTTCTTAAAGCCCAAGTATTGGTTGGTGGTCGGGGAAAAGCCGGAGGGATTAAAAAGGCAAATAATGAAGAAGAAGCTAAAAAGATTGGTAAGGAACTTTTTTCTTTAAAAATCAAAGATTTTCCGGTAGAAAAGGTTTTGGTAAGCAATTTTGTTGAGATAAAAAAAGAACTGTATCTTTCGGTAACTATTGACCGGAAAGAAAAGACACCAATAGTTATCGCTTCTTTTGAAGGAGGGATTGAGATTGAAGAGTTGGCAAAAGAAAAACCAGAAAGTATTTTAAAAATAAATATTGACCCTCTGTTAGGTTTAAAAAATTATCAGGCAAGAAACCTTTGTTATAATCTTTTTGGTGATTTATCACTGGCGAATCAGTTTAATGAACTTTTACAAAAATTGACAACCATATTTTTTATTTATGAATCCTCTTTGGTGGAAATTAACCCTTTGGCTTTAACCAAGGACAATAATTTTTGTGCGATTGATGCTAAAATAATAATTGATGATAATGCCCTTTTTCGCCATCCAGAATTAAAAATTTGGGAAAATCAAGAAAAAAGAAACCCCATTGAAGAAGCAGCTAAACAATTAGGTTTTTCTTATATCAAATTATCTGGTAAAGTTGGCTGTATTGTTAATGGTGCTGGTTTAGCAATGGCAACAATGGATTTGATTAAAAAATATGGAGAAAACCCAGCTAATTTTTTAGATATCGGTGGTTCTACCAATAAAGAAAGAATAGAAAAAGCTTTAAGGTTATTAATTCAAGATAAAGAGATAAAAGTAATTTTGATAAATATTTTTGGCGGAATAACCCGTTGCGATGATGTGGCTGCTGGTGTCTTATCAGTAATTAAAGAAACTGATATTCCCATTGTTGCCCGCTTGATAGGAACAAATCAAGATAAAGCCTATGAGATTTTAAAAGATACCAAGGTAATTTTAATTGATAATATGAAAGAAGCCATTAAAAAGGCAGTGGAAATTGCGGTAAAATCATGAGTATTTTAATTAATAAAGATACTAAGGTTTTGGTTCAAGGAATAACCGGTCGGGATGGTCAATTTCATACGCAAAGAATGATAAGTTTTGGTACTAAAATACTGGCTGGAGTAACACCCGGAAAGGGAGGACAAAAAATTGAATTTGCTGGTAATGTAACAATACCGGTATTTAATTCTATCTCCGAAGCCAAGAAATATTTTGAATTTGATGCTTCGGTTATTTTTGTTCCCGCGGCTTTTGCTACCGATGCGATTTATGAAGCAATTGATGAAGAAATTCCTTTGATTGTGGTAATAACCGAAGGTATCCCGGTTCATGATATGTTAAAAATAAATGCTTATCTGAAAGATAAAAAAACAAAATTACTTGGTCCTAATTGTCCCGGAATTTTGGTGCCGGAGGAAGCGAAGATTGGTATTATCCCCCACGAATATTTCAAAAGGGGAGTAATTGGAGTAGTCTCCCGAAGCGGAACTTTAACTTACGAGATTTCTTATCATATTTCCCAAACAAAATACGGACTATCAACAATTGTTGGAATCGGCGGTGATCCCATTAAAGGTATGGATTTTATTGACATTCTTAAACTTTTTAACAAGGATGAAGAGACAAAGGGTATTGTTATTATTGGTGAGATTGGTGGTATGGATGAAGAAGAAGCTGCAAAATTTGTGAAAAAAAATGTTAAAAAACCAGTATTTGGTTTTATTGCCGGAAAAACCGCTCCCCCAGAAAAAAGAATGGGACACGCGGGCGCTATTATTGAACAAGGAAAAGGAACTGCCCAAAGTAAAATTGAAGCCTTTTTCAGCGCTGGTATTGAAGTTTTTGAAGAACCCCAAGAAATAATTGAGTTATTAGAAAAAATAAATATATGAAAAAATTTTTAAAAGAAGAGCCAAAAGTTTATCAAGGTAAAAATAATATAAAAATAGAAGTAATAAAATATTTTTGCAAAGGCTGTGGTATCTGTATCCATTTTTGCCCAAAAAAGGTTTTAGATTTTGATAGTGATTTTAAAGTATTTGCTAAATATCCTGAAGAATGTATCGCTTGTTACCGCTGCGAACTTATGTGTCCTGATTTTGCAATTTTTATTGAGAAAGAAAATAATAAGTGATGCGGGAATTATTATCCGGCAACGAAGCAGTTGCTATCGGAGCGATTAAAGCCGGAGTAAGATTTTTTGCGGGATACCCAATCACTCCCTCTACGGAAATTGCTGAATATATGGCAAGGGAATTGCCCAAAATTGGTGGTATTTTTATCCAAATGGAAGACGAGATTGCTTCTATCAATGCGGTAATCGGTGCTGCTGCCAGCGGAATGAAAGCAATGACTGCGACTTCTGGACCAGGATTTTCTTTAATGCAAGAAGGGATTGGTTATGCCTGTATGGCGGAAATACCTTGTCTTATTGTGAATGTTCAACGGGGTGGCCCAGCGACTGGTTTGCCAACAAAACCAGCACAAGCAGATGTGATGCAGACTCGCTGGGGAACACATGGCGATCATCCAATAGTAGTTTTTTATCCTTATAGTGTTTTAGAAAGCTTTCTTCTTACAGTCAAAGCAATAAATATTGCTTATTTTTTAAGAATACCGGTAATTTTATTAACCGACGAAATTATTGCCCATATGCGAGAAATAGTTGAATTACCTGAAGTAGTAGAGATTTATCAACCAAAAAAAAAGAAAAAAGGAGGGGAAGAATTTCTTCTTTATAGCGACGAAACAAATTACGATGCGGAAGTGGCTTATTTTGGTGAAGGCTATAGAATTCATATTTCTGGTCTTACCCATCGGGAAGACGGTTTTCCCACTAACGAACCAGCAATAATAAAATGGAAATTGGACAGACTAAAAAGGAAGATTGAAGATAATAAAGAAAAACTTTGGGATTTGGAATATCAAGATATTGGTGCCGAAGTCTGCCTTATCTCTTATGGAGTTTCCGCGCGTGTCGCCTTAGAAGCTAAACATATTTATGAGAAAAAAGAAAAAAAGGCTTTAGGTTATATTCGGCTGAAAACTCTTTGGCCTTTTCCTGATCAACCATTGAAATCTTTACTAAAAAGTGCCAAAAAAATTATTGTGATAGAAATGAACCAAGGACAGTTAATTAATGAAATTGAAAGAACAATAAGCCCCTCTCTGGAAATAGTGGGGGTTCAAAGATATGATGGCGAGATAATTACTCCCGAAGAAATTTTAGCGGCCATATGAAAGAAGAAATAAAAAATTTTTTAAGATTAGATGACCGCTTCCCACATATTCTTTGTCCCGGTTGCGGAATCGGCACAATTGCTAATATTTTAATCAGAAGTTTTAATGAACTTAATTGGGATAAAAATAATATCTGTTTAGTTTCCGGAATCGGCTGTTCCTCCCGCATACCTGGTTATATTGACTGTGATACTTTTCATACTCTTCATGGTCGAGCAATCCCGTGTGCGATTGGAGTAAAATTAGCCAAACCCCATTTAAAAGTTATCGTAATCGGCGGCGACGGCGATATTTTGGCAATTGGTTTAAGCCATTTTATTCATGCGGCAAGAAGAAATATTGATTTAACAGTTATTATTATCAACAATTATAATTATGGCATGACTGGTGGACAGGTTTCACCCACTACCCCGTTTAATAAATTTACTTATACTACTCCTTACGGTAATCCTGAAGAAGAATTTGATATCTATGAACTTTCTAAAAGTTCCGGGGCAGTTTTTTTTGGCCGGGCAACTACTTATCATGTGGCTGATTTAAAAAACATTTTAAAAAGAGCACTTTTGAAAAAAGGGTTTTCAGTTGTAGAGATAATTTCTCAATGTCCCACCCTTTATGGTCGTTTAAATCGGTTAGGTGACGCTTCCGAAATGTTAGAAGATTTTAAAAATCGGGCAATAAACATTAACCGCATAAAAAATCTAAATGAAGTACCCCCTGATAAAATTATCATTGGTATTTTGTTAGACCGAGAAAGAGAAGAGTATGGTGAAAAATACCAAAAATTAAAGGAGCGAATAAAATGAAAAAAGAGATTAGAATTGCGGGAAGCGGTGGCCAAGG
Source organism: uncultured bacterium (assembly GCA_964505415.1). Lineage (GTDB taxonomy): Bacteria > Hydrothermota > Tepidihabitantia > Tepidihabitantales > DTDR01 > DTDR01. The sequence goes on along the minus strand of CAZDHW010000007.1, from coordinate 60,170 downwards.
AATTATATTTGCTGCCATAGTGTTAGCCGAAGCAGCAGGGGTCTATGAAAATAAGTATGTGTGCCAATCACAAAGCTACGGTCCGGAAGCGCGAGGAGGAGCTTCCAAAGCTGATATTATTATCAGTAACCAACCGATATATTTCCCAAAAACTCAAAAATTAGATGTCTTAGCCTGCTTGAGCAAAATGGCCCTTGATAAAAATACGCAAGATTTAAAAGAAGCCGGTATTCTTATTTTCGATTCTTTTTATTGTGGCAATTTTAAAAGAGAAGGATTAAAAATCTATGCTTTTCCTTTTTCCCTTATCGCCAAGGAAAAATTGGGAAGAGAATTGTACGCTAATATTATTCTTTTAGGAGCAATCTCTCGTTTTACTGAAATAGTGAATATTGAATCATTAAAAAAAGCACTTTCTAAACGAGCTCCTGCTCATTTGTCAGAAAGCAATCAAAAAGCTTTAATGCTGGGTTACGAGATTGATAAATTATGAATTTTCTTTTGATATTGCTTTCAACAATAATTGTTAGTTTAATTTCCTTTATTGGTATTTTCTTTTTACTCTTTAAAACTAATCTTTTTGAAAAGATAATTTATTATTTAGTTGCTTTTGCTGGTGGCGTACTTTTTGGGGCTGTTTTTTTTCACATTTTAATCGAAACTATGGAAAAACTTGTTTTCTTTAAAATTGCTTTCTTTTTGACCGCTGGCTTCCTTTTCTTCTTTTTCTTAGAAAGGCTTATCCGTTGGCGTCATTGCCATCTGCCCCGTTGTGAAATTCACCCAGTTGGTCCACTTAATCTTATTGGTGACTCATTACACAATTTTGTTGATGGTTTAATAATTGCTGCTGGTTATTTAACCTCTTTAAAAACTGGCCTGCTTTTTACTTTAGCAGTGATTTTTCACGAAATACCCCAAGAAATAGGCGATTTTGCGGTGCTTGTTTATAGTGGTTATAGCAAAAAAAAGGCATTATTATATAATTTTTTTAGTGCAGTTACGGCAATTGGTGGCGGAATTGGGGGTTATTTCTTTTTTGAAAAATTTGAAGGTTTTCTCCCCTCACTTTTAGCCTTTGCTGGTGGTAATTTTCTTTATATTGCTTCTTCGGACATTATTCCTGAACTTCATCGGGAAATTGATTTAAAAAAAAGTATCTATTCCTTAATAACTTTTATTTTTGGTATTCTTTTGATAATCCTTTTTACCCAAATCCCCTTTCACGAGTGAAGAATGAGTTATCAAATTTTTAACCAATTTTTAACCGGTCAATTTATTGTGAAGATAAAAGAAGATATTTTTTCCCTCCGGGTTTTTTCTAAAGAAGATTTAAAAGCCATTGCCTATTATCATGCCCGCCGTTATTTCTTAACTTTACCCCATTGGTTAGTTCGTTGCGGTTTAAATATTAAAAACCGAATTATTGATATTGGTATTTTTTATCAATCAGAACTAAAAGCTTTGGTTCAGTGTGAATTTGGTATTTCTCCTAACCAAACCGATTTTTTCCCTGAAGAGTGCTTCAACCAATCTTTAAAAAATTTGATTGAGGTGATAAATCTTTTAAATAAAGAAATTTACGGCTATATCCTTACAGTTTACGAAAGTTCAACTAAATATTTTTTACCTTTATTACCAGAAAAAGGGTTTTATCATTGGTTAACAATAAATATTAAGGAACTACCTGATCCCCAAAGATGGCGCCGAAATTATGAAGAATTAGTTAGTAAATTTGTTGACAAAATTTAATTTTTGGTTTATCTTTAATAAATGAAAAAAGTGGTGTTAGCTTTTGGTAGCAATTTAGGTAACCGGACTAAAAATATTAAAAAAGCTATTAGCCTTTTGAAAAAATTTGGTCTCCAATTGGAAAGATTATCTTCCTTTTACCTCACCAAACCTTCCGGGTTTCCCTTTCAACCTTCTTTTATCAATGCCGTAGGTATCTTTGCTACCCACTTTTCACCTTATCAACTTTTAACCTTAATAAAAAAGATTGAGAAGCAGTTTTATCGCTTAAGACTATTTAAAAATGCTCCCCGTTTTTTAGATATTGATATCCTTTTTTATAATTCGCAAATTATTGATAATAAAGATCTAAAAATTCCGCACCCAAGAATTTTAGAAAGAAATTTTATTTTGGTTCCTTTATTAGAAATCATCCCCGATTTTTATCATCCCCTAGCCCAAAAGAGGATAAAAGATTTGGTCAAAAATGTTAATCTTCAAGATGTCAAAATATGGAAAAAATTGAATACATAGCGATAGAAGGTGTTATGGGCGTCGGGAAAACTTCTTTAGCTACTAAGTTGGCTAACTATTGGCGAGCTACTTTGATATTAGAAAAAACAGAAAACCCCTTTTTGCCACTTTTTTACGAAAACCCCCGGTCTTACGCCTTCCAAACTCAGCTTTTTTTTCTCCTTACTCGCTACCAGCAACAAATAAAACTAAACCAACTTTCGCTATTTGAAAGTAAAAAAATTGTTAGCGATTATCTTTTTGAAAAAGATAAAATCTATGCTAGTGTGAACCTTTCGGAAAGTGAATATTATCTTTATGAACAAATTTTTCAACTTTTGGAGAAAAATTTAAATTTGAAACCCACAAAAATAATTTTTTTGCAGACCAACTTAGAAATCCTTTGGGAACGCCTTAAAAAAAGCGAACAAAAATACGAAAGAAATATTGAGTGGGAATATTTGGTAGCGATTAATAATTCTTATAACCAATTTTTCTTTCATTACCAGCGAGCACCAGTTTTAATTGTGAACACGGAAAACTATAATTATTTAGAAAACCGCAAGGCTTTTAAAAACTTGGTAATGGCTGTTGAAAATCTAAAGGAAGGAAGAAAATTTCTGGTGTGAGATGAAAGTTACAATTGATTTATTATTAAAAATGAAAGAAAAAGGCGAAAAGATTGTCGCCTTAACCGCTTATGATTATCTCACTGCAAAAATCTTAGATGAAATTGGTGTAGAAGTAATTCTCGTCGGTGATTCGGCAGCTAATGTGATTTTTGGCTTTGAAACTACTTTGCCTATAGATTTGGAAGCTATGTTGATTTTAACTTCAGCGGTTTCCCGGGGAGTAAAACGAGCATTAGTAGTTGGCGATATGCCTTTTTTATCTTACCAAATATCAAAAGAAGAAGCTTTAAAAAATGCTGGTTTATTTTTAAAAGCTGGTGCGGCAGCAGTAAAATTAGAAGGTGGTGAACCTGTTTTACCAATTGTGGAACATCTTGTTAAATTCGGCATACCGGTTATGGGACATTTGGGCCTAACGCCTCAATTTGTCCATCAATTAGGTGGTTATAAATTACAGGCAAAAACAAAGGAAGAACAAGAGAAACTATTGAAAGAAGCTCTTCTTTTGGAAAAGGCAGGTTGTTTCGCCCTGGTTTTAGAAAAAATACCCCTGGAAGTCGCCAAAATGGTTACCGAGAAATTAAAAATCCCAACAATTGGTATTGGTGCCGGTCCTTATTGTGATGGCCAAATTTTGGTCCTTCAGGATATGTTAGGTTTAAACGAAAAAAATTTTAAATTTGTTAAAAAATATGCCGATTTAGCTAATATTGTGAGAAAGGCAGTTAAAGAATATTATGAAGAAGTTAAAACAGGAAAATTTCCTGACGAGAAGCACAGTTTTAAAGCCGATGAGAGTTGTTAAAAAAATAAAAGAAATGCAAAAATTAGCTGATAAATACCGGGCACAAAAGAAAATTATTGGTTTTGTGCCCACTATGGGTTATTTACACGAAGGTCATTTAAGTCTAGTGAAAATTGCTCAAAAGAAAAGCGATGTTTGCGTTGTGAGTATTTTTGTCAATCCTTTACAATTCGGTCCACAAGAAGATTATCATATCTACCCCCGGGATTTTCAAAGGGATAAAAAGCTATTGAAAGATTTGGGGGTTGATGTCATCTTTTATCCGGAAGTAAAAGAAATGTATCCCGAAGAACAATTAACTTTTGTTCAGGTTAAAAGACTTTCCGAAGGCCTTTGTGGACGTTCCCGTCCGGGACATTTTGAAGGAGTAGCAACAGTGGTGGCTAAATTGTTTAATATTGTTAAACCCCATATTGCTGTTTTTGGTCAAAAGGATTATCAACAAGCAGTAATTATAAAAAAAATGATTAAAGACTTAAATTTTGATGTAAAAATCATAATTGCCCCCACGGTCAGAGAGAAAGACGGTCTTGCTTGTAGCTCCCGAAATATTTATCTCAGCGAAAAAGAAAGAAAAGAAGCAGCGGTACTTTACCAATCATTGTTGCTGGCTAAAAAAATGATCACAAATGGCGAACGAAATCCCGAAGAAATAATCAAGGAAATGAAAAAACTTATTACTACTAAAAGCTCCGGTAAGATTGATTATATTGAAATTGTGGATGCTGAGACTTTACAACCAATAAAAGAAATCAGAGGCAAAGTCTGTATCGCTTTAGCAGTATTTTTTAATAAAGCTCGGTTAATTGATAATATTTTGGTTCAATCAGGATAACCTTCAGGGAAATTTTTCTGCCATTCAAAAGTATCTCTAATAATTATTTTCAAATCGCCCTTTTTTCGTTGCCAGTTTAATTCTTTTTTTATTTTTTGTGAAGAAGCTACCAAAATGGGTACATCTCCTGGCCTTCTCCCGACAATTTCATAAGGAATTTCTTTGCCAATAACTTCGCAAGCGGTTTCAAAAACTTCTTTTACTGAATAGCCATTTTCACTACCTAAATTATAAACTTCGCTCTTTCCTTCTCTCAGGAGTTTTTTTAATGCTAAAATGTGGGCAACTGCTAAATCGTACACATGAATATAATCACGGATACAAGTACCGTCGCGAGTAGGATAATCATCGCCATAAATTTTAAAAATCCTTTCTTTTCCTAAAGCAGCTTTCACAATTAAAGGAATTAAATGGGTTTCTGGACGGTGATCTTCGCCCAAATTATGATAAGCACCAGCAACATTGAAATATCTCAAAGAGATAAATTTTAAGTCGCAATATTTTTCATAAGTGAAAAGCAATTCTTCAATATATCTCTTAGTTTCGCCGTAAGGATTTATTGGTACTAATGGATGATCTTCTTTGATGGGAATGGTTAGAGGCTCTCCGTAAACAGCGGCTGACGAAGAAAAAATTATTTTTTTGCAATTATTTTCGCACATGGCATTAAGCAAGTTGATACAATTTTTTACATTGTTATCAAAGAAAAGAGTAGGATATTTCACAGATTCACCAACCTCAATATAAGCAGCAAAATGAAAAACCGCTTCTATAGGATATTTTCTAAAAATTTCTTCAATTGACTTTTTGTCGGCTAAATCTCCTCTAACAAAAATTGCTCTTTTATCTACTGCGGAAAGATGACCGCGAGAAAGATTATCATACACAATAACCTCGTAATCATTTTCTATCAAAAGTTTAACCACTACTGAACCGATATAACCAGCACCTCCCGTAACTAAAATCATTTTTCAATAAGCTCCGTTTCCAGAAAAAAGTACAAAAATGGTCTTTAAGATTATTTTTATATCCATCTTAAGACTTTTATTTTTTATATATTTCATATCTAAAGCTACTCTTTCTTCATAAGATAAGTTATTTCTACCGGAAACTTGCCAAAGCCCAGTCAACCCTGGTTTTTCTTTCAAAAATAGTGCTAAATATTCGCCATATTTTATCTTTTCCTCTTCCACAATAGGTCGGGGTCCAACAAAACTCATTTCTCCCCTTAAAATATTTATTAATTGAGGCAATTCATCCAAACTGGTCTTCCGCAAAATCTTCCCAATTGGAGTTACCCGAGGGTCATTTTTTAATTTATAACCGTTTTCAAACTCGTATCTTGCTTGAGGATCATCTTTCAAAATCTTGGGCAAAAGCTGATCCGCTCCATTTACCATCGTTCTAAATTTGTAAAGATAAAAAGGTCGGTCATTTTGCCCAACCCTTTTATGCTTATAAAAAATTGGACCTCGCGAAGTAAGTTTGATTAATAAAAAAATAATTAAAATAAAGGGAAATACGAAAATAAAAACAAAAAAAAGCAATAATAAATCTAAATATCTTTTATGTTTATAATATATCTCTTCTTTCTTACCCATACAAAACGTTTATCTTCTCTCCGCTCCTCCTTTTTAAAAATTTTCATTTAAATTATAATAACAAATTTTCACAAAAAGTCAATAAATAAAATTAAGATAAATTTAGCAAGGAAGATTAGAAAAATAATTGTATTAGTTACCCCACGAGAAATTTTCTTTTTTATTTTAATAATAATTGAATTTTATAAACGAAATATTTATAATATTTAGCTAATGGATTATTTACTTTTTTTAATTTTTTCTTTAGCTAATAATTTGAAAGTAACGGAGTTTTACCTTTTAAATGATAGCTTTTCCCTAATTAAGCTTAAAAAATATCCGATAATAAAAAATTCTGAAACTCTTTATTTTAATGGGAAAAGATTGGAAAAAGATTTTTATTTGTTTGATTACGAAAAAGGAATTGTTAAATTTAAAGATTTTTTACCAACTGGTACTTTAAAGATAATTTATTATTATTTTCCTTTTTCTTTATCTCCTTCACCATCAATAGAAATGAAAAATAGTGTTAGCGATACTTTTATTATCTATAATCCAACAGATAATAAAAAAGAAACACTAAATAACGAGAAATCCTCCAGTATTATTTTTGAAGGCAAAAAAGAGATTAAAGTTAATTATTCCTCAAAAGAAGGTATCGGCGTGGAACAACAGATTAATTTTTCTTTAAATAGTAATGTTGAGGAAATATCTCTTGAAGGTATTTTTAATACTCAAAAAGATAAGGAAAACAGTTTTTTACTTAAAGAATTAGCCAATTCCTATTTAAGAGTTAAAACCAAAAATACGGCTTTTATAATTGGTAAGCAAAATAAAGAAACATACTTCCCTCATTTTGGAAAACTCAATCAAGAAGGAATTGGCTTTTCTCTTTCGCAAACAAATATGATGGAAACAATAAATTTTAATTATCTTCAAACCCCTTTTAAATACGGAAGAACCAGGTTTTACGGTAAGGATTTTATTCAAGGTCCTTATTATCTCAAAAAGGAAGCCACAATTAAAATTTTACCTAATAGCGAAAGAGTTTATCTTGACGGTCGGTTATTAAAAAGAGGAAATAATGAAGACTATCTCATTGATTATGAATTGGGAGCGATAACTTTTACCAACCGCCTTATTATCACTGCACACAATTTTATTGAAGTTGATTTTTTATATGAAGAAGAAAATTGGGAAAAAAATAATTTTAGCTTTAACTTTTTAACTAATCGTTTCCCTATAAAAACCGAAATAAATTATTATTTTGAAAAAGACCGGAATAAACAATACCTAGATAACGAAACCAAAATTTATTTATCAAAAATTGGTAATGATACTAACAAAGCTTACATCCTTTCGGCTTTTTATGTGGGTGAGAATAACGGTGATTACGAAAAAGAAGGTGAGATATTTTTTTATGTGGGTGAAAAACAAGGAAGTTATTTGGTTAACTTTACCTTTGTTGGTGAGAACAGCGGCGATTATGAATACGATAATAGGAGAAATTGTTATTATTATGTAGGCAAAAATAAAGGGAAATACTTGCCTTATAAAAAGATTGAATTACCTAAGAAAAATAACTATTATTCTTTAAATTTTTCTTTACCTCTTGATGATAATCTAGATTTTCAATTTGGTGGCATTACTAATGAAAAAGACGAAAATCTGTTTTCACCTATAGGTGATACTAACAAATTTTCTTATGGCATAAACTTCAATTTTAATTATCAAAAAGAAATAATTGCCTTTAATGCGGCTTACCTTCAACTTTTTAAAAACTATAACTTACTTAATCAGTTGAAAACCGAAGATTTGATAAATATCCCATTAAAAAATAAAACGACTTTAAAATTCAATTTTTCACCTTTTGAGAATGTTAATTTTAATAACCAAATTAATCTAATAACAACGAAAGAAAAAAATTGGGAATATTTTGGTGAGAACAAAATAACTGTTTATTTTAATCAAATTAAATTTAGTAAAAATTATTATGGTAAAAAAGAAATTAGCTTTTCTACCACACCTAATTATCGCTTTTTTCATCCTAATTTTTCTTTTAGTTATCAAACTGATAGTGGTAATTATTTTTTAGCCAATTCTTTTGGTAGTAGTTTTTACTTTAAAGATAAAAAATTTTTCTTTGATTATTGGCAGGAAAAAGAAAAGGTAGCAAGAAAGATGATTCAAAAAGTTGGCTTTGATTATAATAATCCCAAAACAACTATTATTTTTGGCAAATTGAAAAAAGATTATTTAATTTCGGTTTTAGCGGCTGAAAATTCTTATTTTGGTAATTTAAATTTTGGTTATTCTTTTAAAGAATTTTTAAAATTTAATTTAGAGTGGAACCTGACTAACGAGGAAGAGGTTTTAAAAGAAGTAAAATATGTAAAAGTAAAAAAGGGTGAGGGAAATTACGCAAAGGATACTATTACCAATGAATATTATCCTGATGAAAAAGGTGAATATATTAAAGAAATTGTTCCTTTGAGGAAAGGTAAGATAATTCTTAAAAATGAGTTTAAAAACAATATAGAAATCTCGCTTAAAGAAAAAACCGAGATTTCTTTTTATACCCATCTCGTTTCTTCAAAAAATTTTTTTTATAATTTCAATAGCAGTTATTATCTTAAGGAATTATTAATAATCTACCAAAGAAATTATTTTAAAAATAGCGAAGAAGAAGTGAAATTTAGTAATTTAGAAAATTCTGTCACTACTAAGAAAGAAATTTTGGAAGAAACTTATATAGGAAGTAGTTTTAAATATTTCCAAAATGAAAAAGGAAAAGCGTATGTTTATCATTTTCAAGAACAAAAAATAGAAGTTTCGCCTTTTTGGGAAATAAAAAGAAAAAAGAACTTAAATTTTTCGCCAATTTTGAGCTTCAGCAATTATCGATATTTTTCGCCGATTAGTGATAATTATAAAATAAAAAAAATAGGATTACATATAAAAGGAAATATCTATATTTTCAAAAATTGCTATTTAGACGCCCTTTTAAATATTGGCTATCGTTTTTACGAAAAAAACAAAATTTTACCAATAGAACTAACCTTTTGGGAACCTAAAGGATTTTATTTCAATTTTAATTCGATAATCACTCAAAATATTGGCAATAACTTCTCCCTAAATTGGAATTTTTCTTATCTTAAAGAAGGTTTCAAAGAAAAAGAAATTAGCCTTTCCTTTTCCACTGCTTTTTATTTCTGATAAAATATTGATTTTAAAAAAAATAGTTTTAAAATTTTAAAAAGCGCCTGTAGCTCAACGGATAGAGCGGCGGACTCCGGATCCGCAGGTCGCGCGTTCAAATCGCGCCAGGCGCATATAATTTAAAATTATGGATTTCTACGAGGTAATTAGAAAAAGAAGAAGTGTAAGAAAATACAAACCTGACCCTATACCAGATGAAATTTTGGAAAGAATTTTAGAAGCCGGTCGATTAGCTCCTTCAGCAAAAAATATTCAACCGTGGAAATTTATTGTAATTGACGACCCCAAGATAAAAGAAGAGCTAGTCCCTGCTTGTCGTAACCAAAAATTTATTGCTGAAGCACCAATTGTTATCTGTGTGGTTGCTTTAGAAAAAATCGCTTGGGGGAGAATGGGAGGATACTGGAGTTCTTATCCTGTTGATTGTGCGATTGCTTTGGAACATATTGTACTGGCCGCTACTAATGAAGGATTGGGAACTTGCTGGATTGGGGCTTATGATGAAAAGGAAGTTAAAAAAATTTTAAAATGCCCTGATGAAGTAAAAGTTATTGCCTTAACTCCCTTAGGTTATCCAGCTGAAGAACCGCCAGAAAGGAGTAGAAAACCGCTTTCGGAAATTGTTTGTTATAACCAATATCAAGAATAGGCTTATAACTCTTTTTCCATAATCCAAGCATCTTCACCGTCGCTATAATAGCCTTTTCTGAGATAGGCATATTTAAAATTAAATTTCTGGTAGAAATTTTGAGCTGCTATATTAGAAACTCTGGTTTCTAAATAAATCTTTTTTATCTCCCTTAATTTAGCAATAGTAATCAACTCATTCATTAATTTGGTACCAACTCCTTTTCTTTGGTAATTTTTAGCTACCGAAATATTCGCTAAATGAATTTCATCAGCCATTTCCCAGGCAACCAAATAACCAATTATTTTGTTATCTAGTTCAGCAACCAAGCAATAAGCATTTGGCCTTCTTAAATCATATTCAAAATAACTTTTTTTCCAGGGATATTTAAAATTTTCTTTTTCAATTTTTAAAATTTCTTCCAAATCTCTTTCTCTCATCCATCGGATTTTAACTTCTTCCACGATTTTAAATTTTATTAATAACCTTCTTAATTTCAAATTATTATTGAATCTTGATAAAACTTTTTATTTTCATTAAACTTATTTAATGAAAATAATATTATTTGGTCCACCAGGAAGCGGCAAAGGAACCCAAGCCGAGTTATTAAAAGAAAAAGAAGGCTTTTACCATTTTTCAACAGGTGATCTTTTTCGCTACGAAATAAGTAAAGAAAGTGAATTGGGAAATAAGGTAAAAAAATATTTAGAAAATGGCTTATTAGTTCCTGACGAAATTGTCATTACGGTTGTAGAAAATTTTTTAAAAGACAATTACGAAAAAAAGATTGTCTTTGATGGCTATCCTCGGACAATTCCTCAGGCGAGGGCTTTAGATGAATTTCTTTTCCAAAGAAACCAAAAAGTTGATTTCTGTTTTCTTATTGAACTAAGCGAAGAAGAAATAATTAAAAGATTAACGGCTCGACGCGTTTGCCAAAATTGTGGCGCTATTTATAATTTAAATTTCAAAATGCCAAAAGTTGAAAATATCTGTGATCTTTGCGGCAGCAATTTAATTCAAAGGAATGATGATAAGGAGGAAGTAATTAGAGAGCGAATAATCACTTATTATAAAGAAACCCTTCCTTTGATTGAGTATTACGAAAAGAAAAATAATTTATACCGGATTGATGGCAATCAAGGAAGAGATTATGTCTATTCGGAAATAATAAAGAAAATTAAAAGATAATGGCAATTTATATAAAATCTAAAAGAGAAATTGAGAAAATTAAAGAAGCCGGAAGAATAGTTGCTAAAACTCTTAAATTAATAGAAAAAGCAATTAAACCAGGAATAAGTTTAAAAGAATTAGAAAAAATCTGCGCGGATTTTATCTATTCTCAAGGTGCTTTTCCGGCTTTTTTAGGGTATAAAGGTTTTCCGGCGGCAGTTTGTATTAGTATTAATGAAGAAGTAGTTCACGGAATACCTGATGAGCGGATTTTAAAAGAAGGTGATATTGTAAAAATTGATGTCGGTGTTAAGAAAGACGGTTATTATGCAGATGGAGCAAAAACTTTTATCTGTCAAAAAACTACCCCAGAGATCGAACGGTTAATTAGGGTTACTGAAAAAGCTCTTTATTTAGGTATTGAAGAAGCTTATGAAAATAATTCTCTTTTGGCTATCGGAAGAAAAATTCAAGAATATGTTGAAAAAAATGGTTTTTTTGTAGTAAAAGAATTATCTGGTCATGGTGTGGGTTTGGAACTCCATGAAGATCCAATAGTTCCTAATTATTATATCCAAAAAATGAACGGCATTATTTTGAAAGCCGGTATGATTTTAGCAATTGAACCTATGGTAAATTTTTCTACAGAAAAAGTTTTTACTAAAAAAAATAACTGGACGATAGTAACGGCTGATGGGGGTTATTCTGCTCATTTTGAACATACAGTACTGGTAGGGAAAAAGAAACCGGAAATTTTAACTTACGATGGGTAAAGAAGAAAAGAAAAAGAATGTCATCCATATGGATGGTACAGTAATTGAAGTATTACCAAATGCTTTCTTTCGGGTTCAGTTAGATAATGGCCATATCGTTTTGGCTCACGTATCTGGAAAAATGCGAATCCATTTTATCAAAGTCGTAAAAGGTGACCGCGTAACTGTTGAACTATCACCTTATGATTTAAATCGCGGTCGAATTATCTATCGTTATAAATAAAATTGTAAAAATAGCACCCGTAAAATAGCAGGTAAAGTCATATTATTCTTGTCAATTTTTTTTTCTAAAACATTTTGTGGTAAATTTAATTTTTTTTCAATTTCTTCATTCCTTAGATTTTCTAAAATTTCATCCATCTCCCAATCTTCAATGGCGTCTTTAAAAAGTCCGGTAGCAAAAAATCCAACCCGAATTTTCTTTTTAAGATCAGTATTTTTCATAAAAGTAAACAAAATTTTAACATTTTGATTTTTTATTTTCTTAGAGATTTTTTCCAAAATATTACTAACATCTTCTACCGAAAGGGAAGAATCGCCACAAACCCAGAAAAGAACTTTTTTGGCGGACTCAATATTTTTATTGCTTAAAGGTGAATTAAGTGCTGCTTCATAAGCCTCTTCCTTTTTTTCACTTTCGCCAAAAGTAATTATCCCTCTACCTTTTTCAAAAATAAAATTTTTAATGTCTGCCAAATCAATACCAATTAATTGAGAATTATCAATTATTTTTATCAAATCCGTAAGTCCAATAGCTATCATTTTATTAATAGTAGAAAAGGACTCTTCCATTGCTAAATTACCTAATTTTTCTCTTATTTGGTCATTAGCAATTACTACTGCTGAAGGATAAAGATCTTCAATTTTTTCTAAAGAAATTTTAGCAATCCTATTAATCATTTTACCTTGGTAGCTAAAAGGTTTAATTGTAATTATCAAAGTTAAAATATCTGTTTCTTTTGCCCATTCGACAATTTTAGGAGTTGCTCCACTACCTGTTCCACCTCCTAAACAAGTAATTAAAATTAGCAAGTCAGTATTTTTAAGTTCTTGGCGTATTTCGCCTTCCGCTTCTAAAACAGCTTGTTCTCCAATCTCCGGGTTACCTCCGGAACCGTAACCTTGGGTAAGTTTTTTCCCCAATTGAATTTTGTGATCTGCCAAAGAGTTTATAAGCGCCTTTCGATCGGTATTAAGAGTAAAATATTCAAGCTGAATATTTTCTAGTGGAGAATTTAAATTCCGGTGATAGCTAATTACAGCATTCAAAATATTTCCTCCTCCGCCACCGATGCCAAAAATCTTTATTTTTAATTTATTTGTTTTTTCACTAGGATAAATCATATCTCCTCCTTTTCATTCTTCTAATATAAAATTAAATTTTCTTTTTATCCAAATTTTTATTTTATCAAAAAAGTCAATATCCCTTACTGGTTGATAATCTTTCTTTTTTAATTTATAACTAATTAACCCAATTAAAGTGGCGAATTGAGGATTAGTAAACTCGGGAGGAGAAATTTTTTCTTTAATTGTCGGTGAAAAACCAATGCGAGTAGGTAAAGAAAATATTTCTTCCGCTAATTTGTCAATTCCTGGAGTATTTGCCACTCCACCAGTAATTACAATGTTTAAAGGCAGAATTTCTTCTACCAATCTTTTCTCATACTCAGCTTTAGCTAAAAGTAATAATTCTCTTAATCGGCATTCAATGACCTGGGATAATTGACTCTGGTTTATTCGTCGAGTAACTTTTCCTTGATAATTAATAATATTAATAGGCACATCATTAATAATATATTCTTTTTTAGCAACACCATATTCTCTTTTAATTTTTTCAGCATAATGATAAGGCGTTAAAAATACCAATGCAATGTCAGTAGTAACTGCAATACCACCAAAGGGTAAACTAAAACCAGCTTGATATTCATTATTTTTATAAATTCCAAAATTCAATCCACCGCCAATATCCAAGACGGCAACGCCTCTCATCAATTCTTCTTCGTCACAAACTCCTAATCCGATAGTAGCATTTTGGAAAATTAATTCAAATTTTCTAAGATCTAATTGGTGCAAAAGTTCTACAATCGTCGCCAAACAACTTTTAGGAATTGTTAAAAGCAAGGCTTTTAAAGTTAACTTATTAAAAACCGGCATTCCTACAGGCTGTTTAATTCCTGAAAGACCATCAATAGAGTACTCTAAAGGAATTAATTGCCACACAATTATTTCTGAAGGTAAAGAAATTCTTTGAGCTTTTCTTTTTATTTCATAAATATCTTCTGCTTGAACCGGTTTAGTAAAATCGTCTTTATTACTTTCTCCAGGTAGTTCTTTTATATGTTCACCCTGTAAGCCAATAACGATTTTTGTCTTCTTCACTTTTATTTGGGTTTCATTTTCAATTTCACTGATAACCGATCTAAGTGATTCCAAAGCTGCTTCACTATCAGTGATAATTCCTTTATCAAATCCTTTGGTTTCTGATTCACTAAATCCCAGAATATTTATTTTGCCCTGGAGATCAATTTCACTGATCGCACATTTAATTTTTGTAACTCCTAAATCAATAGCGGTAATTCTTTCTTTTTTCATTCTAAAAATCAACTATTTTTATTTCTTCAGTTAATAAAATGTTAAACCGTTCGTAAACTCTTTCTTTAATAATTTGTATTAATTCATAAACATCTAAAAATCTAGCTGTGCCTAAATTAAGAATGAAATTAGCATGTTTTTCAGAGACAATAGCATCATTGACTCTAAAATTTTTCAAACCAGCATCTTCAATAAGTTTACCAGCTGAAAATTCCCCAGGATTTTTAAAAATACAGCCTAAAGACTTGCCTTTAGGAAATTTTTTGTTTCTCATTTTTAAATATTTTTGAATCAAATCAGGTTTACCTTTTTTTTCTAAAATCAGAACGGCACTCACTATCAATTCATCCTCTTTTATGGAAGAAAAACGATAATTAAAATTAATCTCCTTTTTTCTTATCGTTTTAAATCCTTCTTTTAAAGAAAAAATCTCCACTTCCTCTAAAAAATCAGCAATTGTAACTCCAAAAGCACCAGCATTCATTTTCAATGCACCTCCCAAACTCCCAGGTATACCAACAAGAGGTTCTAAACCTGACAAAGAAAATTTTGGAAGCATCAAAATTAGGTTGTTAAGACTTATTCCTGCACCTACTCTTACCCTGGGCGGATTTTCGTCAATATATTCAAAAGATTTATCTTGATATTGAATGATAATACCGTCTAAATAACCATCAGAAAAGAGAATATTAGTAAGTTTACCTACAAATATGTATTTTTCTTTTTTTAAAAATTCTCTTAACATTAATAAAGAATTTTTATCCTTTATTTTAAAAAAGTATTTAATTTTTCCTCCGATACCAATGGAAGAAATTTTTGATAAAGGAAAATTTTTTTTGATTGTTAATCCTTTTATTTCTTCAAAAATTTTTCGCATAATTCTTTAATATTCCCAGCACCTAGGGTTATTATTACATCGCCTCTTTGGGCTTTTTTAGTTATTAATCTAAAAATTTCTTCAAAAGTTTCAAAATAATAAATTTCTTTATCTTTTTCTTTAGAAATTACTGCCTCATAAATTAACTTCCCACTTACTCCGGGTATTGGTGCTTCGTTTGCTGGGTAGATATCAGTAATCACAATAATATCCGCTTCCATAAAAACTCCGCCAAAACTTTCCCAAAGATAAAACGTTCGAGTATAACGATGTGGTTGAAAAATAGCGAAGATTCGATTGGTTGGATATTTCTGTCTCAGGGCTTTTAAAGTCATTTTTATCTCAGTGGGATGATGAGCATAATCATCATAAAAAATCACACCATTTTTTTCGCCTTTTTTTTCTAATCGTCTTTCAATGCCCTCGAAGTTCTCCAAGGCTTTTTTTATTTTCGTTTTTTTTATACCTAATTCGCAAGCTACAACTGCAGCGGCAGCGGCATTAAAAACATTATGAATTCCCAATAAAGAAATTTTGATAGAAATCAATTTCTTATTTTCTTTAAAAATTTCAAAGAAAGAAAAATCTTTGTGTAATTTAACATTTTTGATCTGATAATCAGCTTCGTTTGAAAAACCGAAACTTAAAACTTTTCTTTTTATTAAATTTTTTATTTCTTTTAAATTGTTATCATCTTCATTAATTACGCAGAAGCCAAAAAAAGGAACTTTATTTAAAAATTCTAAGAAGGCATTTTTTAAAGAAGTCAAATCAGCATAATGATCTAAATGTTCCGGTTCAATATTAGTAACTACTGCTACCGTAGGGAAAAGCATTAAAAAACTCTTATCTGACTCATCAGCTTCACACACTAAATAATCTCCTTTTCCCAATTTAGCACCACTATTCATACTCAATATTCTGCCACCGATGATTACTGTGGGATCTTTTTTGGCAAGTTCTAAAATATGAGCAATTAAAGAAGTAGTCGTGGTTTTTCCGTGGGTACCGGACACAGCAATTGAATATTTTATTCTCATTAATTCTCCTAACATTTCCGCTCGCGGAATAACAGGAATCCCTAAATTCTTTGCACAAACCAATTCAGGATTGGAAGGGGGGATAGCTGAAGAATAAATCACTAACTCAGCATTTTTTACATTTTTTTCACTATGTCCATAATAAACTTTTATTCCTTTTTTATGAAGGAACTCAGTTAATGCGGTTTTATTAATGTCAGAGCCAGAAATTTCAAAACCTAAATTTTTTAAAACAAGAGCTAAACCTGACATACCGCTGCCACCAATACCAATTAAATGAATTTTTTTTATTTGCCATCTTTTTTTAACAAAAGTCAAACTACTTTTTTTCATTTTTTTATTTTTTTTACAATATATTGAGCAATTAAAGTAGCACTTTCTTTATTGGCTAAATCCTTCATTCTTTCTTTTATTTTCTCTCTTAATTCTTTATTTTTTAAAAGTAAAGTAAATACTTCTCTAAGATGGTGAAATTTTTCTTCTTTTAAAAAATATAGGCCAGTTTTTTTGTTTAAATATTCAGCGTTCTTTTGCTGATGATTATCTTTGGCTAAAGGATAAGGAATTAAAATTGCTGGAATGGTAAAACATAGAATTTCAGAAAGGGTAATACCGCCACACCGTGTTATTACAATTTTTGTTTTTTTAAAATATTTTTGAATGCAAGGGTGAAAATTGAAAATTTTAACATTTTTTAATTTTTTATCTTCAATTATCTTTTTGGCAAATGCTTCTTCTCTTCCTGCTTGAATTAAAAAATATTCTTGAGGAAATTCCTCGGCCAAAGTCAAACCCATTTCTACTAATTTTTTAGCCCCTAAACTTCCTCCTAAAATCAAACAATATTTTTCTTCTTTTTCTTTAAAACTTTCTTCAACTATTTCTCTTCGTAAAGGATTTCCCGTATATAAAAACTTAGATTGGGAAAGACAAGAACTATTAAAAATAGGAAAACCTAAAAAAACTTTTTCTGCGAAAATTGAAAAATATTTAACCGTTCTGCCTAAAACTGTATTTTGTTCTAAAAGATATACCGGCTTTAAGAAAATTTTAGCTATAATAATTGGTAAAATACAAGAATAATTTCCCGTAGCAATTAATGCCTTAGGGTTAAAATGCCAATAAAGATAAAATAATTTTAATATATTATATCCTAAACTTAAAAAGAAAAATAAGGTTTCTTTTATTCCTTTGCCAAAAGGGTGATAAAAAGGTAAAAGAAAATAGGAGAAATTATATTTTTTATATAAGTTTTCCTCTAAACCACCCTTTTTCCCTAAAAATATACAATTAAAATTTAATTTTCTTAACTCTTCGGCAATGCTTATACCTGGCATTATATGGCCACCCGTTATGGCAGCATTAATAAAAATATTGCCTTTAAAACTCATAAGAAAACTTTTTTTCCCGAGAAATATTTAACATCACTCCGCTTGCAAAAAGATTACTTATTAAAGCGCTACCGCCATAAGAAATAAAAGGCAAGGGTTGCCCAGTTACCGGAATAAGAGCGAATGCCGAAAAAATGTGAACGGAAATATAAAAAGAAAGCATAAAAGTAAAACCAACCCCAAATAATTTTCCAAAATTATTACCGGCATTTTGAGCAATTGTTAAACCTCGCCATAAAAGAATAAAATAACCTAACCATAAAAACAACATCGGAACAAAACCCAATTCTTCAGCCATACCCGAGAAAATAAAATCAGTATGAATTTTGGGCAAAAATTTGAATTTTTGCCGGCCACAACCAATTCCTTTTCCAAATAAACCTCCGGAACCAATAGCTAGCTGAGAATGGTATTGTTGATAAGTTTTTCCTTCTTTAAATTTTTTAAACCGTTTTTTTGCGTAAGGAAAAACATTTATTACCCCAAAAATCAAAAAGGTAATAACAAAAACATAAGAAAATATAACACTTGGCTTTACTCCCGCGAAAATAAACATTACCAACACAGAAGCAAATAATATCACTGCAGTACCAATTGCTGGTTGAAAAAGGACTAAAAGAATTACCAAAATTATTAAAAAGTATTCTATACGAAATTTATTAAACTCTTTTCCTTTTATCTGTGCTTTTTCTTCCTTCATTTTAGATAAAAAATCGGCTACAAAAAAGAGCAAAAATATCTTACAAAATTCTTGAGGTTGAAATTTTAAAAAAAGTAAAGAAAATTGTCTAATGGTATTAGAAAAAAGAAAAGTCAAAGAAAGTAAAACCAAAGCTAAAAAATACAAAATTTTTGCTCGTTTACCACTCCAAAATTCGTAGGGTATAAGAATTCCTATAAAAAGAGCAATAATCCCTAAAATTATTCGGAAAAGGTGCTTTTGGAAATAAACCGGACCTTCAATCATGGTGAAAGAGTAAATTGCTAAAAGCGAAAAAAAGGTAAGCAATGAAATTATTTCTAAAAAAACTAAATCAATTTTTGCTTTTTTCAATTTCATATACTACTTGTTTAAATTTCTCCCCTCTTTCAATAAAATCCTGAAAATAATCAAAACTAGCAAAAGCCGGCGAAAAAAGAATAATGTCTCCCTTTTGACTCATTTCTTTTGCCTTCATCACTGCTTCTTTTAAACTTTCCGCTAATGAAAAATTTTTGTAACCAATTGCTAAAAGTTTTTCTTTCAATTTTTCTTTATTCTCGCCAAATAAAATTACATATTTTGCTTTTTCCGAAATTGTTCTTACGTAATCTTCTAAGGGTAAATTTTTTTCTTTTCCACCAGTAATTAAAATTACTTTGTTTTCAAAAGCCAACAAAGATTTTATACCAGCTGTTGGGTTAGTACACATTGAATTATTAATATATCTGATCCCCTCTTTTTCCATTACTAACTCCAAGCGATGAGGCAAATTTTTAAAATTTTTTAATACCGTTAATAAAACTTCTTCTTTCACTTCTAAAATTTTACTTACCAAAATAGTAGCCAAAATATTTTCTTGATGATGTTTTCCAATTAATTGCAATTCTTTTGCATTTAAAATTTTCTTGGCAATATTACTCAAATTAATATAAAAATCTTTTCTTAACTCCTCATAATAAGCATTTGCATTTTTATCATAGGTTGAAAAGGTATAAATAATAGATCTTGGAGTTTTAAAGCAATGATGGTGAATAAGATTTTTATTAATTACGCAATAATCTTTTTCTGTTTGATTTTCAAAGATTCTTATTTTTGCTTTAAAATATTCTTCAAAATTTTTATGCCAATCTAAATGGTCATAAGCGATATTTAGTAGTACACCAATGTGGGGTTTAAAATTTTTTATTCTTGCCAATTGAAAAGAGGAAACTTCTAATACGTTGAATTCTTTTTTTTCACGAACAGCTTCAATAGCCGGTTTTCCCGGGGCTAAATTGCCGCCATAAAAAACTTCTTTTTTATCCTTTAATAAAACTTCGCCTATTAAACAAGTAGTAGTTGATTTTCCATTAGTTCCAGTAATCGCAATAATAGTTTTATCTTTTATATAATGATAGACAAATTCAATGTCAGAAATCACCTCACAAAAATTGAGTAATGGTTGTAAAATTGGGTTCTCATTACTAATTCCAGCACTCACAATAACTAACAAATTTTTTACATTTTTCATTTTTATTATTTCTTCTTCTACTACCGGGTAAAAGTTTTTATGTTTAACAAATTCTTTTGTTTTTTCTATATCTTTATCGTAGCCGTACACGATTTCATTATTTTCTAAAAGAAACTCAACTATACCTTTTCCTTGTCTTCCTAAACCTAACACTAAATACTTCATCTTATTTTTAAACTTGCTAAAGCCATTATTCCCAAAAGGGAACCCATAATCCAAAAACGTACTACTATCTTTTCTTCTTTTTCACCTTTTAATTCATAATGATGATGTAAGGGTGCCATTAGAAAAATTCTTTTACCTTTTGTTAACCGAAAATAAAGTACTTGTAAAAAAACCGACAAAAATTCGATAACGAACACTCCGCCAGCGAAAATGAATAGCATCTCTTGCTTAGCAGCTAAAGCTAAATAACCTAACATCATTCCCAAAGGTAAAGAGCCAACATCGCCCATGAAAATTTCTGCCGGATGGGCATTAAACCATAGAAAACCCAAACACGCTCCCATAAGAATTAAAGCAAATATACTTAATTCACCAATTTCTTTGATGTAAAGTAAATTAAGATAGTTAGCAATTTTAAAATTACCCCCACAATAAGCAAGTACTCCATATACACCACTACAAATGGCAATCAGTCCGCTAGCTAAACCGTCTAGACCATCAGCAAAGTTTACTGCATTACTTACAATAATTATAAAAATAAAAGCAACTATTGGATAAAACCATTTAAAATTAATAGTAATGTTCTTTAAAAAAAGAACCTGGGTTATTCCTCGCAATTCTTTTTTTTCTGCCCAAAGATAGAGAAAAATTATTAACCCAATAGCTATTATGCTTTCTAAAATAAGTTTGGTTGTGATATTCATTCCTTTTTTTCTTTTAATTTTGTAATAATCATCAAAAAATCCCAAAATAGCAAAAGCAATGAAAGATAAGATACCTAATATTATATAGCGATTAGTAAGATCGGCAAAAAGTAAAAAAGAAATCAGACTTGAGAAAACAATCAAAATTCCTCCCATTGTAGGAACATTTTTTTTAAAATGATTTGGGGGCATAAATTTTTTTACCGGCTGAATGAAATTTTTCTTTTTTATAAAAGAAATTGTCTTTTTACCTAATAATAAAACTAAAATAATTGCTAGTGCACTTCCGCAAAAAGCCCGAAAAGTAATATAACGAAAAAGATTAAACCCTATCCAAACATCTCTCAAAGGAGCTAAAATTAAATATAACATTTCTTAAAAGCCTTCATAAGTTCTTCTTTATCATTAAAATATAATACTTGTTCACCAATAATTTGATAATTTTCGTGTCCTTTACCAGCAATGAGCAAAGTATCTCCTTTTTGTGCTAAAGAAACCGCTTTTTCGATTGCTTTTTTTCTATCAGCTTCTATTAAAACCTCTTTATTCACACCTTTTAAAATATCACGCAAAATATCCTCAAAACTTTCTCTTCTACTATTATCTTGCGTAATAATCACAATGTCTGCCCATTTGCAAGCTATTTCTCCCATTAAAGGTCTTTTCTCTTTATCTCTCTCACCTCCGCAGCCAAAAACTAATATCAACCTTTTACTAAAAGGCTTTAATACTGTAAGAACCGCCTCTAAGCTTTCTGGAGTATGCGCAAAATCAATATAAGCATTTATTCCTAAGTTATTCTCTACTTTCTCTAATCTTCCGGGAACACCGCTAAATTCAGCAATTTTGTTTAAAATCTCTTTTTCATTTAAACCTAAAATTTTAGCTGCACAAAAGCTCAATAAAATGTTATACAAATTATGCTTGCCGAAAATTTTTGCCCAACCTTTTATTAATTTATTTTTATCATTTATTTTAATAATAAATTCCATTCCGCTTAAATTTATCTTCGTAATTTTAGCTTTTATACAAGCTGAAGAAGAATGGATACCATAAGTAAGAATATTCATTTCTCTTTTCTTTAACTCTTTTATCAATTCTTGACCAAACTTATCATCAGCATTAATTATCGCCCACCCGTCTTTTAAATAATCAAATATTTTTTTCTTACTTTTTTTGTAATTCTCGATATTTTTATGAAAATCTAAATGGTCATGGCCTAAGTTTGTAAAACCTACAATTTTAAACTCTAATCCGTAAACTCGCTCCAAAGCCAATGCGTGGGAAGAAACTTCCATTACACAATGTTTAATTTTTCTTTTAGTAAGTTTATTTAGCAAAGAATAAATAAATTCGCTTTCCGGAGTAGTATTTAGAGCTTTTATCCAATTTTCGCCGTCGAAATGTTTAATTGTACCGATCAATCCGCTTGGGATATTAAATGAGTCTAATATATGTTTAATTAAATAAGTAGTAGTAGTTTTACCTTGGGTACCAGTAATACCAATTAAAAAAGGAATTTCGTTCTCAAGAAAATAAAATTTTTTGCAAATCAAAGCATAAGTTTTTCTTATTTCCGAAGTATAAAGATAAGTAAAGTTGTTATTTTTCACGATATCTTTTTTTCGTTCCTGAGGCAATAAAAATGCTACTGCCCCATTTTTAATTGCCTCTTCTAAATAAAAGAAACCATCACTTTTAAAACCAGGAATAGCAGCAAAAAGATAATTCTTTTTTACTGCTTTAGAAAAAGAAGTAACACCTTCAATTGTTATATTTTTTTCGCCCACAATTTCTAAACTGTTTATTTCTTTAATTAACTCGAACAACTTCATCGTTTTTCTGCTTTAGCTAAAATATTTTTACTATAATAAAGCTTATAAGCAATACTTCTAAAAATTGGACAAACACCCTCAGAAGCAAATCGACTTTTTTGAGGTTCATCCAAAAGAATGGCAATTAAATATTTCGGTTTTTCTTTTGGGAAAAAACCAACAAAAGAAACTATTGATTTTTTAGAAGAATAACAACCTAATTGGTTATCAAACTTTTGAGCAGTACCAGTTTTACCACAAATCTCAATATTTTCAGAAAAATTAGCCAATTTTCCCGTTCCTTTTAAACATACATTGTGTAAAATTTCTTTAATTATGAGAACATTTTTTTCATCCATAATTTTTTCTAAAGTTTCTGGTTTAAATACTTTTTCACCAATTTTTTTGATTAGTATAGGTTTAACATAATAACCATTTTGCGTAATCGCCAAATAAGCCAACGCAATTTGCAACAGACTCACTCTAATTCCTTGACCAAAAGCATTGTTACATAAATCAATATTAGTAACCTTCTTGTTTTTAAAATAAGGAATAAAACCTTTAGCTTCATTAAAAATCCCAATTTCTATTTTTTCTCCAAAACGAAATTTTTTAATCATTTTATAAAATTCCTCTTTTCCTAATTGCAGTGCTAATTGGGAGACACCAATATTAGAAGAATAAACAAAAATATCATAAAAATCAATAATTCCTAATTTCTTTTTTTCAGCATCGTAAATTCTTTTTTTGCCGATTTGTAGATAACCAGTTCGCAAATCATATTGTTGTTTTAAGAAAATCTCTCTCTGCGAAGATTCTAAAATAGTAGCTAAAATTACTAATTTAAAAATTGAACCGGGCTCAAATTCTTCGCAAATGCTTGCTGGGGTCAAATAAAAAAACTCAGGATTAATATCTGGATAGTCAACTATAGATAAAATTTCTAAACTTTCGCAATCAATAATTATACAACTTCCTCGTTTCGCATTTTCTTTTTCTACCGCTTTTTTTAATTCTTCGTACACCATTCTTTGAATATCTAAATCAATAGTTAAAAAAATATTTTCTCCATTTATCGGTTCGACTTTGGGATAATTGGGATAAGGATAAAGATTAGCACAAGCATCTTTTTGTAAATACCAATAGCCTTCTTTCCCTTTTAAAAAGTTATCAAATTTTTTCTCTATCCCCCACAGGCTAATATTTTGACGGTTTATTCTCCCTAATAAATTGCTAACTTCTTTAAACGGATATAACCTACAAAAATTTTCTTTTAGCACTAAAGCATTTTTTAAGTTCTTTTCATTTATTTCTTTTTCTAATATTTTTCCAAGAGGATAATCAAGATTTTTAGTAAGATAAAAAAACCGGTCTTTTTTTAATAAATTATAAATGGTCTCAAAGGAATGCTGCGGAAAAACTTTCAAAAGTAAAGAGCAAGCTTTAACTTTTTGTTCAGCATTTAAATAGGAGGGATGTACTTCTAACTCGAAAATAGGTACGTTAGTTGCCAAAACTCTTGCTTTTTTATCAAAAATTTCTCCTCTTTTAGGTAAAAGTATAATTTTTTTTAAATGATAGGTAGCAGCTACTAAGTTATATTTTCGATGCTCAAGAATTTGATATTTTATCAATAAACCGAGAATAAATAAAAAAACTAAAGAAAAATAAACTCGAGCTAGTTTAAATTTCCAATAATCATTCTTTACCATTTTCTTTTTTAGCAATTACTGAACCGGGTAATTCTTCAGCAACTTCATTACCTATTTCAGTAGAAAAATCATTAGTTAATTTCATTTCTAAACTATCATAAAATAAAGAACAAATAAGAGTAGATAAACTATCCAAAAGAATTTTTTCTTTTTTTATTTTAATTACTAACATGTTTTTCTTTTCCTCCAAATTGGAGACCTTACTCATCAACCTGAAGTTTTTGTATACTAAAATCAACTGAAAAAAGCCAAAAAGAAAAACAACAAAAAAAAGCAAATTAATTTTTTTCATATTTAAGAAAAACTCTAAGTCTTCCACTTCGGGCGCACAGGTTATTTTCAATTTCTAAAGAAGAAGGTGTTACTGGTTTGGGTGTTAAAATAACTCCTTTATTTTCTTCTTTCCACATTTTAAAATATCTTTTAACAATTTTATCTTCCAGAGAATGATAAGAAATTACTGCTAACCTCCCACCGTCGTTCAAAAGCCAAAAGGCTTCTTTTAAACCTATTTTTAAATTTTCCAATTCATCATTAGTGGCAATGCGTAAAGCCTGAAAAATTCGAGGAACACTTTCTTTTCCTCCGCAAGCAAGAATTATTTTTTTTAAATCGTAAGTAGTGTGAATCGTTTTTTTCTTATAAAAAATTTTTGTAGCTATTTGAGCTGCTTTCGGATCTTCACTAAATTCTTTGAGAATTTTTTTTAACTTCTTTAAATTTGCTTTTTTAATAATGTCTAAAGCTGTCATCTTCTTTCTAATCTGATCGAAACGCATATCAATTTTACCTTCTACTGTGAAAGAAAAGCCTCTCTCGGAGTTTTTAGCTTGATAATAAGAGATTCCTAAATCAAACAAGATTCGAGATGGTCTTTTTTCGAAGTGTTCCCTTTCAAATAATTTTTTTATGTTTACATAATTATCCCAATAAATAAAAAGATTATCAAAATTAAATCTTTTTTTCTTTTCTTCTAAATAAATAATTGCTTCCTTATCTATATCTATTCCCACAAAAATCGTATCACAGAAATTTTGAGGAAAATTTTTTTGATAATAATTGATTAAAGAAAATAAATGACCACCACCACCAGCAGTAGCATCCACAAAAATTTGGGGGGTTTCTTTTTTCTTTTCTATGATTATTTTTTTTTGAGGAAAATATTTATTTATTACTTGCTGAGGAGGAAGAAAGAAAAAATCGATCAACTCTTTTAACATTACCGGTGTATGAAAAATCTCGTTAACGAATCTTTCCATCTTCGTATAATTTTTTAATAAAATTTTCATAATTACTTTCGCCATACATCTTTATTTCTTTATATTTTTCTTCATTACAAATCACAAAATAATAAACCGCACCAAAAATCACTGCCACTTTCGATAAATTTGCCCACCTTCTTAAATCCTCGGACAAAAGAATTCGCCCTTGGTTATCAATAGAGGTTTCAAAAGTATTTAGACTAAACCACCATAGAATTTTTCGTTCGCTCTCTTCATAATAGGAAAAAAAAGGCAGGATCCGGTCCCGAAATCTTTCCCATTCAGGGGTGGGATAACAAAAGATTGTTTTACTGAGGCCTGGGCTTATAAATAATCTATCTTTTGATTCTTGTGGAAGGGCTAAACGGAAAGATAACGGAACCGCGACCCTGCCTTTTTCGTCTATATTATGAAAATAAACTCCTGTAAAATTATAAATCCTTTTATCCCCATTTAAATTTATTTTTTCACCATTAATATTTATTTTTTCACCATTCATTACCACAAATATAATTAAAATCTGCTGAAATGTCAAGCTTTTTTTTAATTTTTAACTTTATTTTTAAGTAATTGAAATTATATAACTTACAAATTCAATTAAAAATTTTTATTTCAAAATTTTTTTAAATTTTAATTAAGGCACCTTTTTAGAAATTTTAATTTAAAATATTTTAAAATTCACAAAAATTTATTTTAAATTAAAAATTTTATATCATTGAAATTAAAACAAAGTTTAGTAATATTTATTAAATAACATTTAAAATTATGGATTCTTATAAGAAAGCAATAATTTTTTTGTCAAGTCTAATAAATTACGAACGAAAAAAAGCAAATTATAATGACTTTAAACTAATCCGCTTTCTTAATTTTCTTTCGGAAATTGGCAATCCCCATCTTTATTTGAAGAATCCAATTTTAATTGCTGGAACAAAAGGAAAGGGTTCTACTGCCAATTTATTAGCTACTTGTTTAAAAGAATGTGGCTACAAAGTTGGTCTTTACACTTCGCCTCATTTAATTACTTTTCGCGAAAGAATCATGTTTCAAAACCAGTTAATTGAAAAAAATGAATTTACCGAATTAATTTTTCACTTAAAAAAAACAATAATAAAACATAAATTAACCTTCTTTGAAGCATTAACGGCTATTGCATTTTTATATTTTGTAAAAAAAGAACCCGATTTCACTGTTTTGGAAGTAGGGTTAGGAGGTCGACTAGACGCTACTAATGTTGTCAAACCAATTGTTTCGATAATTTGCCGAATTGATTATGACCACACAGAAATTTTAGGCGATACTTTAACCAAAATTGCTTACGAAAAAGCTGGGATTATTCACTTCCAAACACCTTTAATAACTTTTAGGCAAAAAAAATCTGTAGATAAAATTTTTAGAAAAGTATGCTTAGAAAAAAATGCCGAAATTTTTTATAGCGATGATTTTTTTTCCTTTCAATTAATTGAAATTTCACCCGCCGGCACTACTTTCTGTGTTAAATTTTTGAAAAATTCTTTTGGAAATAATTTAAAGGAAGATATTCTCCATACTAATTTAATTGGGGAGTTTCAAAAAGAAAATATTGGTTTAACTCTTACCACTCTTCACTTTCTTCATAAAGATTATAAATTGATCAACTACTCTAATATTAAAAAAGCAATAAATAATGTACCTCTTTTAGGAAGAATTTCTTACATTTCTCACAATGGTGGATTTATTATTGTTGATACTGCGCACAACCCGATTTCGATAAAATGTCTTAAAGAAACTCTAAAAAAAATGAATCGTGCCAAAAAATATTATTTTCTCTTTGGGGTTTCTAAAGACAAAAATATTTACAAAATGTTAAAAATTTTAAAGCCAATCGCAAAAGAAATTGTTTTAACCAAAGCAAAAACTAAAAGAGCTGCTTCTTTAAAATTGTTAAAAAAAATTGCTAAAGTTTTAAAAATAAATCACCAAACTTTTTGTGTGGTAAGAAGAGCTTTTGATTATATTTTTAAAAAAGCTAACAAAGAAAAAGGTTTAGTTGTAGTAACTGGTTCTTTTTATCTTGCGGGAGACGTTTTACGGTTGATTAATCATTCGGATAAATGAGCGGCATACTCTATTTAGTAGCCACACCAATAGGCAATTTAAAAGATATTACTTTAAGAGCCCTAGAAACTTTGAAAGAAGTTTCTGCTATTATTTGTGAAGATACTCGTCGAACAAGAATATTACTTAATCATTATCAAATTAGAAAACCATTAATTACCTATAACGAACATAACAAATTTATCCAAACCCCAAAGATCATCACAATGTTAAAAAAGGGAGAAAACTTAGCCTTAGTTTCTGATGCGGGCACACCAGTAATTTCTGACCCTGGTTATTATTTAGTAAGAGAAGCAATAAAGGAAGGAATAAAAGTAACTCCTGTTCCGGGACCCGCCGCTATGATTGCTGGTTTAATCATCTCGGGATTGCCTTCGGACCGTTTTGTGTTTGAAGGTTTTTTGCCCAAAAGAGAAGGCAGAAAGAGAAAACGATTGCTCAATTTAATCAACGAAGAAAGAACAATAATTTTTTACGAATCACCTTATCGAATAATGCGAACTTTAAAGACTTTTTTAGAAATTTTTGGTGACCGGGAAATTGTCCTTTGCCGAGAACTCACTAAAAAATTTGAAGAGGTGCTACGGGGAAAAACAAGTGAAATAATTGAAATTTTAAATAAAAAATTGGAAAAAGAAAAAAGAATAAAAGGTGAAATTGTAATTGTGATGAAGGGAAAAGAAGAATGAAAGAAGAAACTAAAAGGAGATTTTTGAAAAATCTTAATTTTCTTATCAAAATATTTATCTTTTTAAAACTCTCCCCCACTTTTATTACTTTGAGTGGTTTATTTTTTTCAATTATTGCTTATTACTTTTATTTTCAAGGAAAATTTTTTGTTGCTGGCATTTTCTTAATATTAATTGCTTTAGCTGATACGATTGATGGGGAACTTGCTCGCCAAAGGAAAATGGTTAGTAAAAAAGGAGCATTTTTAGATTCAGTAATCGACCGTTTAAGCGAATTTTTTATTTTTTTAGGAATCTTTTTATATTATTACAAAAACAATTTAGGAATAATTTATCCATTTTTGGCATTAATTACATCCTTCTTAGTGAGCTATGTTCGGGCACGAGCCGAGGGAACCGGTATCGAATGTAAAATTGGAATATTTGAAAGACCCATAAGAATGTTGTTATTAATTGTCGGCTCGTTATTTTTAAAAAAATATTTTATTTATCTTTTAATCATCTTAACTATCGGTAATTTTTTAACTTTCCTTCAAAGGGTTTTTTATTCGCTTAAAAAATTATGAAGGAAAGAGTAATTTTAGTAGCTTTAGTAAAGAATAATAGAGAAAAATATAAAAAGATCGCTGATTTAGAAGAGTTAAAAGCTTTAACCCAAACCGCCGGAGGAGAAGTAATCGGAAGTTTCATTCAAGTAAAAGAAAATCCGTCGCCAAGAACTTTGTTGGGAAAAGGTAAGATTAAAGAATTAAAAGAAATTTGTGAAAAATATCATATTGATTTATTAATTTTTGATAATCAATTGACTCCTTCTCAAGTAAGAAATATTGAACAAGAAACAAATGTTCGAACTATTGATCGACGGGCATTAATTTTAGATATTTTTGCTCGCCACGCCAAAACCACCGAAGCAATGTTACAAGTTGAACTTGCTCAGCTTAATTATCAATTGACAATGCTTACCGGTAAAGGAGAAGAACTTTCTCAATTAGGAGGCGGCATCGGAACCCGGGGTCCGGGAGAAAAGAAACTAGAAGTGGACAGAAGAAAAATCAAAGAAAGGATTTATTTTTTAAAGAAAAGTTTAGAAAAAATAAAAAAAACAAAAGAATTACAAAGAGAACAAAGAGAATATTTTTTTAAGATTGCTTTAGCTGGGTACACTAATTCGGGAAAATCCACTCTTTTTAAAGCTTTAACTAAAGAAGATGTTTATATTTCCGAAGAACTTTTTGCTACTTTGGATACCAACACAAAAGCTTTTGAAATTTATCCTAACATCAAAGTTTTAATAACTGATACCGTCGGTTTTATTAAAAATTTACCACCGCAACTAATTACTGCTTTTCACGCTACTTTAGAAGATATTAAAAGAAGCGACCTAATTCTTCATTTAGTGGACGTAACTACTGAAAATGTTGAAGAAAAAATTAATATTGTTGAAGAGACTTTGAAAAACCTCGGTTGTGATCCAGAAAAGATTACTTTGGTATTTAATAAAATTGACCTTCTTTTTGAAAAAGCTCAATACCTGCGTCTTAAAAGGAAATATCCGCAAGCGCTTTTTATCTCGGCGTTAAAAGGTATCAATTTAGAAAAATTAAAAAATTTTATCAGAAAAAAAATGAAAAATTTTTTAAAAAGAAAAACTTTAAAAATAAAGAAAGAAAAAGGCTTTATTTTATCTTATATATATCGAAATAGTTACGTAATGGATTTTAAAGAAAACGAAAAGGAATATTGCGTAAAAATTCTTACTTATCCCCAATTTATTTATTCACTTTTATCTCAAATTTAATTTTCAATATTTTGTATTAAAAAATTTTTCACACAATATATAGTTTAAATTTTATGTTTGACTTTCCAATATTTTGTGCTATATTATTATATAATACAATATATTGATATGAAATGTCCGAATTGCGGATTAGATAACGATAGGGTAATAGATTCTCGCCAGGTATTAGAGGGAGAGGCAATAAGAAGAAGGCGAGAATGTGTTAATTGCGGTTTTCGTTTTACTACTTTTGAGTACATTGAACAGATACCTTTAATGGTAATTAAATCTGATGGTCGGAGGGAACCATACAACCGAGAAAAAATTATAAAAGGAATTGTTCTTGCTTGTAGAAAAAGAAATATTTCCCAAGAAAAAATTAACGAAATTGTAAATACTATTGAAAAAGAGATGGTTGAAAAAAATCTTTTAGAGGTAGAATCAAAATATCTCGGTGAGAAAGTTTTAGAACATTTAAGAAAAATCGATGAAGTCGCTTATGTTCGTTTTGCTTCGGTGTATAAAAATTTTCAAAGCATTGACGAATTTATTTCCGAAATTAAAAAAATTAAAAAGGAGGAAAATAATGAAAGTAAAAAATGATGCGATGTTATTAGTAGAAAAAAATGATAAAAGAAAAGAAATTTTTTCTTTTAATAAATTATTTTTCAGTATTTACAATGCTGCCCAAGAGATTGGTTATTCGGATAAAGAAGTTTTTAAAAAATTAACTAAAGAAGTCCTTGACCTATTAGAAATAGAAAATGGCAACCGTCTAATCACCACCGAAATGATAAGAAAAACGGTAGAAAAGGTGTTAAGCTATTATTCTTATAATGATATTTTAAAGGTTTATAACGATTATCACCGGCGAAAAATGTTTATGAAAGAAACTACCCAAAAGAAACTACCTTTTACTTTTGAAGTTAAAGAATCTACTGACTTTGCTTTATTCGTACAGACTTCTTTAGAAAAAATAGAAAAATGGGATAAAAATAAAATTATCAACGCTTTAGTACGAGAGACTACTTTAAACGAAGAAGTTGCTAAAGAAATTGCTCAGGAAGTAGAAGATTTCATCAAAAAAGCACAACCAAAAGTTATCACTACGAGTTTAATAAGAGAGTTAGTAAATACCAAATTAATTGAGCGAGGACTTTATGAAATAAGGAAAAAGCACCAAAGATTGGGAATTCCTTTATATGATGTGGAAAAAATTTTATTCTACCGAAACAAAGAAAATGCTAATACTCCTCATTGTCCGGAAGGAACTAATCTCACATTGGCTGAAGCTATTAACAAGCAATATGCTTTAGAAGCAGTGTATAGTGAAGATGTAGCGAATAGCCATATTTATGGGGATATCCATATCCACGATTTAGGTTTTATCAATCGACCCTATTGTTCTGGACAATCTATTGAATATGTAAAAAAATTTGGCCTTTCTTTACCAGGAGCATTATCTATTGCTAAACCAGCAAAACATCCAGAAACTTTACTTGCCCACATGGTAAAATTTTCGGCTGCTTTGCAAGGACATTTTGCTGGCGCTATTGGTTGGGATGCAGTCAACATATTTTTTGCACCTTTTTTAGTAGGGATGTCGGATAAGGACCTATATCAATTAGCTCAAATGCTTATTTTTGAATATTCCCAACAAAATGTTGCTCGGGGTGGACAAGCAATTTTTTCTGATTTAAATTTATATTGGGAGATACCTGCCCATTTTGAAAACACACCAGCAATTGGTCCCGGAGGCGAGTACACCGGAAAATATTACAAAGATTATTTAAAAGAAGCCCAAAGGTTTTTAAAAGCAATTTTTTATGTTTATTTGGAAGGTGACGGAAGCCACCGACCTTTCTTTTTCCCAAAACCTTTAGTTCATATAACTGAAAGATTTTTCCAAACGGAAGGTTATAAAGAATTTTTAGACCTTATTTCGGAAGTTGCTAGCGACAAGGGTAACACTTATTTTGTTTTTGACCGTGGTGGCACAGCTAAAATTTCCGAATGCTGCCGATTAGCCTTTAGATTGGATGAAAATGACCTAAAAGATGCTCAACAACCTTGGAAGATGCGTTATTGTGCTTTACAAAATGTAACTTTAAATCTTCCTCGTATCGCTTATTTAAGCGAACATAACGACGAAAAACTTTTTACGAAAATTGAGGAATTCTTCAGATTAGCGATAAAAGCTCATATCCAAAAGAAAAAATTTTTAGAAAATTTATTAAAATTAAAAGATGAAGGTCCATTAGCATTATTAGCCATGGAAAGAGATGGTGAACCTTATTTAAGAATGCACCGGGTTACTTATCTTATTGGTATTCTCGGACTGAATGAAATGGTCCAATATCATTTGGGAAGAGAATTACACGAAGATGAGGAAGCTTTTAAGTTTGGTCTAAAGGTAATTGCCTTCCTCAAATATCTTTGTGACAAATATTCTAAACTTTATAATATGCGTTTTGTCTTGGAACAGACACCGGCAGAAAGTTGTGCTTATCGATTGGCTAAATTGGATTTAGAATATTATTATGAAAAAGCAAGAAATATTATCAAAGGCAGTATTTCTAAAGATAGTGTGTATTACACCAATTCTACTTATTTAAACATCAGTCTTCCTATTTCTCCAATAGAAAGAGTATATAAAGAAGGAAAATTTCACGACCTTATTGAAGCCGGAGCCTTGACCCACATTTGGTTAGCGGATACTAAACCAAGTAAAGAAAGTATCGCTAATTTTGTTATAAAAACCTTTTACCATACCCGAAATGCCCAAATTACTTTTTCGCCAGAATTTACAACTTGTAATACTTGTTTAAAAACTATTCGGGGTTTAAAACAGATATGCCCCTATTGCCAATCAAAAAATGTTGACCACATCACGAGAGTAACCGGTTATTTCTCAAGAGTATCTGCCTGGAATAAAGGTAAAAAGCAAGAATTAAAAGACCGTTATAAAGGAATGGCTATTATTTAAATAGTGAAGTTCGCAATATAAAACCTAAGAAAACGATCGATACCATTGACATTAGTTTAATTAAAATATTTAATGAAGGACCGGCAGCATCTTTAAAAGGGTCACCAACTGTATCACCTACAACCGCTGCTTTATGAACTGGAGAACCTTTACCACCAAGATTTCCCTTTTCAATATATTTTTTGGCATTATCCCAAGCGGCACCGGAATTAGCCATCATTACCGCACAAGCAAAACCAGAAGTTAACGCACCTACTAAAAGCCCACACACTCCTTCTACCCCTAAAAATATACCACTGACAATTGGGGCAATAATTGCTAAAAAAGCAGGTAAAATCATTTCTTTTTGAGCAGCTTTTGTACAGATATAAACAGCTCTCCCATATTCCGGTTTTGCCTTTCCTTCTAAAAGTCCAGCAATTTCTTTAAATTGTCTTCTCACCTCTTCCACAATCTTTTGAGCTGTCTTCCCAACCGCTTTCATAATTAGGGAAGCAAAGGCGTAAGGCAACATTGCCCCAATAAATATTCCAGTAATTAATCTTGGATTTAAAAGAAATAAATCTAATACTTTTTTACCCCCACTCACAATTCTCACTTCATCACGATAAGAAGCAATCAAAGCAAGAGCAGTCAAAGCAGCTGACCCAATAGCAAATCCTTTTCCCGTAGCGGCGGTAGTATTTCCTAAAGCATCTAAGGCATCGGTCCGTTCTCTCACATAAGGTGGTTGATTGGACATCTGGGCATTTCCACCAGCATTATCAGCCACCGGGCCGTACGCATCGCTGGCTAAGGTAATTCCTAAGGTAGAAAGCATTCCGACTGCTGAAATTCCGATTCCGTAAAGACCTAAAAAAGGGTTAGTAAAACCACCTGTTAGGAAGAAACTACACATCACCGCAACACTAACAATAATCACCACCGATAAAGTGGAAAGCATTCCTACAGAAATTCCCTCAATAATTACTGTTGCTGGTGAAGCAGTTGCTGCCTTTGCTAAACTTTGGGTTGGTAAATAGGCATCAGAAGTAAAAAATTCAGTAAAAAAACCAATTCCAATTCCTGCTAAAAGACCTGCCAAAATTGCCCAATAGATATTAATATATTCGTTACCCATAATAGCTTTTACGGCGAAAAAGGCAAATAACGCTATTAAAAAAGCAGTTAAATAAATTCCTCTCCTTAAAGCTATAAGTAAAACCGCTTGACTGGCTTTTTCTTTTGCCCGGACAAAAAAGTACCCAATAATTGAAGCAATTGTTCCGATACTGGCAATTACTAATGGCAAAAGAACGCCATTTTCTTTTAATCCCGCAGCACAAGATAAAGCCATCGTCGCTACGATAGAGCCCACATAAGATTCATAAAGATCGGCTCCCATTCCAGCAATATCACCAACATTATCACCCACATTATCAGCAATCACTGCTGGATTTCTCGGATCATCTTCCGGAATACCTACTTCCACTTTACCTACTAAATCAGCACCAACATCGGCAGCCTTAGTATAAATACCTCCGCCCACCCTAGCAAAAAGTGCCTGCGAAGAAGCACCAATACCAAAACCTAACATCGTGTAGGTAATCTTCTCCATTCGGGTAACTATATCTAAAGAGTGGTAAACCTTTGATAATATAAAATACCAAATCGCTAAATCTAACAATGCTAAGCCTACTACTACTAAACCCATTACCATTCCTGCTGAAAAGGCAATTCTTAATCCGGCATTAAGAGACCTTTTGCAAGCATTAGTTGTTCGCGAAGAGGCCCGGACACCAATTGACATTCCTATAAAGCCGGAAAGTCCTGAAAAAAAACCACCAGTGATAAAAGCAAAAGGAACAAAAATAGGTAGCATCTTATTTAGAGCCAGGTAAAGTAGAATAATAAAAAGGATTAAAAAATAGATAGCCACCACTTGGTATTGTCTTTTCAAATAGGCTGTTGCTCCCTCTTTCACCGCTTCGGCAATTCTCCGCATCTCAGGCTCGCCTTCATCTTCTTTAAAGATTTTGAAAATTAAATAAATTACAAATAAAATCGCAATAAGTGAACTGATGGGAGTAAAATAATACCAAGGATTCATAGCAAAATTATAAAAAAAATATTGATTTTTTCAAATAAGATAATTATAATCTTTTATGATTCTTTTGTTTTTCTTTATTTCTATTTTAGAGTATCAAGAGTCTTCAAATGGCCTTATTCCTCCAACTTTAGAAGGCGGCCGGTTGGAAATTGAAATGGTTGATATAAATTGTGATGGCAATTTAGATTTAATTTCAATTGGTGACCACGGCTCACCTTACATCAACACGGATCAGCACGGAATAATGGTCTGGTTTGGTGACGGCAGAGGAAATTGGCAAGTTTATATGAATGGTAATTTTGGTTACGGTGGCATTGCCTATGGCGATGTGAATAATGACGGTTACTTAGATGTAGGTTACGGAATGCATCATAATTATTCAAGCGATGATTTTGGCGACCAATTAATGGAAGTGGCTTTAGGAGACGGAACTGGACGAAATTGGTATCCTTGGGATGATAGTTTAGCTACTCACGGGCAAGACTGGGGAATGTTTGGCACTGATTTTACTGATGTTAACAATGATGGATTTTTGGATATCGGCTCTAATTCTTTTGGGTATGATGATGGTATTCATATCTATCTCAATTTAGGCAATGGAGTTTGGCGAAGAAGTTTTGGTTTTATAGGTGGTAATTCTAATATGGATTTCGTTTTTGGCGATATCAATAAAGATGGTAATGTGGATTTTGCTTGTGCCCATCAATTTGGCAGTGTCTATTTTGGTGATGGAAATGGTAATTTCTCTTTAGCCCATCGTAATTTACCTTCTCCTGGTAATACTGGTTATCAAAGTGTAGCTTTAAATGATGTAGATAATGATGGAGGTATGGATTTGGGATTTATTAATCCCCAAGGAGGTATTGAAGTTTGGATTTTTGATGAAAATGGTGACACTTGGCAAAATTTCTCTGGGTCTCTTCCTCCAACGGGAAATTTTCAAAGAATTCAACTTTTTGATATGAATATAGATGGCTTTATTGATATTATTGCCCAAGGTAACGGTGTTTTAAAAATTTATTTAGGCGATGGCCAAGGAGAATGGCAAGAGGTAGTGACTATTAATACTCCCAGCCCAGGAACAGGACAGGAATTAAAAGTTGGTGGCGATTGTGACCATAATGGTTATCCGGATATAATTTTAGTAGCGAGGGAAGGCTCTTGGCCAAATTATCGAAATCGGGCAAGATTTTTTAAAGAAACTTCTTCCGCCCAAAGATTGAATATTTATCCCGTTTTTCCCCGTGGTTACGAAAGATTTCAGCCAAATTCGGTTAATTTCATAAGATGGCTTTCGGCTGTTCCTAATCATCCCCAAAATCCTTCCTATGTAAAAATTGAATTTTCCAGCAATGGTCCTAATGGACCTTTTACTGTTCTTATTGATTCTTACCCCAATACTGGTTTTTACCAATGGCATATTCCCAATATTATTAGTAATAATTGTTATTTAAAATTCACTTTAATAACACCTGCCGAAACTATTTTTACATTAACTCCCCGACCATTTGCTATTGGAATGGCAAGCCATCTTTCTCAAAAGAAAGAAGAAAAAATTAATTTTCGAAAAAATAATTTATCAAAAAACAAGATTTTTGATTTACTGGGCAAAGAAGTTAAACAAAAATTTTTAAAAAAAGGAGTTTATTTTATTAAAGATAATAAGAATTTCCAAAAATTGGTAATTATTAAATAAATATTGATTTTTAAAAATTTTAAGTTTAAAATTATTTCTAAATGATTGAAGAATTTTTTAATATTTTTGGTAATACTTTTCAGTTCGGGTTAATTTATTTTGATAAAGAAGGGCATATTAAGTTTGTTAATAACAATTTTCTCTCCCTTTCCCAATTTCGGCAAGAAGAATTAATTGAAAAAAATTGGCAAGAAATAATAATTGAAGAAGATAAAAGGTGGGTAGAAGAATATTTTCGGGAAAATAAAGAAAAATCTTTTAATTTAGATTTCCGGATAAAAAGAAATTTCCTCCCGATGCGGGTTTTCTTTTCGCCAGTATTTAAAGAGAAAGAATTGTTAGGTTATCTGCTTTCTTTTTTCCCCATTGAAAAGGAAAAAGAATTAGAAAGAGAAATAATTATTTCTACCAATATTTATCATGAAATTATGGAAAATGCTATTGACGGCATCTGTATTTTTAAAGAAAAAAAGCTTATTTTAACAAATCGCCGCTTAGAAGAACTTACCGGTTATACCCAAGAAGAATTAAAAAATATCAATTTTTTAGAACTTCTTTCGCCAAAAGATAAAAATCAAATTAAAAATATTTTAGAGAATCCCGAGAATGTTCTTTTACCCTTACATTTTGAAATCCAGCTTATTCATAAACATAAATTTCCTATTGATACGGAATTAAGGATTGTTCCCATTGCTAAAAATGGTGTTCACTCTTTGATTTTTTTCTTTCGCGATATTACCCAATTAAAAGAGTTAGAAAAATTAAAAACCGATTATTTTGCCATGGTTTCTCACGATTTACGAAGTCCCCTAACAACTATCAAAGAAGCGGTTGCTCTTCTCTCAGAAATGGCTAAAGGTAAATTACCCAGTGAAAGCGAAAGGTTTTTTAATATCATCTCTGAGGAATTATTTAAACTTTTCCATTTAATTGACAATCTAATCGAAGTTTCGCGATTAGAAACTGGCAGGATAAAACTTAACTTTCAGCCAGTTGAAATCCAACAATTGATTAATAAATCGTTAACCAGTTTTCAAATCTTTTATGAGAAAAAAAATCTCCGCATTGAAAAAAAATTCCCGGCTTATTTACCAAAAGCAGAAATCGACCCTGACCGCTTTTCTTCAGTAATAAACAACCTTCTTGATAACGCCATTAAATATTCACCGCAAGGCGGAAAAATTACCATTGAAATCCAAAAAATTGAACCCAATGCTAAAATCATAAAAGAGAAAAAATTAAAATTAGGAATTCCCTATCTTTTAATCAGTATTTCCGATGAAGGGCCAGGCATTCCTAAGGAATATCAGGAAAAAATTTTTGAAAAATTTGAAAAGGTCGAATTAAAACCCGGAGTAAAAGGAATTGGTTTGGGTTTAGCCATTGTGAAAAATATTGTCAAACTTCACAAAGGAGAAATTTGGGTTGAAAGTGATGGTTTAAAAGGCAGTACTTTCAATATTTTAATACCATTAACCCAAAAATAATTATGGAAGAAAATAAACATAAAATATTACTGGTAGAAGATGAAGAAAATTTAAGAGAAATTTTGAAATATCAATTGGAAAATGCGGGTTATCAAGTTTATACCGCTGCTGACGGAATGGAGGCTTTAAATCTTGCTCGAAAGCATAAAATTGATTTGATTATTTTAGACCTCATGCTTCCCAAACTTGATGGTTTTACAGTTTGCCGACTTTTAAAATTTAGTGAGCAATATAAAAAAATACCGCTAATTATGATTACTGCCCGAACCAATCCGGAAGATAGAGAACGGGGAGTAGGAATGGGCGCTGATTTCTACTTAACAAAACCTTTAAATAAAGAAGAATTGTTAGAAAAGATTGCTGAACTTTTAAAACCAAAAGAGATACCCCACGAAACATAGAATTTTACTTTCCCTTCTTTTCTTCTTTTTAACTTTTGCTTTTTCCATGCCCCCTTTATTTTTATACGAAAAAAAGATTACCCCAAAATTCAAAATAAAATTTCCCTATCAAATTGAAAAACCAGTAATCACAAAAAAGACAATCGGAATTAAAAAATTACTGGTTATTTTAGTATATTTTCCTGACAATCTCTTTCTTTATGAAAAAAGAAATTTTTCTGACCTGCTTTTCAAAGAGAACAATAACTCCTTAAGAGATTATTATTATGAAGTCTCCTACGGAAATTTATTAATTATTGGTGAAGTTTATGGCTGGTTTTGTTTAAATAATAATTATAGTTATTATGTTGATAGCAATTTCGGTATTTATGGAAATTATCCCCACAATTCTCAAGGTTTGGTGATTGATTTGATAAAAACCTGTGATTCCGAAATTAACTTTCGTGATTATGACGAGGATAATGACGGTTATGTAGATAATCTGATAATCGTTCACAGCGGACCAGGAGCTGAAGAAACCCAAAATAAAAATGACCTCTGGTCTCACAAATGGGAATTGGCTGATAACAGCGCCGGTTCTCCTGGACCCTATCTTACTGATGATGGGGTTTATGTTAATCTCTATACTATCCAACCGGAAAGATTTCAAGATGGCAAATTAATAACTATTGGTGTCTTTGCTCACGAATTTGGACATCTTTTAGGTCTACCCGATTTGTATGATACTGATTATTCTTCTTACGGCTTAGGAATTTTCTGTTTAATGGCCAGTGGTGGTTGGGCAAGAAAAAGCGAAAATGAACCCTACGGTTCTTCTCCCACCCATCTTTCTCTTTGGTGTAAATATCTTTTAGGCTGGATAAATCCGGATTCCTTTCAAAAAGGTTATTTAGAAGAAGCAAAAGAGTTAGAAATCCCTTCTTCCACAATCCTACCTTACGGAATAAGAATATTAGAAAATCCAAATTCCACTGCTGATTGGTCCTTTAACCAAAAAGGAAAGGGGGAATATTTTCTTTTAGAACACCGAAGAAAAATTGGTTTTGACCAATCTTTACCTAATGAGGGTTTATTAATTTATCATATTAACGAAGAAAAAAATAATAATGATGATGAAAAAAATCCTTTGGTTGGTATTTTACAAGGAGATCGGGAGAAAAATTACTTATTAAAAGATTTAGGCACCGCTCACGATTTTTGGCAAAATGATAGTTTGGGAGTAAGCGATTTAACTACACCGTCAACAAATTTTTATGACAAAACTCCGAGCGGTGTAAAAATTTATAATATCAAATATTTAAATAATCTAATCTATTGCGACATTGAAATTAAACCGTTATTTTTAGGAAAGGTTTATGCCTATCCTAACCCTTTTATTTTTAAAGATAACCCCTATCCTTATTTAATTATCAATTACGAACCAAGCGATACTTTAAAACTTAAAGATAAATTCCCATCTTTTAAAATAAAGATTTTTACCTTGGATGGTGCTTTGGTAAGGGAATTAAAAAAGATACCGGAAGAGATAAAGCCAGAAAGGCGAAGTGGTTTTTGGGATATGAAAAATAAAAAAGGTAAAGAAGTTAGTAGTGGTCTTTATCTCTATCTTATTGAATTAGAAAGCGAAGGAATTATTGAAAGAAAAAAGGGATTTATTACAATTATTAGATAAAAGGAGAAAAAGATGTTTAATTTCAAAGAGAAAAAGATAATCGTTACTGGTGCGGGACAAGGAATTGGAAAGGCGATTGCTAAAAAATTTGCCGAATTTGAAGCCTTTATTGCCGTCTGCGATATTAACCAAGAGACTGCGGAACTAACAAAAAAAGAGTTAGAAATTATTGGCGGTCGCAGTCTGGCTTATAAAGTGGATGTGAGTGATTATCAAGCGGTAAACGAAATTGTTAAAAAAATTGCGGAAGATTTTTCTGGTATTGATATCCTTATCAACAATGCGGGCATTGTTCGCGATGCCTTACTGATAAAGATGAGTGAAGAAGATTTTCAGAAGGTGATTGATGTTAATTTAAAAGGCACTTTTAATTTTACGAAAGCGGTTCTCCCCTATCTTTTACAAAAGCGTTGGGGAAGAATTGTGAATATCGCTTCCATAATTGGTGAGATGGGAAATATTGGCCAAGCAAACTATGCGGCGGCGAAAGCCGGAATTATTGCTTTTACCAAAAGTGTTGCCAAAGAAGTTGCCAATAAAAATATTACGGTTAACGCGATTGCCCCGGGTTTTATTGAAACACCAATGACTGAAAAATTAAGTCCCCAAATTAAAGAGAAATACCTTTCTTTAATACCCTTAAAAAGATTTGGCCTTCCGGAAGAAGTGGCTAATGTCTGTCTTTTCCTTTGCAGTGATTTAGCCAGTTATATTACTGGTCAAGTAATAAGGGTTGACGGTGGGCTTTTAATGTAAAGATTAAGTAGCCGAAACTGCCTTCTTTCCCGGTTTTAGTTTTACTATTTCACCTTTATATCTAATTCCTTTTCCTTTATAACTATCCGGCGGTTTAATTTTTCTGATATTAGCCGCCACTTGACCAACAAGATATTTATCAATCCCTTTAACCACAATTTCGGTTAAAGGTGTTTTTGGGTCATCAGGATTTGGCGCCTGCCGAACATCAATTTCTATTCCTTTCGGTAGTGGAAAATTTACCGGGTGGGAAAAACCAACAAAAAGTTGAAGCCCTTCTTTTGTCTTTTGTGCCCGGTATCCTTGGCCCCGCAATTCTAATATTTTTTCGAATCCTTTGGTAACACCAATCACCATATTATTTATCAACGACCACATTAATCCCCGAAATTTCTTTGCTTTCGGATTTTTCTCTTTTACCCAGATTTGGCTATTATCAAGAATAACATCAACTGCTGGATGGATTTTCATATTCAATGTTCCTAAAGGACCAGAAACAAATATTTCTTCACCTTTTAATTCTACTTTCACCTTCTCCGGAATAATTATTGGTCTTTTACCAACTGGCATAGATAAATTATATTAAATTTTATCTTAAAGTCAACAAGCTTATTTATTGACTTATTA
Source organism: uncultured bacterium (assembly GCA_964505415.1). Taxonomy (GTDB): domain Bacteria; phylum Hydrothermota; class Tepidihabitantia; order Tepidihabitantales; family DTDR01; genus DTDR01. The sequence goes on along the minus strand of CAZDHW010000007.1, from coordinate 18,237 downwards.
AAATTTTCAGTTATATTAAATTAACGATGGGCAAAACAATTGCTATTGCTAATCAAAAAGGTGGTGTTGGTAAAACAACAACCGCCATAAATCTGTCAGCGGCTTTATCCATGAGAAAAGAAAAAATTCTTCTGTGCGATATCGACCCCCAAGCCCACGCCACTTTGGGATTAGGTATTGACAAAAAAAATTTAAAATTTTCCGTTTATGACTTACTTTTAAAAAAAGCCAATATTCACCAAATAATTATCACCAACATCTTTGAAAACCTTGACTTATTACCAGCTAATATCCATCTCGCTGGTTGTGAAGTTGAGCTACCTTTTATTGAAAATCGGGAATTTTTATTAAGAAACAGCTTGGAAGAAGTAAAAACCGATTATTCTTTTATTATCATTGATTGCCCTCCTTCTTTAGGAATTTTAACCATTAATGGCTTGGTAGCTTCTGATAGTGTTTTAATACCCGTACAACCAGAATATTACGCCTTAGAAGGCATTTCCCGACTTTTAGATACTATCAATTTAGTGAAAAAAAATCTTAATCCTTATTTAAGGATTGAAGGAATTTTAATAACCATGTATCAATCACGACTTAATTTAACCAAACAGGTAGAAGAAGAATTAAGAAATTTTTTTAAAGAATTAGTCTTCCAAACAGTTATTCCCCGTAGTGTCCGTTTAGCCGAGGCACCCAGTTTTGGTAAAACTATTTTTCAATACGACATAACCTCTCTGGGTGCCCAAGCCTATCTCCAATTAGCAAGTGAAATCTTAAACCACCAGGAGAAAAAAGATGAAGCATAAAGCTTTAGGGAAAGGGCTTAACGCCCTCATTTCCGAAGAAACCAAAAAAATTTTAGAAAACGAAGTTATTTATTTAAAGATTGAGGAAATAAAATTAAATCCTTACCAACCAAGGAAATTGATTGATGAAAAAAGTTTAGAAGAATTGGCAAATTCGATTAAAGAAAAAGGAATTTTACAGCCCTTAGTAGTAAGAAGAACGCGTGAAGGTTACCAATTAATTATGGGGGAAAGAAGATGGCGAGCGGCAAAATTAGCCGGACTTAGTGAAGTGCCAGTGATTGTGAAAAATGTGAGTGAGCCGGAAATGATTGAAATGGCATTGATTGAAAATTTACACCGGGAAGATTTAAATCCAATAGAGGAAGCCTTAGGTTACAAAAGTTTAATTGAAGAATTTAACTATACCCACGAAAAGATTGCCGAAAAGGTTGGTAAAGACCGGGCAACCATTACCAATATGTTAAGATTATTGACTTTACCCCCAAAAGTGAGAGATTATTTGGCGAGCGGCTTAATTACCGTTGGCCACGCGAAAATTCTTCTTTCTCTATCTGATAGACAGCTCCAAGAACAATGGGCGGAAAAGATAATTAATGATGGTCTTTCGGTAAGACAATTGGAAAACAAAATCGCTTCTTTAGAAGGAAAAAAAAGGAAAAGAGGCGAAAAAGAAAAAAAAGACCCCTTTATCTTAGATTTGGAAGAAAGATTGAAAGAATACCTGGGAACAAAAGTGAGCATTAATAAAAAAGAAGAAGGAGGAAATATAATTATTGAATTCTATTCCGATGAAGATTTAAATAGAATTATTGACAAGATTATTTAATAACTTGGTCAACAATTGCTTTTAAATTTTTTATAATCTCTTTATCCAAAGAAGATTTTTCAATAGTTTCTTCCCATTTCAAAATCTTTTTTATTTTCTTCTTTCTTTTTAAAGAATGGTATTTCCGAATTTGGTTTAAATAATCTTTCAATTCCACCACCTTTATCCCCTTATTAAAAAGCAACTGCTTTGCCTGCTCTTCAATCAGAAGTCTTTCTTTTTGATATTTCTCGTAACCTTCCGCCATCTTTTTAAGTTTTTCGTCAGTAATTGGTTTTACTTGCCTTTTTCTTTTTATTTCCCTTTTATAGGCTTTTTCGGTCAATTTTTTAATCATTGCCATTTTATCAACATCAAGACCTTCAACTTTCATTTTTTCAATATCTTTTCCTTCTGATAGGGCTTCAAAAATCTTTTCCGAATATTTCCCATATTTTTTAATTAAATCCTTAGGAATATTAAAGGAAAGAAGAAGGTTTTCTATCTTTTTAGCAAGGTATTGAGGATAATTAATAACTGGCTTTTTCTGATATCTTATACCTAAAAGATATTTTTTTAATCTTTTATCTTTTTTCTCTTTCGCAAATAACCTTTTAAACTCTAATTCATCAATTTGGGAAAAGAATTTGCTAAAAGGGATATGTAAAGCCCTTAAATAATTTAAAATGAGATTTATTGATGGTTCTTTTATCTTCCCTTTTTCTAATTTCGAAAGATAACTTATATTCTTTTTACAATAATAAGCAATATTTTTCAAAGTTAAACCCCTTTCTTTTCTTAATTCTTTTAATAAATTACCAATAACCTTTGAAAAATTCATAATTTTAGAATAAATAAAAAAATTTAAGATTCAAGTTTTTTGAAGTATAGGTTAAACTATTGAGATTCAACAATTTATAAGAACGGGAAACTTTCCTATTAGGAAACTTTTTTAAAGCCTGAAAATTTATTTAAATAATTGAAATATAACGATTTAAATGAATTTGAGAAAAATTATAGGGAGCTATCCCCTATACCACCTTATTTATATCTTTCTCAAGATTTTTTAAGGGAATAATTAGGGTGGTTATTTTTAATTTTAAGTCTAAAAAATTGCTTTCTTATATCCAAAATTGAGATGTTTCTTTAATATTTTTAATGGAGGTGAGCGGATTCGAACCGCCGACCTTCTGCTTGCAAAGCAGATGCTCTCCCAGTCTGAGCTACACCCCCAACTAAATTATTATAAAAAATTATAAAAAAATTTCAATTTTTTTCCAATATCTCTATTAACTTTTCTTTCACCTCTCTTGGGTCAATCTTGCCATTATATCTTTTTACCACCTCGCCAATCAAATAACCAATAACCCCTTTTTTGCCTTTTTTGTATTTTTCGACAACTTCTTTCTCTTTTATTAAAACTTCTTCAATCACTTTCTCTAAATCTTCTTCTTTTTCTTTAATTGTCAATTTTAAAAGGTCAGAAATTTCTATCTTCTTTTCCACCAGTTCGTAAAAAATTTTCTTAATATTTCCCATCGGCAATCTTTTTTCACTTAAAAGATTTAAAAAATAAGCCAGTTTTTCAATTTCTAAAGGAAATTCCTCAATAGTAATATTTTTTTCGTTTAAAATCCTTAAAACTTCGTTTATCAGCCAATTGGTAGCCAACTTTTTATCTTTTACCAATTTCATTAAATTTTCGTAATAATCACATAATTTTTTATCGCTAACAATTATTTCGCAAATTTCCTCTTTTAAAGGGTATTCTTTTAAAAGCCTTCTTTTTCTTTCTTCGGGCAACTCTTTCAGTTCTTTTCTTGCCTCCTCAATCTCTTTTTCGCTAATCACCAAAGGTGGTAAATCGGGCTCCAAAAAATAACGATAATCCTCTTCCTCTTCTTTACTTCTCATTACTTCAGTTTTCTTCTCTTTTTCATTCCAAAGTAAAGTTGCCCTTTCTATCTCTTTACCTTCTTTTAATAAACTTTTTTGATAATTAATTTCATATTCCAACGCCTCTTTCACATTTTTTATTGAATTCAAATTTTTTATCTCTCTCCTTTCAAAGGCTTTGCCGTTATATTCCAAAGAGATGTTTGGCTCGCACCTTAAATTACCTTTTTCCATATCGGCATCAGAAATATCTAAATATATCAAAATCTGCTTTAATTTTTCAATAAAATCACAAACTTCTAAAGGATTTTCAAAATCCGGTTCAGTAACAATTTCTACCAAAGGAATACCGGCACGATTAAAATCGATCAAAGTTTCATTAGCCGTGTGGATAAGTTTGCCACTATCTTCTTCTAAATGGACCCTTCTTATTCTAATTTTTTTGTTATTAATTAAAAGATAGCCATCATAAGCCAAAGGATTTTTATATTGGGTAATTTGATAACCTTTTGGTAAATCTGGATAGAAATAATGTTTGCGGGCAAAATAACTTTCTTTGGCAATTTCACAATTCAATGCTAAGGCTAATTTTAAAGCCAAAAAAACGGCTTTTTTATTTAAAACCGGTAATGTTCCGGGATAACCTAAACAAATTGGACAGACATTGGTATTGGGGAAAGCAGCAAAGCTATTGGCACAAGAACAGAAAAGTTTGGTTTCGGTCTTTAATTGGCAATGAATCTCTAAGCCAATTATTACTTTATAATTCTTCAATTCCATAAGCAAAATCTAAAATCTCTTTTTCACAAAAATGTCTTCCGATAATCTGAATTGATATTGGAAAATTATCAATTTTTTCTTTTAAAGGTAAAGTTAAAGCCGGCAAACCGACTAAAGAAGCGGGCACAGTAAAAATGTCAGAAAGATACATCATTATCGGGTCAGTCAATCTTTCACCCAATTTAAACGGTAAGGTTGGCGAAACCGGCGCTAAAATTATATCTACTTCTTCAAAGGCTTTTTGAAAATCTTCAAAAAGCATTCTTTTCACCTCCAGCCCCTTAGCATAATATTCTTCGTAATAACCTTTAGAAAGTCCGTAGGTTCCCAAAACAATCCTCCTTTTCACTTCCTTACCAAAACCTTCACTTCTTGTTTTTAAATAAATTTCATCAATATCTTTGGCGTCTAAATTTAAACCGTAGCGCAAACCATCATATCTGGCTAAATTGGATGAAGCTTCACAGGTAGCAATAAGATGATAGGCATAAATTCCGTATTTAATTGTTGGTAAAGAGATTTCATAAAGTTTTACCCCAATTTTTAAAAGTTCTTTAAAAAAATCTTCATAAATTTTTATTAACCTTTCATCCATTTCTTTTAGAAAGAAATCTTTGCTTATTCCTACTCTTACTGCTTTTAAATTATTTTTTAAAGGTAAATAATCAGGAACCGGATAGTTAACCGAAGTAGCATCATTTTCATCATAACCACTGATTGCTTGTAAAACCAGGGCACAATCTTCAACATAAGAAGCAATTACCCCAATAACATCTAAGGAAGAAGCAAAGGCAACTAAACCAAATCTTGATACCCTTCCATAAGTAGGTTTTAAACCACAAACACCACAAAAGGCTGCTGGTTGCCTTACAGAACCACCAGTATCCGAACCTAAAGCAACTGGCACTAAATTACCACCAACCGCCGCCGCACTACCACCAGAAGAACCACCAGGAACATATTCTTTATTTATTGGATTCAAAACCGGACCAAAATAGGAAAACTCATTGGAAGAACCCATAGCAAACTCATCCAAATTTGTCTTACCAATAATTATCGCTCCTTTTTCTTCTAACCGTTTGACAGCCGTTGCCGAGTAAGGAGAAATAAAATTTTCTAATATCTTGGAAGCGCAGGTTAACCTTTCATTTTCGTAAGCAATATTGTCTTTTACTGCAATCGGAATACCAAAAAGCAAACTTTTTATCTCTTTTTTTTCTTTAAATTCTTTATCACATAAAGATGCCTTTTTTCTTGCTTTTTCTTTAAAGACTGAAATAAAGCAGTTTAAATCTTTATTCTCTTCAATTCTTTTTAAAAAAGTTTCTATTAAATCAGAGTAGGTAAGTTCTCCCTTTCTTATTTTCTCTTGGATTTCACTAATTTTTAATTTTAAAGGCTCCATTAAAGCATCTTTTTAATTCTAAAATAACCTTCTTTGTAGCGGGGTGAATTTCTTAAAAAATCATTTTTAAAAATTTCTACTTTATCTTCCCTTAATGGACATTTAAACTGATAAAGAAAATAAAGAGCCTCTTTCCTTTCGTTTGCTTTTAATGCTTTTATCTTTTGAAAATATTCAACGATTTTCTCACATTCTTTAACAAAATTTTCCAACCCTTCCTTATCAAATTTTAATTTTGCTAAGGCAATAACTTTTTTAATAACTTCTTCCATTAAACCAATTTGGCTTGATTGATATAAAGTTCAAACTGACAACCTAAGAAGAGTGAAGCCCTTCGGGCCATTATCATTCGGTTTAAAAAAATTTCAAAATATTCCATTACCGGCGCAATCTTGATATCAATCTCTAAATCAAAAATTATTCTTTTTCTTTTATTGTCAACATTTAATACTGACCTCGTAACCGCGTAATTAACCCGGTCATGGATATCAAATTTCACAAACTCGGGATTCCTTACCCTTGTTCGGTGAACATCCGATTTGTCAGCAATTATCAGAGCGGCAGAAATTTCCGAAATTGGGGTTCCATCTTCTTCGTGATGATTACCTAAGGCGGCAACCACTTCCAAAATTTCTGAATAAGGCATCTTCATTCTTTTTAATATTTGGTAAGCCAAGATTGCGGACATATGTTCATGTTTATCCCGATTAACGACATTACCAATATCGTGCAAGAAACCGGTTATCGCTGCTAATTCGGCTTTTCTTTCTTCATATTCTAATTTCTTTAAAATATAATAACTCCTTTCAGCAACCAACCGGGCATGCCGTAAACCGTGTTCCGTATAACCAATTATTGCCAATTGCTTATCAGCTGAATTGATTAAGGAAATAACTTCTTTATCCTTAGAAAGTCTTTCTAAGGTCACTTTCTTTATCATGGTGTTACCCGATAGCGATCCCGAGGAAAGAGACTGGCTTCTCTAATATTTTTTAAATTTAAAAGCTGTTGGGTAAGCCTTTCACAACCAATTGCTAAACCACCGTGAGGAGGCATACCATATTTAAAAATTTCTAAATAAAAACGAAAATTCTCAGGATTATAACCAAATTTTTTAATATTCTCATAAAGCATATCATAATCATGAATCCTTTGGCTACCAGTAGTTATCTCCATACCTTTGTATAATAAATCAAAACCCCGGGAATAAACTGGATTAGTATCTGGCATGGTGTAAAAAGGGCGGGCACTTGTGGGAAATTTGGTAATAAAAACAAAGGGGGTTCCGTATTTCCTTAAAGAATAATCACATAAAAGTCTTTCTTCTTCCGGTGACAAATCATCACCTTTTTCTTCTTTGTTATATTCCTTTTTTAAAATTTCCTTAGCTTCATAAAAAGGGATCCGGGGAATATCTTTAATCTCCTCTAATTCTATTTGATAATCTTTTAAAATCTCCGAATAATTCTTTCTTAAATATTTAAAAAGGTATTTCAAAAACTTCACTTCCAAAGTCATCACCTCATCTTCATCTTCAATAAAGCCCATCTCCAAATCTAACGAAAGATATTCGTTTAAATGTCTTGAGGTTTCGTGGTCTTCTGCCCGATAGACAAAACCAACCTCATAAACCCTTTCGAAACCAGCGCCCACGAGCATCTGTTTATAAAATTGGGGGCTTTGAGCCAAATAAGCAACTTTGTCAAAATACTCAATCTTAAAAAGTTGGGTTCCACCTTCAGTTCCCGAAGCAACAATCTTAGGAGTATGAACTTCTAAAAAATCATGCTTCTCTAAAAAAGTGCGGAAACATTTAACAATTGCCTGTTTTATTCTGAAAATATTACCAATCTTTATATTCCTTAAACTTAAGGGGCGGTAATCTAAAATCGTATCTAACCTTAGATTTAAAAGTGAGAGGTCGCGATAATATTCAAAAGGCAAAACCGCTTTTGGTAAACTAAGGATTTCAATCTTATTAATCACAACTTCCATCCCCTTTGGTGCTTGACTTTCTTCTTTCACTTTTCCCCAAATTTTACAAACCGTTGATTTTTCAACCTTTGAAAGGTTTTCAATCTCCTTATCACAAATTCCTTGAATCTGACCACTCCGGTCGCGGAGAATAAAAAATTGTAAACGACCAATTTTTCTAATTCCTTCAACCCAACAGAAAAGCAAAACTTCTTTATTGAGATACTTTCTTAAATCTTTTATCAAAATCCTCTTCATATCCTTTTATTTTAATTAAAATATTTATATTGTCAAAAATAATTGAAATATTATAAAATTTTTTTATAATTATTTAAATGTTTTTAATTATTTTTCTTATTTTTCAGAATAGCTATTTTCAAAATATCAAAGGCTATGATACCCCTGCCGATGAAGGTGGTAGTATCACCTTAGAATGGAAGATAAAAGAAGAATTTCTTTCCGATACCAACCCGATAAAATTTTTTGAAATCTACCGAAAAGAAAAGGAAAAGGAATTTATAAATGTTGGTTTTGTTTTATCCCAATATAATACCTATGAAGATAAAGGTTTAATTGATGGTAAAGATTATTATTATCAAATATGGGCAATAAGAGAAAAGGATACCTTAAAATCAGAAATTATTGGCCCTATCTATTCTAAAGCCCAATGGTTTAATACCAACCGTTTAAATGTCTTAATCATTACCATCATTTTGTTTGTAGTCTTTTTATATTATATTGAAAAAGCCAAGAAAGGCGAAAAATTATTTGTGAGAAAGATTGCTGGTTTAGATGCGATTGATGATGCGGTTGGAAGAGCGACCGAAATGGGTAGACCAATTCTATTTTCTTTTGGTCTTGGTGTTATAACCGATGTGGTAACAATTGCTGCCTTATCAATTCTTTCTAAGATTGCCAAAAAATGTGCCGAATACGGAACCAGACTCTTAATTCCCAATTATGACCCAATTGTAATGGCAGCTGCTCAAGAAACAGTAAAAGAAGCCTATTTAGAAGCTAATAGACCAGACCTTTATAAAGAAAGTGATATTACTTATTTAACCTCTGACCAATTTGGTTATGCTGCTGGTTGTGACGGAATTATTTTACGAGAAAAACCCGGAGCAATTTTTTGGCAAGGTTATTTCTTTGCTGAATCTTTAATTTTGGCGGAAACCGGCCATTCAGTTGGTGCTATCCAAATTGCTGGAACAACTGCCATTACCCAATTACCTTTCTTTATTGCCGCTTGTGATTATACCTTAATTGGTGAAGAGATGTTTGCTGCTTCTTGTTATTTAAAACCTGAACCTCATATGTTAGGTTCCTTAAAAGGCGAAGATTTCTTAAAGGCAATAATTTTAGTTATTTTTGTTGTTTCCACGCTCATCGCTACCTTAGCAGTAATTTTTAAAGATTTTACTTTTATAAATAATCTTTTTCAATTTATAAACAATATTTTTACTGTAAAATGATTAGACACCAATTACCGTTAATCATCACTTTTTTTACCGGCATGCTTTTAATCATTACTTTCTTTATTCCCCATAAACCTTTTGGCGATTTGGAACAAAGGTTTTTAATCTGGTATTCAATAATCTCCGGTTTTACTGTCTTACTTGGTTTAGATAGTTTAGTTCGCTATCATTTGGGTAAATTAAAAAAAGAATTTAATATCCACAGTTTTATTTTAATTCTTTCTTTATTTTTAACTTTAATTTTAGGTTTTTATTCCTGGTTTAGATTTAAAACCCCTTTTGCCTTAAATTCGCCCTTTATGTTTCTTTATACCTATGTGATTATTCCCCTTCAAGCAACGATGTTTGCTTTACTTGCTTTCTTCATTGCTTCCGCTGCCTATCGGGCATTTCGGGCAAGAACCTTTGAAGCCACTTTATTATTAATTGCGGCAACCATCGTTATGCTCGGTCGGGTACCGATTGGTGGTTATATTTCCAAAGGAATTGCTTACTTTATCTCTTTCCTTTTTAAAATCCCCTATGAAAAAATTTCCGAAACTCAAATCTTTGCTATCGTGAGTGATTGGATAATGAATATTCCCCAAAATGCTGCTAAGAGAGGTATTTTTATCGGTACTGCCTTGGGTGGTATTGCAATGTCAATAAGAATAATTTTAGGTATTGAAAGAACTTATATTACCAAATGAGAGAATTTTTAACCAAACTGGCAACAATTGACCGAAGAATTATTTATCTTTTAACTTTTTTAGTAGTTTGTTTGCCGATGCTTTTCAAAATGATAATGCCCATAAGGATTTCGGAAGAAGTAAAAAGGGCTTTTAAGGAGATTGATAATTTAAAACCAGGTTCAATCGTAATGATTTCTATTGATTACGATGCCGCTTCCGAACCAGAATTACAACCGATGCTTATTGCCATTTTAAGACATTGTTTTTCTAAGGATATTAAAGTGATTTTATTGGGTCAATGGGCATTGGGATTACCTTTGGGCGAGATGGCTTTGAATCAGGTTGCAAAAGAGTATAATAAAAAATATGGCGAAGATTATGTTAATCTTGGTTATCGTCCAGGATATACTGCTTTAATGGTTGGTATTGGTAAAGAGCTAAGGGATTTTTTCCCAACCGATTATAAAGGTATTCCAATTGATTCTTTTCCTTTTATGAGAAAAGTGAGAAATTACCAACAGATAGATATTTTAGTCGGTTTGGAAGCCGGGGCTACTGGTGATGCTTGGGTTCAATTTGCTGGTGCCCGTTTTAATCAGAAAATAATATTAGGAACAACCGGTGTTGTTGCTCCTGATATGTTTCCTTATTTACAGGCAAAACAGATTGTCGGTCTCATTGGTGGTCTTCAAGGAGCGGCGGAGTACGAAACTTTGGTGAAAAAAGCTGGCAGCGCTATCTTAGGAATGCCGGCCCAATCGTTTGTCCATCTTTTAATAATTATTTTTATCATCGTCGGTAATATTGGCTATTTTATTTTAAGAAGAAAGAAATGATATTAGATATTATTGGTACTTGGCTGGCAGCAACTTTGACCTTAGCTATCTTCTCTTTTTTATACAAAGATAATCCTTTTTACAAACTGGCCGAACATATTTATGTTGGTGTCTCGGCTGGCTTTTGGGTTATTTATGTTTGGTCCTTTGATATCAAACCAATGTTAATTGACCGTTTTATCAGTGAAACCGGCATTGAAAAATGGATATTAATAATTCCAGCTATCTTAGGAATTTTAATGCTCACCCGTTGGTTTCCAAAAACTGCCTTTTTATCACGAATACCTTTAGCCTTTACGATTGGTATCGGTGCGGGTTTAGGAGTCACTGCCAGTATTCAAGGTTTCTTAATTCCCCAAATTGGTGCTACTTTATTACCATTAACTAATATCAATAATATTTTATTAGTAATTGGCGTAATTTCCACAATTATCTATTTTTATTTTTCTAAGGAATTTAAAGGCTCGCTAAAATTATTTTCTCGTTTGGGAATAATTTTTATTATGGTCGCTTTTGGTGCTTCTTTCGGCTATACGGTAATGGCAAGAATCTCTTTATTAATCGGTCGGATATATTTTCTTTTACATAATTTTTTGCGCATTATCTAAACACCTTTTTTTCTTTCCATTCTTTTATTATCTTATTAATCCGGTAAAATAAATAGAAAATAATTATTAGTAAAATAAAAAGATAAAAAAGATCAGTTAAAAAAGAAAGCAATTCTCTTTTTTCACCAACTTTTATTACTTTTAAACCATCTTCAGTTGCCAGATAGGCATAAGGAAAATTGACAAAAACATCTTTTACTTCGTATTCATCATCATAATAAATCTCTTTTGGTGAGTAAGGCTTTCTTATATCAATTATCCTTAAGCCACCTTCATTGTTTGCCAAATAAAGATAAGGTTTAAAGAAAAAAAGCGTAGTAGTATAGCCTTCGGAAGAATATTGGATTATTTCTTCCGGATAACTTTTTAACTTGGTATCTAATATTGCCAAACCTTTTCTACCGCAAGCTAAATAGACCAAATTATTCTCTCCGTAGACATCTAAAATTGGCGTTACCTCTTCATAATACCCAACCTCTCTCGGATTATAAATATCTTTTATATCAATTATCCTTAAACCACCTTCCTTATCAGCAAGATATAAAAAGTTTTTTAAGATAAAGATATTCATTGGGGTTCCTAAGGTAGCAATTTCAGCTATCTTTTTGGGAAAGTTAATATCTTCAATCTCATAAATCTTTAAACCATCTTTTTCAGTTGCTAAAAAAAGAAAGGAATTGATTACTTTTATATCATTGGGATATTTTTCAAAAAAAGAAGTAATGCGAAAAGGATGATAAAGATCACTTACATCCCAAATCTCCACACCATCCTTAGTTGCCAGATATAATTTATTTTTAAAATAAAAGACACTCTTTATGCCACTGTTAGCCGTGATTTCTACCGGTAAAATTCTTAAATCCTTTCTTTTAGCATTATAAAAGAAGACCTTTTTCCCAAAAGCATAAAATAAAATAGTTCTTTTCTTATCGTAAGAAAAATTTTTGCTTAAAAGAAAAGTAAAAATTAAAAATAAAAAAAATACCTTTTTCTTTCTCATAAGGCCTCCTTTTTGTTAAAGATACTATTTTTTATTTTTTGTCAATTATTCACTAATTATCAAACCTTCAAAGATATAAATTTCGGTATCTTTATCTTTGTAACTTTCTGGGGGTAAGCCGGCTTTCAGGCAGGTATGCCTTAAAAATGTTTCTCGATCCCAATGGTATTCAACGGCCACTTGGGGGAGAAGGAGCCCTTGATAAATTCCCTTTTTGATAAATAATCCGTGTTTACCAACCTGGATTTCATTCAAATCTTTTATTTTTTTTAATGGTGATAAAATAGTGATTTCAATTTTAATCTCTTTTAGTTCCTTATAGGTTACGGGCGGAAATCTGGGGTCTCTTAAAGCGGCATTAATTGCATTATCAATAACTCCTTCATATAATGGTTTAAACCCTTCAATGTAACCAATACAACCCCTTAATTCACCATATTTTTCTAAGGTGACAAAAACGCCATATTTTTCTTGTAATTTAGAAGAAGTAACTTTAAAATCCGGTATTTTTCCTTCTTTCAGATAACTTTCTAAAGTCTTACGGGCAATATTTAACAATTCTTTTTTCTCCTCTTCGGTTAGATTCAGTGTAAATTCTTCTTTATTTTGCGGTTGGGAATTATCTTGGGGAATAGTGAAAATTACCGAAGAATAGCCAACACAATAGCCACTTTTAACGCCCATTACTTCATTAGAATTGGTATATTTTAATACTTTTGCTTTTACTTTTTCCGAAAGATTTTTTGCTATCAGCATACCAATAACAATTGGAAAACCCCCACAAGCGGCTACCTCTTCTTTTAAAAGGGCATTATAGAAATCTTTTGGGGAAAGTCTTTCAATATAACTTAAGGTTTTTTTATCAGTTTCCACACATTCTTTATAAGAATAGCCGTGATACAAATCAGAGGAGATTAAAAAGATGATATTTTTTTTACTTTCTCTTATCACTTCACTAATCGCCTTTGCCAAACTTTCACACTCTTCATACTTCGGGAAAAGAGTCATTATCGGCACAATTTTAAAATCTTTCAAAATTACCTGTAAAAAAGGAAGTTGTACTTCTAAGGAATGCTCATAATTATGGGCATTTTTATTCTCTTTTAAAAGCAAACATTTACTTTTAAGTTTCTTTGCCACTTCTTCATCAATTGCCACTTCTCCTAAGGGTGTTTCCCAGAAACCATCACCATAGAGGGCAAAACCTTCAAAGGTTGCCTGATGGGAAGGACCGAGCATAATAATTGTGTTAATATTTTTATCTTTAAGAGCTTTATAACTGAAAGCGGCAACTCCACCAGAATAGGGGTAGCCGGCATGGGGAACCAAAACCCCAATAATCTTTTCTTTAACCTCCGAAACTTCAGCCGCTTGCAAATAATTTTCAATAATTTCTTTTAGCTCCTTTTTATTATCCGGATAAAATTGACCACTCACAAAAGGTTTTCTTTTCATTTTAACCTCCAATTTTTGGGGCTTGGAACCACACATAAAAATTAATAATAAAATTATAATAAAAAGTCTCATTCTTTTACTAACTCATCAAGCCTTTTATTGGCTTCCTCAAAATTAGGATTTAACTTTAAACATTCCCGATACATTTCCTTAGCCTTATCCCTCTCGTTTAAACCTTCATAGGCAATGCCCAATTGGTAATAGATAAGATAATCGGGTTTTTCTTTCAAGGCTTTTTCAAACAATTTAATTGCCTTTTCATAATTTTTATTTAAAAGATAAAACTGGGCAGTTTCCAAAATTTCTTCGTAGGTGGCTTTTTTTGTTTTTTTCATTTTATTCTTTTAATAATCTTTCTAAATCTTTTTCTTTTCCTAAAATTATCAAGATGTCGTTTTCGAAAATAAAATCTTCACCCTTAGGCGAAACGATAATTTCCTCTTTCATAACGGGCAAACCTTTTTCGTTAAGATAGGGTGATTTCCTTTTTATCAAAATTACGGTAATTCCGTAGTCTTCTCGTAATCGCAATTCTTTTAAGGTTTTATTAGCAAATCTATTTGGTGCCGAGGTTTCCACAATGGTGTATTCGGGATTAACTTCTAAAACTTCAAAAAATCTTTTGGAACGATAAGTCTTGGCCAATCGGACAGCCGTCTCTTTTTCGGGTAAAATAACTTTATCGGCACCAATCCTTTTTAAAATCTCCGCATGTAATTCGTCAACTGCTTTCACCACCACTTCTTTTACTCCCAGGGTCTTTAAATGCATTACGATTAAAATACTGGCATCAATCTTTTGACCAACACTAACCACACAGCAATCAACTTCCGAAATGCCCGCTTCTTTTAAAGCCTTCTCATCAGTAGCATCCAAAATCAAGGCACCACTAGCCTTTTCACTAAATTCACTCACCTTCTCATCATCCTTATCAATCACAATCACTTCAAAACCTTCATCCAGCAATGCCTTTGCCAGTTGGCTACCAAATCTTCCCAAACCAATAACACAAAAGGTCATAATAAATAATAAATAAAAAAAAGCTAATAGTCAATTAAAAACTTCCCGTAAACCTCTTCTTTCTCTTTTCTTTCTAAGGAAGAAAAAGTTAGTTTATAAAGATAAACACCCCTTTTAAAAGAATTATTAATAGTAATAGTGTTAAAGCCGTAATTTAAAAACAAATTATTTCTTTCTAATAATTTTCGGCCGTTAAGTGAATAAAGCTTCAGGTTAAAAATCGCTGGTTCCGAAAGATTAAAAGTAAAATAGATAGTATTTTTTAAGGAAACTATTTTTAGAGAGCTGACAATTAGCTTTTTTAATATTCTTGTCTTTAAAAAAACCTTCTTCTCGCTTTTATTTAAAAGATTATCATAGATAATAACCCTTAATAAGGTATTTTCTTCTTTTAAACTTATTGGCACTTGGGCATAATAATAAGGAAAAGTATAAAAGAAATAAGAAGATAAAGGAATTTCTTCATTAGAAAAAACAATCTTTGGTGAATAGGGTTTTTTTTCTGCTAAAAAAATTCCGCTTTCATCAAAAGCCCTTATTTCCAAAAGAAAATCTTTTAATATTTCGTTCGTATCTTTCAATTCTTTATTAAAGGCAAAAAGGCTTATTGTTGGCGGTGTGGTATCCAAAGAAAGATAAGGCAAGGTATCCCGCATTAAAGTATCAATATTAAAGGTGAAAGAAGAATCTTTTTTTAAATAGAAGATTGATAAATTTAAAGTTTTCGGTACTTCCCAATAATAATTTTCCGGTGAAGAAAGAAAGACGGTATCTAAGGGCAATCCTTTCGGAAAGGTAAAAACAAAAGAATAAAAAGAATCTTTTAAATTCTCTTTTATCAAAAAAACCTCTTCACCTTCCAAAAGATAAGTAATATCAATAACCCTTGATTTGTATCTTCTTTTTTTCTTACCCAAATTTAAACTAATTGCGGTGGCGGTGGCACCTTTTTCAAAATTAACTTTTATTTCACTTTTCTTACCGGGCAAGAAAGGTGTTCCTTCTATCTCTACGGGAAAAGCTCTTCTTTTTGGCAGGTTTATTTTAATAATTGGTTCAGCAAATAAATGATAAAAGGGATTTATAAGCCAGGCATTAAAGAATGCCTTGCCTAAGGTATCTTCATTATCATAAATAAGGGAAAAGAGGAATCTTCTTAAAAGTTCTTCATTAGAAAAGGGGGAAGTTCCCTTTATCGCACCAATAGTGGCAATAAAACCTTCTTCATTTCTTATCAGTTCTTCGCAAAGGGCCTCAAACTTGGTATCATCAAATCGCCCAACACCACAAGAGCCAAAATAACCAATTGGATAATTTGGTCTTGCCTTTACTTTTGAAACATCCGCCAAAGTCAAAAGCTTCTCGTGGGCAATCTGAAAACCAGCACCATGACCAAAATAAAAACAGAAAGCCATTCCCTTCTTTAAAAAATTTAAAAACTCATCCCGGGCATTGGTCTTATCATATTCTCCAAGAAAGGGAAATTCGGTTAAATAAAGTTTATAAACCAAATAATCCTTAGGAATTAAAGAAGCAATATTTTCACAATTTCTTATGTGGGTATCCCGAAACTCATCAAAAATATCTGGGCTGCCCTTATATTCATCATCGGCTAAAAGTAAAAATCTTTTTTTATAAGGAGCTAAGTTTTTTTCATATTCCTCTATTTTTTTTAAATAAGAAACTACCTCTTTTTCATTTCTTAAAGGTAGTCTGGCTAAAATAAAATCCGGACTTCTCCCATCACCTTCAAAATCGGCAAAATAACTATCAAGGGCATAGATTGAAGTATTATAAACCTCATAATCAAAACCATAACCAATTTCATAGGTAAAAACCTGGGGTTTTTTAGTAATAAGTCCCCGATAATCATAGGTAGCATCACCCAATAAAACTCCGTATAAAGGTCTTTTTAAGGCAAAAAACTTCTTTAACGCATAAGGCTCAAAAATACCAAAATTATAATGGTCACAAATCTCCGAAAGCCTTATTATTTCTCCCCTTATTCCCCTTCTTAAACTTAAAAGTTTCTTAGCAACATAAAAAAGTTCATCAGGCACAATAATAAAATAATCGGCATTAAGGGCATGAATATTAGAATTTTTATACTCACTCTTATTTTCAATCTTTTTCACTTTCCTTACTTTCTTCAAATCGGTAACATAAAGAACTGAAGAAGAAAAAACATTATAGGCTAAATAAAGGGTATCATTCTTTATCAAATAATCTTTTAAAAGTTTCGGGCAAAACTCATCGGTAATATCCAAAATTATTGGTTCTTTTGGTCTTTTAATCTTTAAATAATATTTTTTTATTGAATCAAGGAAAACAAAAAAGGGCGCATAGTTAAAATCAAGTTTTCTTAAATAGGTAAACTCAAAATAATCAGTATAAAAATTTAAAGCCCTATTTTCTTTACAAAAAGCCAATCTTAAAGAAAGGGGGCTATTTACTTCTAAAAAAGTATCTTTCGCATACAAAAAACCATTGGGACTTTGGGCAGAAAAAACCTTTAAAGAATCAAAAAATTTATCATCAACAAAAACTTTTAAATTAAAATCGCTGTAATTATCACAAAAGATTTTTGCCTTTAAAGAAAGGAGCTTAAAAATTCCCGGAATCGCAAAAGAATAAAAAACTTCTTTACAATCTTCATTAGAACCCTTTTCAATCTTCTCCCAAATCCACAAAAGCCCACCCCGGGCTGGACAATCTTTATCTTCTTCAAAATGCTTTTTCTCTTTAAAATAATCTTTACCCAAAGAAATATCATCAGGCAGAGAAGAAACTTCCCTCATTCTTTTGCCCAATTTAGCTCCGTAAAAAAGCCAATAGACATTATTCAAACTATACAAATTCTGACAATAAAAAGAAAAATTATTATAAAAAAAGGAAGCACCCCTTCCATAAAAAAGCAAATAATCATCTTCTTTAAACTTTCCGGCTTCCTTATTTTTAACAATAATGGGCACCTCTACCATGGTATCAGGATAAAACCTATTAGGCAGATAAGGACCAATAGAAAAAAGTTGAAAATTATCGGGATTAATCTGCTCCAAAGGCAGCCCGGCTTTTTTCAACTCCTTGCCGGTAATCTGATAAAGCCCACTACTATCAATCTCAATCTTAAAAATAAAAAAAGCCTCTT
Source organism: uncultured bacterium (assembly GCA_964505415.1). GTDB lineage: Bacteria > Hydrothermota > Tepidihabitantia > Tepidihabitantales > DTDR01 > DTDR01. The sequence continues at coordinate 352 of CAZDHW010000007.1, read as the reverse complement.
GAAAAACATTTTTCAAAGTATCCAAAGAAGGCAATCTTTCATAAGTGAGTTTTGGCTCTTCGTAGTAAAATTTCGCTTCTTTAAAAAAAACCTTATTATCTTTTATTAAAAAGGGAAAATAACTTACCCTTAATAACCTATTTCCCCTTACTTCTAAGGTTTCAATCTTTAAAAAATCTTCTTTTTCTTCTAAAAAAACTTCTTTTCCTTCCAAAATCCCCAAAAGGGGTTTTTTAAAATCAGGCGGCAGAGAAAATTCCTTAATTGCCCCTAATTGATAAGCAAAAGAAGAAAGTCCGGCCAAAAAAGTTACTTCCTTAAAATTATTTAAAGAAAAACTTAAAGAAAAAAA
>CAZDHW010000006.1:0-80015 GCA_964505415.1 uncultured bacterium | reverse complement strand
TTTTTTATTTTTATTGACTTTTTTTTAATCTTTGTTATTCTTATATTTTATGAAAAAGTTATCGGTTAATTTGGACCATGTGGCAACTTTAAGGGAAGCAAGAAAAGAGGATTTTCCGGATCCGGTTCAGGCAGCCCTTCTCTGTGAAATTGGTGGTGCCGATGGAATTACTATCCATTTAAGACAAGACCGAAGGCATGTAAAAGAAAGGGATTTGGAATTGTTAAAAAGAACAATAAAAACTGAACTTAATTTGGAAATGGCACCCACCAAAGAAATGTTGAATATTGCTTTAACTTATAAACCCGATTGGGTTACTTTGGTACCGGAATCACCAGCAGAAATTACTACCCAGGGCGGTTTGGATTTGCTAAAAACTTATTCGCAGGTAAAAGAAATAGTAGCGGCTTTGAACGCCAACGGAATAAAAACAAGTATTTTTATTGAAGCCGATAAGCATCAGATTGAGAAGGCAAAAGAGTTAAACGCCTTGGCAATTGAGATTAATACTGATTTGTACACGAAGGATATTAAAAATCGGGAAAAATATCTTAAAGAGATTAAGGAAGCGAGTGAATTTGCGGCTTCCCTTCCTTTAATCGTCCATGCCGGTCACGGATTAAATTATCATAATATTATCCCCCTTTTAGAAATTAAAGAAATTGAAGAGTTTGCTATTGGTTTTGCGATAATTGCCCGGGCAATTTATGTTGGTTTGAAAGAAGCCGTTTACGAAATGAAAAGATTAATAATCGCCGGGAAGTAAAATGAAAGGAAAGCGTTTTAAAATCTTTTTTATTTTGGTTTTATTTTTTTTAGCCCTTTATTCCCTTTATCCGACCTACCGTTTCTATTTTGTTTTGCCCAAGGAAATGAAAAAATTGGAACTTCAATTGGCAAATGCCAAAACTATAAGTGAATCTACGGCTATCCAAAATCAACTTCTGGAATTAAAGAAAGAAAGAATAAAAATCCATAAGAAATCAATCCATTTGGGCTTAGATTTGGTTGGTGGTATGCATTTACTTTTGGAGGTTGATAAAAGTAAGTTGTCGGAAAAAGAAGCTAAGGAAGCCGTTGACCGCGCTTTAGAAGTAATCCGCAACCGTATTGACCAATTTGGTGTCTTTGAACCGATAATCCAAAAAACTGCTGAAGGTAGGATTTTAGTCCAATTGCCAGGTGTTGACCGGGAAAGGGCTAAATCGTTAATCGGACAAACTGCCCAATTGGAATTTAGTTTGGTAGCAGAACCAAATATTGCTCGAGATATCTTTAAAAAAATGGAGGAATATTATCAGAAATTAAACCCTGCCGATACCTCAGTTAAGTTTTCCGATAAAATTTTTGAAATTGAAGGGGGTGATTTTGGTTGTGAGGAAGAAGATTTACCGTTTGTCGAAAATGTGGTTAGCCAATTAGATACTACCATTTTGGGAGAATGGCAAATCCTTTTTGGACCTTTAGAATTTTATCAAGGGAGAAAAATAAGAAGGGTTTATGTGGTAAAAAGGGAACCGGAAATTACCGGCGCCAGTGTTGCCAGTGCCGAAATCCATCCTTATAGCGGAAGTGAAACCGGCTTAGCGAATACTTGGGTTGTGGGTTTAAAATTGAAGAAAGCTGATGCGAAAAAATTTGCTTCAATTACTGGCAGAAATGTCGGTAAGAGGCTGGCAATTATTCTTGATAAGACCGTAAGAAGCGCACCAGTTATTAAGGAGAGAATTCCTTCGGGAGAGGCAATGATAACCACGGGCGAAATAAATCCCGATAAAGCCAAGGAGATTGCTATTGTGATAAAGTCGGGTGCCCTGCCAGCGCCCGTGCTTATTAGTGAAGAGAGGTCGGTTGGACCAACATTGGGTCAGGATGCCATTAATAAAGGTATGCGGGTGATTATCTTTTCCGCGATCATTGTTTTTATTTTTATGGTTGTTTATTATAACCTTTCTGGTTTGATTGCCGATGTTTGTCTCTTTTTAAATATTTTTTTCCTTTTGGCATTACTTTCTACTTTAAGGGCAACTTTAACCTTACCCGGAATTGCCGGCATTGCTTTAACTATTGGTATGAGTGTTGATGCGAGTATCCTGATTTTTGAAAGAATAAGAGAAGAGTTAAAAAGCGGAAAAACCCCTTTAACGGCCGTTGATACTGGATTTAAAAGGGCAAGCATAACTATTATTGATGCCAATTTAACAACCATAATTACCGGTATTGTGCTCTATTGGTTAGGAACTGGTCCGATTAGGGGTTTTGCGACTACTTTGATTATTGGCTTACTGGTTAATCTTTTTACCGCGATTTTTGTTGCCCGAGTTTTATTTGAGATTATTTTAAACCAATTTCAATTTAAAAGGTTGCCAATATGATCCGCTTTATTAAAGAAACCAATATTAATTTTTTAGAAAAAAGAAAGATATTTTATTTTATTTCCCTTTCCCTTGTCATTATTTCCCTTATCGCTTTAATCGTTATCGGTCCTCGTTACGGTGTTGATTTTACCGGCGGTTCCCTTTATGTTATCCGCTTTTCTTCCGAAGTAGCAATTGAAGAGATAAGAAATACTTTAAAAGAGCTGAATATCCACAATCCGACAATCCAGCGTTCATTAGAAGGTTATGAATATTTAATAAAGATTGATTTAAAAGAACTTCCCTATGGCGGTGGTTTTTTGCCCCAATTAATTGAAAAGCTGAAAGAAAGGATTAAAGGGAGTAATCCCGAAATCTTAAAAGAAGAAATAGTTGGGCCAAGGATAAGTAAGGAATTGCAGAAAATAACTTTTTTTGCCTTATTGGTTGGTATCGGTGGTATTCTTATCTATGTCTCTTTCCGTTTTAATTTTCGTTTTGGCACTACCGCGGTTTTAGCCTTGATTCACGATGCCCTTATTACCCTTGGTTTTATTGTCCTTACCCGAACAACCGTTAACATTCCGATAGTAGCTGCTTTATTGACAATTATTGGTTATTCGGTTAACGATTCCATTGTGGTTTCTGACCGGGTAAGAGAGAATTTAAAAAAAATAAAAAAAGAAGGTTTTGAGTATATTGCCAATCTTTCTATTAACGAAACCCTTTCCCGAACCGTTCTAACTGCCCTTACCACCCTTTTTGTAAGTCTCCTTATTTGGTTTTTAGGAACGGCTGATATCAAAGATTTTGGTAAGGTTTTGTCTATTGGTATTATCACTGGAACCTATTCTTCCATTTTTATTGTGGCGGCTTTGGTAACCGATTGGGAAAAAAGGCATCCGTCGCGGAGATAAAAATTGAAAAGTTTGAAAATAATGTTTGCCACTACTTTCTATTTGGGTTATTTGCCTTGGGCACCAGCTACCTGTACCTCTTTTTTTTCTCTGCTTTTCCCCTATCTTATAAGAAATACCTATTTTTACCTGCTCTTTTTTACTCTTTATTTTTTCTTAAGTGTTATTACTATTAACCAATTGGAAAAAATTTGGGGCAAAGATGCCAAAAAGATTACTGCTGATGAAGTTTTAGGAATACTAACCACTTTTTTTCTTATACCGATAAATCTTAAAAACCTAATTATCGGCTTTCTTCTCTTTAGATTTTATGATATTTTTAAATTGCCTTTTTTAAGGAAAGTGGAAAAATTAGAAGGTGGTTTGGGAGTTGTTTTGGATGATATTTTTGCCGGAGTTTTAGCTAATCTTACTTTAAGAATTATTTTGCTCTTATGGCAATAGCCCAAATAATTATTGTTGGTTCGGAAATCCTTTCGGGAATAGTTATTGAAAAAAATTCTTATAAATTGATAAAAAGTTTAAAGGAGCTTGGTTTTCATATTGAAAGGGTTTCGATAATTAATGATGATTGTCAGCTGTTAAAAAAAGAATTAGAAAACTCCCTTTCCACTGCCGATATAGTGATTATCAGCGGTGGTTTGGGACCGACTACGGATGATATCACCAAAGATACAATAATTAAATATTTTTCTTTAAGGACCTTTATTGATGAGACAATCTTAAGTAAGATTGAAAACTATTATAAAAATTTAAAAAAACCAATGCCTGAATACGCAATTAAACAGGCATTAATTCCCAAAAAGGCAATAATCTTAGAAAACCCCATTGGTTTTGCTCCTGGCCTGATTATCAAAAAAGGAAAAAAGATAATCATTCTTCTTCCCGGAGTTCCTGAAGAATTAAAAACCATTTGGGAAAATAGTGTCGTTCCTTTTTTGGAAGATAGTTTTCAGTTGAAGCCCAATTTTTGGAAAATAATTAGAACCATCGGAATTACCGAATCGGAAATAATGGTAAAAATTGAAGAGAGCTTTAAAAAACAATTTAAAGATATCCAAATCCTCTACCTTCCTTCCCATTTAGGTGTTGACCTTACAATTATTGGGAAAGATAAAAAAGAAGTTAAACTTTGCGAAAAAGAGATTAATCTGTTGTTGAAGGATTATATTTATGGTTATGATAATATTAGTTTAGAAGAGGTTATTGGTGAACTTTTAAGAAAAAAAAATTTGACTTTGGCTACTGCTGAATCCTGCACTGGTGGTTTACTTGGTCACCGGATTACTGATGTTCCCGGCAGTTCTGATTATTATCTTGGTGGAGTGATTGCTTATAGTAACGAGATAAAAAAGTTAATTTGTAAAGTGAAAGAAGAGACTTTAAAAAATTACGGAGCGATAAGTAAAGAGACCGCTTTGGAAATGGCAGAGGGAATTAAAAATTATTACCAAACCGATATTGGTTTAGCAACTACCGGTGTTGCTGGACCAACGACGAGTGAGAAAAAACCAGTGGGTTTAGTTTATTTGGGATTGGCTTATCATCAAAAATTGATTGTTGAAGAACACTTCTTTTCCGGCACAAGAAGAATGATAAAAGAACAGGCATGTCAAATGGCTTTAAATTTATTGAGAAAAACCTTAGAAAATGGCTGAAATTCGTTCGTTTATTGCCTTAGAAATTCCTCAAGAAATAAAAGCTGAAATCTATCAGCATATTGAAAATTTTAAAAAAGATAATTTGCCAGTAAAATGGGTGGAAAAAGAAAATCTCCATATAACTTTAATCTTCTTAGGTGAAAGGGATTTAACCTTTTTGGCAAAGGTAAAAGAGATATTAAAAAATATGGCTAAGGGATTTAAATCTTTTCCGACAAATCTTAAAGATTTTGGTTTTTTCCCCAATGCTAAAAAACCCAGGGTCTTTTGGATTGGTATAGAGAAAAATAAAGATTTGATTGTTCAAATTGCAGAAAAACTAAAAGAAAACCTTAAAAATATTGGCTTTAAACCCGAAGAACGGGAATTTTTTCCCCATTTAACAATTGGGAGATTTAGGGAATCCTTAAATTGTGAAAAATATCTTTCTTTAAAATATCAAAGTAAAGAATTTTTGATTAATAAAATTACCCTTTTTAAAAGCATTCTAACCAGTAAAGGTCCTATTTACGAAGTTATTGAAAGTTACGATTTATCTTTAAAGTAATTATTAATATATTCAACAATCTCGGAAATCTTTGTCCCCGGGTCAAAAAGTTTTCCCACACCCATTTGATAAAGTTTTTCTTTATCTTCGTCCGGAATAATCCCGCCACCAAACACATGGATATCGGTCGCACCTTTTTCTTTTAACAGGCGAAGAACTTCCGGAAATATTGTCATGTGGGCTCCCGAAAGAATACTGATACCTATCATATCCACATCTTCTTGAATAGCAGTATTAACAATCATTTCTGGGGTTTGGTGAAGACCAGTATAAATAACTTCAAAACCAGCATCTCTTAAACCCCGGGCAACAACTTTTGCTCCCCGGTCATGGCCATCTAATCCTGGCTTGGCAATCAAAATTTTAATTTTCTTTTTCATAACCCCTCCCATTAGAATTAAAAGAATGCCTCTTCTTTATATTCACCAAAAACTTCTTTTAAGGCGTTGGTTATTTCCCCAAGAGTGCAATAGGCACGAGCACATTCTAATATTGGATACATCAAATTTTCGTTACTTTTTGCTGCCATTTTTAATTCTTTTAATCTCTTTTCGCAGATAATGTTATCTCTTTCCTTTCTTAATTTTTGAAGTCTCTCTACCTGTCTTCGTTCAACTTCTGGGTCAATTCTTAACAAAGGAATTTCTAATTTTTCATCTTCTAAAACAAACTCATTAACACCCACAATAATCCTTTTTTTCTCTTCAAGCTCTTTTTGGTAACGATAGGCAGCTTCGGCAATTTCCCTTTGGGGAAAACCGGCTTTTATCGCTTGAACCATACCGCCCATCTTTTCAATCTTCTCAAAGTATTTATAAGCTTCTTCTTCTAATTTGTTCGTTAAATATTCCACATAATAAGAACCGCCTAAGGGATCAATAACATTTACTACCCCAGTTTCATAAGCAAGAATTTGTTGGGTTCTTAAAGCAATTAATACTGCTTTTTCTGAAGGTAAAGCCCAAGCTTCATCCATCGAATTAGTATGAAGACTCTGGGTTCCGCCTAAAACGGCTGCTAATGCTTCATAAGCTGTTCTAATAATATTATTCTCCGGTTGTTGAGCAGTTAAAGAACAGCCAGCGGTTTGCGTATGGAATCTTAATAAAAGGGACTCTTTTTTCTTAGCACCATAACGGTTTTTCATCTCTCTTGCCCAGATCCGGCGGGCGGCACGAAATTTGGCAATCTCTTCAAAAAAGTCTAAATGGGAATTGAAAAAGAAAGAAAGCCGGGGAGCGAAAGTATCAACATCTAACCCCCTTTTTATTCCTTCTTCTACATAGGTAAAACCGTCCATTAAAGTAAAAGCTAATTCTTGAACGGCCGTTGAACCTGCTTCTCGAATATGATAACCGCTAATGGAAATAGTATTCCATTGAGGAACTTCTTTAGAAGCAAATTCCATAATATCCACAATTATTCTTAAAGAAGGCTCTGGTGGAAAAATATAAGATTTTTGAGCAATATATTCTTTTAGAATATCGTTTTGGATAGTACCTCGCAATTTATAAAAAGGTACACCCTGTTTTTCGGCAGTGATTAAATAAAAAGCCCAAATGATTGCTGCTGGCCCGTTGATTGTCATTGAGGTAGAAACTTGGTCTAAAGGAATTCCGTCAAAAAGAATTTCCATATCCTTTAAGGAAGAAACCGCAACCCCACAAACACCAACCTCACCTTTCGCCATCGGATCGTCCGAATCTTTTCCTAATAAAGTGGGATAATCAAAGGCAACCGAAAGACCAGTTTCTCCGTGAGCTAAAAGAAATTTAAACCGTTTATTAGTATCTTCAGCCGTACCGAATCCGGAAAATTGTCGCATCGTCCAAATTCTTCCACGATACATAGTGTATCTTATTCCTCGAGTAAAAGGATATTCTCCGGGAAAACCTAAATCTCGCAGATAATCAAAATCTTTTATATCTAAAGGAGTGTAAACTATTTTTAAAGGAAGATTAGAAATAGTGTTAAATAAAGGTAAGCTACATTGAGGAAAATCTTTTAATTTTTCTTCCCATAGGTGATATTCTTTTTCTAATTCTTCTCGCTCTTTCTCAGTCATTCTTCACCTCCTTTAACAACTTTTTAACTCCTTCAGAAAAACTAATTTTTTTATTAAGGATTTCTAAAAAAATTTCGTCAAATTTTTTTCTGATTCTTTCATCTTGCCAATAAATCTTCAAAATCTCCTGTTCAAAATTGTTAGCTAACTCCCTTTTTAACATATTTTTTCTTTTCTCTTGCAAAAGGTCATTCTCTTTTAAATAATTATAATGTTCAAAAATAGCTTTTTCCAATTCTTCAATTCCTTGATTGTTAATCGCTTGGGTGAGAAGAACCGGTGGTTTCCATTTACTATTTTGATAAGACATTTCAATAAGATTTTTTAACTCATAATACAAAACATCGGCTCCCATTCTATCTGATTTATTAATAACAAAAATATCACCAATCTCAGTTAAACCAGCCTTTAAAATTTGAATCCCATCACCCGACTCAGGCACAAAAACAACAACCGTGGTATCAACTAAATTACTAATCTCCACATCCACTTGGGAAGCACCAATCGTCTCAATAATTATCACTTCTTTACCAAAGGCATCAAGAATATCCGCTACCTCTTTGGTTTTATAAGCCAAACCATTCAAACTTCCCCTGGTTGCCATACTTCGGATAAAAACTTCTTTTTCCAAAAATAGCTCGCTCATCCTAATTCTATCACCCAATAAAGCGCCACGGGAAAAAGGAGAAGAAGGGTCACAAGCAATTATTCCGATTCTTTTTTTTCTTTGAAGCAGGTTTTTGGTTAATTTAGCGATAAGCGTACTTTTTCCACTTCCTTGGGGACCGGTAAATCCAAGGCGATAAGCCTTGCCAGTTTTTTTACTTATATAATCTAATATCTCTTCACTTCCTTCTAACCCTTCCTCCACAATGGTAATTATTTTACTTAATGCCCGAATATCTTTTTCTTCAAATTTTTTTAAATATTCACTAATAGTCAATTCCTCTCCTATTAAAAATTCCTTTTTGGAAAGGATGTTTTATTTCGTTAATTTCACTTACTAAATCAGCATAATCGTATAACTCTTTGGGACAATACCTTCCAGTTAAAACCAATTCCACTTCCTTGGGACAATTTTTTATTAATTCAATAACATCCTTTAAAGGAATTAAACCGTAATCAACAGCCACATTTATCTCATCCAAAATCACCAAAAAATATTCTTTACTTTTAATTTTTTCTTGAGCAAATTCAAATCCCTTTTTAGCAATTTCAATTTCCTCTTTTTTCAAATCGCCTTTTTTCACAAAGGTTTTTAATCCAAATTGATAAACATCAAAATTGGGAATTTTTTTTAGGGCTTTAATTTCTCCGTAAACTTCTTCACCTTTCATAAATTGAACCATAAGAACTTTATAACCGTGACCAATAGCTCTTATTCCCAAACCAATTGCCGCTGTGGTCTTCCCTTTGCCATTGCCGGTATAAATTTGGATCATTCCTTTTCTTTTTCACAAATCGCCTTTATTTTTAAAAGATAACTATAAATTTCTTTTGCTATTGAATATAATTCCTTTTCATTTTTTATCTTCTTTTTTTCGTAGGTATTAATAAATTCTTCTAAGGTGATAAGCAGATAATTAAAACTTATCTCTTCGCCCAAGATTATTTTTTTTATTAGATTTTTAACTTCATTTTTTAGTTCTTTGAAATCTCTTTTTTCAATTACAATGTCAAGCTTGGCAGATGAAGTTTGAATCGGACAACTTCTTTTTACTTTTAGGCTCCCTTTTCCTTCTTTTAAAAGTTGAATAGTTATTATTTTTTTAAAGAGATTGGGTTTTATAGTATCCCATTTACTTTCAGATACCAACTTCACATTTTCAAACTCAAAATTACTTTCTTCAATTGGCAATAAACAAGGGGTGTGAATATTTTTTACTTCCACAACGATTGTCTTTATTTCACCAACTTTACCTTTCAACTCCTTAGAAGAAAAAGTGATAATACAAGGATAAAGATAGCCAATTATTAAAAATCCAAATATTATTTTTTTCATATAAGAATTATATTGATAAAAAGCCTTTTTTCAATAAAAATTTTTGGGTAACAAAAATTATTTTTTGAGGCTTTTTAGATAATCGTTCAAAATCTTTTTGTGGTCAAAAGCCATTTTAGAAGGTAATTTGGTTAATTCAAACAATCCGTAATTTTTGGCATCACTACTAACTTTTATTTTACCTACTCCTAAAGCAGTATAAACAATAGAAACACAATGACCCCTTGGGTCTCTTTTTGGGTGAGAATAGACATTAAAAAGTTTTAAATTTTTTAACCTAAGTCCAACCTCTTCTTTCACCTCTCTTTTTATTGCTTGTTCAGTTGTTTCACCATATTCCACAAAACCACCAACCAAAGCCCAACCAAAAGGATAGTTTTTTCTTTCAATCAAAAGAAGCTTATTTTTATAATTGATAATACAGTCGACTGCTAAAAAGGGTTGTTTTATTTTAAATTTTTTCTTCATTTAATAACTCATTGATAAATTCTCTCAAAGCCTCTTCACAACTTCTTAATCTGTGATTGAAATTAAGCTCATATTTGGTATTGGCTAAGGCGGAAAATTTTGGTCTTATTGCTTTAAAACCGCTATCTTTTTGACTTATCGGTATTACTTCGCAATCAAAATTTGCCAATTCCACAATCTTTTTAGCCAACTCGTAGCGTGAGAAATAACCGGTATTAACAATATGATAAATACCGTATTCTTCACTTTTTAATAATTTCTCAATAGGAATTAATAAATCTTTCACGTAGGTTGGTGAAGTTGTTAGATCGGTGGGAGCAAAAATCTTTTCTTTTTCTTTCCCTTTTTCATATACTTTCAAAACAAAATTCTCTCGCTTTCTTCCAAAAAGAAGGGAAGTCCGCACGATAAAATATTTCTTTAAAGTCTCCATTATCTTCTTCTCAGCCAAAAATTTAGTCATTCCGTAATAATTTATTGGATTAGGCTTATCAATTTCGTAATAAGGTGTTTCTTTTGTACCATCAAAAACATAATCGGTAGAAAAATGGATTAAAGTTGCTTTTACCTCTTTTGCTCCCAAAGCAACTGCCCAACTACCTTGAGTGTTAATAAGAAATGCCTTTCCTTTTTCCTCCTCACATTTATCAACATTAGTAAAAGCTGCCAAATGAATAATTGCGTGGGGTTTTATTTTTTTTATATTATCAATGGTCTCATTGATATTAGTAATATCCTGATTTTTAGAATGCCAACAAATAACTTCATAATTTTTATTTTTAAGAAATTTTACAACCTCACTTCCCAAAAGACCCGTAGCTCCAGTAACGATTATTCTCATAAATAATTTTTATAAGCAAAAATAGAAAAGATTCCGCCAGTATGAATAAATAAAGGATTTTTAATATTATTCCTTTCTAATTCCTTTAACATTCCGTAAAAGGCTTTACCGGTATAAGTTAACTCAAAAATAATTCCTCTTTTTGCCCATTCTTTTACCATTATAATTTCTTCCTTATAAGGAATTCCGTAGCCCTTACCAAGATAACCATCAATAAGATTTAATTCCTTCTCACTAACTTTAATATTTAATTTTAAAAGAATATCTTTGATTTTATTTTTAAAATAATCAATATTTTCGTCAACCAAGATTCCGTAAATAGGAATTTTTATATCTTTCAAAATCTTTCCGTAAAGTAAACCAGCATAGGTACCGCCGCTACCAACCGCACAAAAAATACTGTCTATTTTATTTTCTTTTAAATAACCAACAACCTCAAAAAAACAGTCCCGATAACCCAAAATACCGATTTCATTTGAACCGCCAGGGGGAATATAATAAGGGTTAAAACCCCTCTTTTTCAACTTCCTTATCAACTCTTCAACATAGTTTTCTTTTTCTTTATATTCTTTATCACTCAAAAAATGGATTTTGGCACCAAAAAGATAATCTAACAAAAGATTTCCTTCTTTCTCAATCTTTTTCTTCTGACTTTTCAAAATAAGAATTACTTTAAAACCCAATTTGGCAGAAAAATAAGCAGTTATTCGGCAATGGTTTGATTGCCAATAACCAGCAGTAATAATAATATCGGCCTTCCTTTCTTGCGCGTCAGCTAAAAGATATTCCAATTTTCTTGCTTTATTACCGCTATCAATTAAACCGTTTAAATCATCTCTTTTTATATGGATAGTAAAATTTTTATATTTATACCTTTCAATGGGCGTATTCTTCTTCGTAAGATTTAAAGGTAAAAGCATAGAAAATTATGTATAAAAATTTATCTTTTGTCAAAAAGAAAAAATTTTTAAGAACCCAGCGATACAAGAGCTACCTCTTATCTCTTTTCTATAATTCCCATATTTTCTATTTCAGATTAACTTTTTAAATAAATTTATTCTTTTCCAATATATTGAATTTCTTTAAAAAGGAAAAAATTATTAACGCTCATTACCATTTCCCTCACCCTTTTTGTGGTAAGATTTTTATTAAACTATATACCAAAAATCCCTTAAAATTAACACAATTTTTTAAAATTAAGTTTAGTTATTTAATAAATTATCACTTTTAGCCTTTCTTTTGAGTTTTCTTTATTTAGTATAATAAAGTAGATACCAGAAGAGACCTTTCTTCCTGAATAATCAGTTTTATCCCAAATGATTTTATATTCTCCCTTCTTAACATCGCCTGAATAAAGCTTTTTTATTCTTCGACCGTAGAGGTCATAGATGGAAATTTCAACCAATGAAGGTATAATAATTGAATAATAAATTATAATTTTATCTTGATAAGAATAAAGCCTTGATTTTTGAAAAAACTTTCTTTCCGTATTCTCTTCAATTCCAATTATTTCATCACGGAAGACATAAAGAGTACTTTCGCAAAAATCAGATATATAAACCTGTCCGGTTAAGGGATTGGTTGCCATCCAGAAAACCCCTTCTCCAAATCTCAAAGAAGAAATTATTGAATCATTCCGGCAGTCTAAAACATAAAGGGTATTAAAAGAGTTCCCTTCTTTATAATTTGTCGTTGTAAAGTATAAACGGTTGCTCCAGGGTAAAAAGCACATCACCTCATTAATATCGTCACCCGGTACGATAACTTTAATTATTGAGTCTGTTACGCAATCAATCACATATAGGCTGTCGCCTATTGAGGCATAAAGCTTATCTTCCAGAGGGTTATAAATTGGAGGAAACTCATCATAAAAAAACTTATTTAAGTTCTTAATCAGAGTATCTCCTTTGGCACAAATTACCGCTTCCCTTGGTCCCCACTCACCTACGATGTAGATCTTTCTTTGCTTGTAGGCATATGTTGCCTGACAAGGAGTTGATGCCCCTGTTCTAATTACTTTAATTACTGAATCGTTTTCACAATTTATAACCGTAACCGCATCGGACCAGGCGCTACCGCAATAGACCTTGTTACCAATTGAATCCCAAAGGACAAATCTACTTAACAAATAAGGTGAGGGAGGAATGAATTTAATTACGGAGTCAGTTTCACAGTCAATTACTGCCAGAGATCCATAACCCACCGCATAAACCTTATCCTCTTTTGAATTATAAGCAAGGGAAAGAGGAGCACCGTAGAACTCCATACCACCAATCCATTTTATTATTGTATCTGTTCTGTTGTCAATAACTGCTATAGTCTCCGGATAAGGACTAAATGAAAAATATATCTTATCTCTTCGCCAGTTCCAAACACCATAAGCATCCCCATAATAGTGACACTCTCTTCGGATAGCCTTCTTTATTTGATAAGTGGCACAGTCTAAAACCAAATGATAATTATTCCAGCAGAAGTTAATATAGAGTTCATTATCCTGCGGGATATAAAACAATCCCGATGGCTCGTCAAAGAAACGAATCACAGTATCAAGAACTTGAGAATAGAGAAAAAAAGGTAAAAAAAATAAAAATATTTCCTTCATAGAGATTTAAGAGGCGGGATTTATGCCCGCCCCCCTCTTTTTTTTAACATCCACATGTTTGCCACGCAAAAATTATAATTTAAAAATTTTTTTTGTCAATATCTTCAATATATATATCACATTTTTATAAATATTTAATTTTACATCACTTATAATTTATTTTTTAGCCATTTTAAAAATTTTTCTTTTTTTTAAAGGGTTGGCAAAAATTTCTTTTATTACCTATTTGCTAAAATGTTAAAAAAGTTTTTAAACTCTATGCCCCAACCATTCAGGGATGTATCCCTTCCTTTTTACCAAGATAGGTGCCTTTATAAAAATCATTGATATTCTTTTTGTTATTAATTTTGGCACTTTTATCTTTACTAATGAATTTATTCCTTCCACTACTATTAATTTCATATTCTTCCGATATGTCATTAATCCTTCTATCATTTTTATTAAAAATCCTTGGAGGTTTAAATCTTGATTTTGGTTATTATTTAATTATAATAATTAAAAATGCCGAAGTGGCGGAACTGGAAGACGCGGCGGACTCAAAATCCGCTGGGGGTGACACCCCGTGAGGGTTCGACTCCCTCCTTCGGCATTTTTTAATTTGCGGGAAAATGGTTGGGGATTATTATAAAAGGGCTTGTGAAGTCCGCGTAAGCGGAGCGTCAGATTTTCTGACGCCAGGGAAGGCGGTGAAAATCCGCCACGGCCCTGCCCACTGTGAGCAACCAAAAAATCTATCCCTAATGCCACTGTTGGTTTTAAGCCAATGGGAAGGCGGGATAGATAGGGTTGCGAGTCAGGAGACCTGTCACAAGCCCTTTAATTTAATTCCCTCCTGCAGGGAAAAGGAGGTGAAGAATGAAAAAAACTTATCACTTATTTTTTATTTTTCTTTATTTTTCTTTTATTTCCTCCCAAACTTATACCACTGATACTGTTTATGTGTATGCTAAAAGAATAAAAGAAAAAATCGTAACTCTCTCAATACCAATCACTATAATTGACAAAAATTTTCTTAGAACTTTTCCGACAATGGAAATAAAAAATTCTTTAAATTATCTTTCCGGCATCCTTCTTAATTCCTATTCTTTTTATAAAGGATTAACCGGTATTTCTTTCCAAGGTGACCCAAATACTTCTCACACTTTAATTCTTTTTAACAATATGCCAATAAATCAACCATCGACCGGCACAGCTGATTTAGGACTTTTGCCTTTTAATTCGGTTTCTAAAATTGAAATATATAAAGGTGCAGTCTCTAATATCTACGGTGCTAATGCCTTAAACGGTGTTATCAACTTTTTGCCGTTGGTTGAAAAAGAAGAACTATTTTTTGATTTTACCTACGGTGAAAATAGAACTCGGCAACTATTATTTAAATCTAATTACCGAATAAGCAGTTATCTTTTTTCTTTTAATTGGGAAGATTTTAAAACTAACGGGATGAGAACTAACGATGACCAGAAATTTATTAATCTCACTTTTCTTTGGGAAAGAGAAGATTTTTTAAAATTGATGGGTGGCTTTTCTTTGAGGGAAATGGGAGTTCCCGGTCCTAAACCTAATCCTAATTTTATCCCTTCCTCTGGCGACTCTTTATCTTTCTCCACAATTGACCGCCAAAAAGATACTTTTTCTTTTTTTAACTTAAATTTCTCGCCTTTCTTAGAAAATATTATCCAAATAAATTATCAATTCTTTTATACCTATCAGAAAACTAACTTTGCTTCCTTTGAAACCACTTCTACCAAGAATAATTCTTTAGGAAATAATTTAATTTTCTCTTATTATTTTGGCCAAGATAACAATTTTAATTTTGGTTTTGAATTAAAAGAAGAAAGAACCAAATATCAGAATTCAAACTCTTTTCAGGCATCACGCACCCTTTTAGGTTTATTTTTTAATTTCAAATATCAAATAAAAGAAAACTTTTTTAACGAATTGGGAATTAGAACCGATGATTACGGAATTAGTCGTTTTATAAGTTATAGCTGCGGTTTAGCTTACCGAATTAGAAACCAGATTATCAAAGGTTATTTTGGTCGTTCTTTCCGAGCACCTTCGCTTAACGATTTGTATTGGCCAAAAACCGAAATCTTTCCTGGTTTTTATCTTCTTGGTAACCAAGATTTAAAAAGGGAAATTGGTAATATTTTCCAAATAAGCTATCAAATGGAAAAAGAGAAATATCAATTTACTATTAATCCCTTTTTAAAAACGATAAAAGATTTAATCCGCTGGACTATTGATTCCACAATGACCAAATGGTTACCGGTTAATTTAGATAAAAGTTTTGTTTACGGAAGCGAGTTTTCTTTCCGACTAAAACCATACCCTAATTGGGAATTTCTTTTTAATGCTACCTTATTAAATGGCAATGAATGGCTAAAGGTTGATAAAAAATTTCAAAAGCGCGAACTCACTTATCTACCAAAATTATCTTTTTCTTCGCAGATAACCTTTTTAAGAAATCCTCAATTAACAATTAATTTCTCTTATCGGACAAAGAAGATAAATTATTACGGCGAAAAGATAAAAACTATTTCTCCCCGCTTGCTTATCGACGGAAAAATTACTTATCATCTTTTTAATAAATGTCAATTAAATCTTGCTCTTTTTAATCTTCTAAACAAAGAATATTCCGAAATGTTTGGTTACACTATTGACGATTATAATTATCCAATGGGAAAAAGGAAAATCTTTTTTTCAATTTCTTTTATTCCTTTTTAAATTGATTAAATAAGAATAATAATCCTCAACCATTTTCCCAATTTTTCTCCAAGAGTAATTTTGGGCAGTTAAATAACCATTTTCTTCTATTTGTTTTTTTAAATCTTTATTTGCTAAGATAAATAATATTTTTTCCGCCAAATCTTCATAAGAATTCACTTTAAATAATAAACCATTTTCTTTATCCTTAATTACTGTTTTATAACCTTCAATATCAGAGGCAATCACCAATTTTTTGGTTGCCATGGCTTCTAATAAAATAATCCCTTGGGCTTCGCCGCCAAGAGCCGGTGCCAAAAAAATATCTCCAGTAGCATAATATCTAGGCAAATCATCCCTTTTTACATAACCAAGAAATTCACAATATTTTTCTAAATTAAGCTTTTTAACCAAGTCTCTCAATTTTTTTTCTTCTTTCCCTTTACCGATAATTAAAAGTTTCGAATTAGAAAAATAGATAGTAATTTTTTTTAAGGCTCTAATAGCAATTTCAGCTCCTTTTCTTTTATCCAATCTGCCCACAAATAAAAGTAGGGGATAATAATTTTTATATTTCTCAAAAGGCTTATTTAAGGGGTGGAACCTTTCAATATCAATACCGTTAGGAATAATTCGAAAATTTCCCGGCAAAAATTCTTCTATCCATTTTTTAGCTACTTCCGATACCGCAATTTTCCCATCAATTTTTTGATTATATCTTTTATATAAGGGAGCTAGAATTTTTAAAAAGTTTAATTTCTTAAAACCAACTGTATGAAAAGTAACACAATTAACGGTTTTTGAAAAATGTAATGCCCAAAAACCAATTTCTGGAGGAAAACAACCATGCATATGTAAGATATCAAAATCTTCCTTCATTAAAAAATTTTTCACCAATAAAGGTAAATGTAAATCAAAAGGCAAAGTGGCATATGATTTATTAAGCGGCAAAAAAATTACTCTGCCAAATCTTATAACTTCAACATCGGCAATCGGTTGGTCTTCCCATATTTGGGGATAATTGGTCGTCAAAATTTTAACCAAATGGCCCAGTTTTTTTAATTCTTTTGCCAGATGATAAACATGTTCGGAGATACCAGAAGGATAAGGATAAAAAGCAGAAGAAACTAAAAGGATTTTCATTTATCTTCCTGTGTGTCCCAAACCACCATCATTTCTTTTAGTTTTTTTCAATTCTTTTACCTCCACCCACTCAATCTTGGCTATTGGCGAAAATACTATTTGGGCAATCCGGTCGCCTTTTTTTATTTTAAAATCTTTATTAGAAAAATTAAAAAGAATTACTATGATCTCTCCCCGATAATCGGCATCAATTGTGCCTGGACTGTTAAGAATACCGATTCCGTAATTTTTTGCCAAACCACTTCTTGGTCTTATTTGAGCTTCGTAACCTTTAGGGATTTCAATAGCAATACCAGTGCGGAGACTAGTAAAAGATTTCTTTTTAATTATTTTGTCTTCCGCAGAATACAAATCTAATCCAGAAGCATCTGTTGTTTGATAAGCAGGTAAAGGTAAATCGGTTAATCGCTTTATTTTAACTTTAATTTTCTTCATTTTCCCAATCACCTTGAAAAACAAACCATTGAGAAGGATATTTTTTTACTATGGTAAATATTTTTTCGGCAATAATCTGTGTTAAACGTTCCACCTCTCTTTCAAAATCTTCATTTTCATAATAATCCCTTTTAATTTTTTCATCGATCATTAAGTATTTCTTACCATTTTTGTTTAAAACAAAATAACCAAAATATAAAGGAACTTTGTATTTTTGAGCTAAATAAGAAGCCCCTTTAGGAAAAATTCTTTTTCCTTTGCCAAAAGGTAAAAGTAAGCCTTGCCGATTTAACGAACGGTCAGCAAGAATGGCCAAATTATCTCCTCTTTCTAAGGTTTTGATTATTTCTTTTAAAGAATTATAAGGAATAGGTTTTAACCTACTTTTTTTTCGAAGCCAATTAAAAACTTTACTCATTCCGAAAGGTAAAATTTCTATCAAACAAGAAAAATTTAAACCCATCCGGGAAAGGGTGATACCGCCTAATTCCCAATTTCCCAAATGTAAAGTAGCCAAAATTAATCTCCCCTTTTTAGCATCTTCCCAAAAATCTTTAGAAACTCGATTTACTATTAGAGAAAATAATTGCTCTTTTTTATAACTAGGTGATTTTAGAAAATCAGCCACGCAAATTGCCAAATTGATAAAAAGTTCTTTTGTCAATCTTCGCGCTTTTTCTTTATTAATTTCGTTGCCAAAAATAAAGAAATAGTTTTTTATCATTCTTTTTCTTTGGTTTTTCATTAGCAAAAAACAAAAATAGCCGATGATTTTTGCCAAAAAAATGCAAAACCAACGAGGTAAAAAAGTTCCCATTAATATTCCTAAATACATAAGATATTTTTTTAAAATTGTCTTAAAGGACATTTATTCCAGAACCACCAGTATACGACCACAATAATCGCAATAATGAATTTTTTCATTTTTTCTTATTTCCAAAATTATTTGGGGAGGAATAGGATTATAACAAACATTGCAGGCTTCATTTTCTACTTTGGCAACTGCGATTCCATTTCTTCGTTGTTTTATTTTTTCATAAATTTCGTAATTATTCGGTGGCAAAGACTCCACCAATCTTTTTCTTTTTTCTTCCCGCTTTTTAATTTCCTCTTTTATTTTTTCTTCCTCTTCTTTTAATTCTTCAATTTTTTTCTGAGTCTCAACTTTAATGGTTTCCAATTCCTTTTCTCTTTTTTTTATGTTCTCTTCAGTAGCCTCAATTTTTTCTAAAAGTTCAATCATTTTATCTTCGATTTCGTTTTTCAATTTTTTCTGAGTTTCAATCTCTCTCAAAAAAGCCTTATACTGCTCATTAGTTTTTGCAGTGTATAATTGAATTTGGTATTGGGCAATCTTTTCTTCGCAGGTTTTTAAATCTACTTCTGCCAGCTTGTATTCTTTTTTATAATTTATTATGTTGGCTTTGTCTTTTTCTAAATTTTTTATTTCTTGCTGTAAATGAAGATTTAAACCTTCAATTTTTTCTGGTATTTCTTGGATCTTTTTGGTAAGATAATTTATTTCGTTGTCCAGCTGCTGCAGCTCCCATAAAGATTTAATTATTTCTGAAACCATCTATTTAAAAAAAAGAAAATGGGCGATACCCGATTTGAACGGGTGACCTCTTGCATGTCAAGCAAGCGCTCTAACCAACGCTGAGCTAATCGCCCATTTTCTTTCATTCTTATATTATATATAATAACAAAAACTTTTAAAAAGTCAAATTGCTTATTTATTAGTTATTTTTTCTAATTTTCCAGATTTTACCATTTCTAAAATAAACTCTTGGTACCCGAGGGCTTAAACGGGTAATGATTTCGTAAGGAATAGTATTTGCCCAAAAAGCCAGCTCGTTTACAGTTATCTCTTCCTTACCGTCCTTACCAATTAAGGTAACAATTTCACCAATAGTGACGTTAGGAATATTATTTAGATTAATCATTGTTAAATCCATACAGACCGTACCAACGATGGGAGCTCTTTTACTTTTTACCAATACCTCTCCCCGATTAGACAATTGATAGGGATAACCGTCCCCATAGCCGCAGGTCATTATTCCGATAAGAGTAGGTTGAGAAGTAAAATAGGTTCGTCCGTAGCTAATGCTCATATTTTTTTCAAAATATTTTAAACTCACAATTTTTGATTTTAAAGAAATCACCGGTTTGATTAATTTTTTGATTTTTTCACTTTTGATACCTTCAGGAAGAATACCGTAAACAACCAAACCGGGACGAACCATATTTAAATGAGATTGAGAAAGATTTAAAACTCCCGAAGAATTAGCAATGTGAAGAACTTTTTTATTTAACTCTAAATCTTTTACCAATCGCAAAAACTCTTTTAATTGTTTTTTACTAAAGAGAAGATCACTATCAGCTACTGGAAAATGAGAAAAAATTCCTTCAACTTCTAAAGAATTTTCGTTAGCAATAATTTGCCAAATTTTCTTAAAATCTTTTGCCCAAAAACCAGTTCTTCCCATTCCAGTATCTATTTCTATATGGATTTTTAATCTTTTATTATTATCTTTGGAATAAGCAATCAGTTTTTTCAAAAAATATTCATCGCTAACATTAGGAATTAAATCATATTCAAAAAGATAAGGAATTGCTTGATGAGGTATAGGACTTAAAATTAAAATAGGCGTCTTTACATTAGCCCTTTTTCTTAAAATTATTCCTTCATCAATACTAGCCACTCCAAACATATCAATTTTATTTTCTAAAAATTGAGCAATTTCAATAGCACCTAAACCATAAGCGTCAGCTTTAATTGCTAAAAGAATTTTTTTGTTTTTCACCAATTTTCTAATAGCCAAAAGGTTATTTAAAAGATTATCTAAATTTATTTCTACCCAAACTCTTTCTGTTTCCATTTTTAGAATTATATGAAAATTAAACTATTTTTTCAAATTGCTAAATTTATAAATTTTGTTAATATTATAAAATATGTGGCAAAAAGAAATAGTTAATAAAATCTTTGAAAAATTAGAAGAAGAAAAAAACACAATGATTGAATTACAAAAGGATTTAACCGCAATTCCTGCCATTGGTCCAGAAAACCACGGTGACGGTGAATTTGAAAAAGCAATGTTTTTAAAGGAAAAATTAATAAAGTGGGGATTAGAAATAAAAGAATATCCTGTTCGGGATGAACGGGTAAAAAGCAAAATTAGACCAAATTTAATAGTTTCTTATTCGGGTAAGGAAGAAGAAAAAAATATTTGGGTAATTACTCACTTAGATGTAGTACCCCCAGGGAATGAAGCCCTATGGGCAACCCCCCCTTTTCAAGCAGTGGTTAAAGATGGAAAAATCTATGGCCGAGGAACCGAAGATAATCAGCAAGAAATGGTAGCTTCTATTATTGCTTTAAAAGTGATAAAGAATTTAAATTTAAAACCTTCCTTGTCAATCTCTTTACTTTTTGTGAGCGATGAAGAAACTGGTAGTAACTACGGCATTAAATATCTTTTGAATAATTTTAATCTTTTTGATAAAGATGATATAATAATCATTCCTGATGCCGGGAGTGAAAAAGGTGACGCTATTGAGATCGCTGAAAAAGGTATTATTTGGTTTAAATTTAAAGTCATCGGTTTTCAAACCCACGCCTCCACTCCTCACAAAGGTAAAAATGCTCACAAAGCGGGCGCTTGGTTAATCACTCAATTGGGAGAAAATTTTGAAAAAAGATTTAATAAAAAAGATTACCTTTTTGAACCCCCAATTACTACTTTCGAACCAACCAAGAAAGATAACAATATTCCCAATATCAATACCATTCCTGGTGAAGATGTTTTTTATTTTGATTGTCGCTATTTGCCTGACTATAAATTTCCGCAAATTTTTGATTATGTAAAAGAAGTTGCTAAACTTTGCGAAGAAAAATTTGGAGTGAAAATAGAAATTGAGATTATCCATCATGAAGAAGTAGCACCTAAAACTGAAGAAAATTCAATGACGGTAAAATTTTTAAAAAAAAGCATAAAAGCAGTTTTAAATTGCCAACCCCGATTGATTGGTATTGGTGGCGGAACAGTAGCAGCAATTTTCCGAAGAAAAGGTTACCAACCGGTTGTTTGGGGGAAAGTTAGCGGTGTTGCCCATCAGCCAAATGAGTATTCAGTAATTGAAAATATGCTTACTTCCGCAAAGGTCTACGGTTATCTTTTTGGTCTTGACTTTAATGATTTTTAAGTTAATAATATATTATGAATTTAAAAAATTATTTTGATTTAAAAAGAACAAGATTAGATGATATTAGAGATTATGGCGGCGAAGTAATTATTCTTTTTTTAAAAGAGGGAGTATCTCTTACGGAAGCAGTAGAAGTTTTAAGTTGGGAGATCGCTAAGTTTTTGCAAAACGAAACTGGCAAAGGCTATTCACCCTCAAAAGAGCCCGGAATGGGAATAGAATGGATTGTAAGAGAGCCGGGACATGAAACTTATGGTTTGAAAGTTGTCGGCGAAGGCAATCGAGTGATCGTTAAAAGAGTAGCTATCTTAGAAGACGAAACTTTTATGACTCGGTATGTCCGTTATCTCCACCGATTGGCCGAAAAGGAGGAAAATTAAAATATCAAAAGAATAATTTCTATAAGAAAAGTCAAAAAAGTAAGAAAAATAAAAAGTGAAGTTATTTCAGAAATTAATTTAGGTTTTTCTTTTATTATTTTTAAATTTTCCCTTTCTTTTAAAGTCAATTTTTTTAAATTACCTTCTTCACCCCAAACATTGACCGCAATTATTTTTTCACCAATTTGATAAATACCAGGCTCTTCAGTTCGGCAAAATTTTAAAATCCTTTTTCCTTTTTGAAAAAAAGTTTCTTCTAAAAATTCACCAAAAGGAGTCACAACTTTTACTTTAGGCAAATTTATACTTAAAAATATTGTTTCACCTACCAAGAAATTATTTTTTTCTTTTATTCCTAAATATTCAATAGTTCTAAAAATTAATGGCAGAAATATTGCTTTAATAGGCATGTCAGTAAAATCAGAGGTAAAGTTACTAGTAAAAATCATTAAATTATTTAAAGTGTCTTCTAAAAGAAAAGGAAGTCGATTATTAAATCTCATAAGCACCTTTAAATTTTTTTCTTGAAGATTAACTATTTTGTAGAATTTTGGTTCTTTAAAGATTTCTTTTTTAAAGCCAAAAAAAATTGGATGTTCCTCGGCAATTTCTTCAATTGTTACAAATCCTTTATCTTCCCAAATTCCGTTGGTTGCAAAAATTTTTTGAAATTTATTTTCTTTTAAATCTTTACCTAAAATCAAAATT
Organism: uncultured bacterium; assembly: GCA_964505415.1. GTDB lineage: Bacteria > Hydrothermota > Tepidihabitantia > Tepidihabitantales > DTDR01 > DTDR01. Next base: position 56,980 of record CAZDHW010000006.1, on the reverse strand, counting down.
AATTTGCCACCGCTTTTTAAATAGTTTTCTAACTGCCATCCTAAAAACTGGTCAATTTGAGAAGGATTAATTAAAAAAATTAAATAATAAGAAGAAAAAGAAATTCGTTTACTTTCTTTTAAAGGCAAATAAGTTATCTGATAATCTTTTATTAAGGTGAACAATTTTTTGAAATAAAAAATATCGGCTTCGTTTTCGTAAAGAAATAAAATTGGCATCCGGTTTTTTGTTTGATAAACAAAATAATAAAGATTATCTTTTTTAAGATTTTCTTCTTCAAGATAAATTTTACCGAAAATTCTTTCTCTCATTTTTGGAATGGTAAATTGAAATTTCTTCTTTCCTGGCGGTAAGATTAAAAAATTCCGGATTTTAAAATCACCCACTTGAATATTCACGGGAATTTCTTTTTCCTGAGAAGTATAATTTACCACTTCTATCTGAAATTCAAGATCCCCTTTTTTTTCTGCAAGCCAATGAAAATCAACGATACCAACATTTTCAAACTCTTCTTTTCCTAAATCAATAATATTTATTAGAAAATCGCTTTTAAAACTTTTTAAGAAAAAATAAGTTTTTTCCTGCAAATCGGTTATGAAATAAACTTCACTATTAAAATTTTTAATATCTTCTAAAATCTCTTGAGCATAAGCCTTTTTATAAGAAATTTTTAAATTATCAATAAGAGTATCAGGAATAGCCACCGGCTTTTTCTTTTCCACAATTTTTCTTTTGCTAGTTAAAAAAAGAGTAATTTCTGAATTTCTATTTAAATGTTTGACAATTGTTTTTAAAATCGTTTTGGCTTTTTCAAAATTATTGTCATATTCCATACTATAAGAATCGTCCAAAATTAAAATTATTGGCTTTGCCTTTTGAGGTAAAAACTTTAAAATTGATGTCTTTTCGCTAAGAAAAATGGGACGACTAATACTTAAAATTAAAAAGATAATAAAAAAGGTTCTCAAAATAAGTAAAAAAATATCTCTTAAACGATAGAAATTGAACTTTTCTTTTTTTAAATCAATAAGAAAAAATATTGAAGAAAAGTCTACTTTTTTCAAGCGGAAACGAGATAAAAAATGGATAATAAGAGGAATAATCGCTAAAGGTAGCAAATAAAGGAAAGAAGGCGCAAGAAATTTCATTTATTTAATTTTTGCTCTTTTGGCTAAATAACTCAAAAAAGCATAATCAAAAGGCATATTAGTAAAGATAAGATTATAATCAATATAATGAGCAGCACATTCTTGTTTATAATAAAGAAATAATTTTTTCAAAGTCTCTTGATATTCTTTTTTTATACTTCTTGGGTCTAACTTTATCTCTCTTCTAGTTTCTAAATCTTTAAAGATCAGGGGCTCTTCATAATTGAGATTGATTTCGTTAGGATCGAGAATATGGAACACCAAAACTTCATTTTTTTTATGCCTTAAATTTTTTAATCCTTTTAAAATATTCTCTTTTTTGTCAAAGAAATCAGAAAAAATAATTATTAATCCCCTTTTTTTAATTTTTTTACCCAACTCAGTCAAACTTTTATAAATATCGGTTTCACCCTCTGGTTTTACTGATTCAATTATTTCTAATATTTTCGCTAAATGGGATTTAGAAAATTGTGGTGGCAAATACTGATAACTATTTTTGTTAAAAAGAGCCAAACCAACGCTATCATGTTGTTTAAATAACAAATAAGCAAAAGCGGCAGCCAAAAAAGAAGCGTACTCAAATTTACTGATTTCTTTACTTTTATATTTCATTGAACCTGAAGTGTCTAAAAAAAGATAAGCCCGCAAATTAGTTTCTTCCTCATATTCTCTAACCCAAAATTTATCAGTTTTAGCAAATATTTTCCAATCAATTCTTTTTAATTCATCTCCTGGCAAATAAGGACGATAATCAGCAAATTCAATTGCTTGACCTTTATAAGAACTTTTATGCAAACCTGATAAGAAACCCTCAACAACTAATTTTGCCCGTAGGTCAAGTCTTTTTATTTTACAAATAACTTTAGATAGTAGGTATTTCATTTTATTAGGAAAATAATTGTTTCTATTAAATTATCAATTTCTTTTTGTGTATTGTAAAAATGAGGAGAAAACCTTAAATAATTTTCTCTTAAAGATATTCGGAAATTTCGTTTGTTAAGTTCTTGATAAAGCCACTGGCTATCTTTCTCTTTTCTTTTAGCAGCGACAATTCCACTGCCCTTATTTCTTTCTAAAATTTCAAAAAATAATTCTTTAAGTCTAATACTTAAATAATTAGTAAGTGCCAAAAGATAATTTTCAATATTTTCTATTCCAATTTCCATTAGAAACTTAACGTTCTCTTTTAAACCCACTAAACCTAAATAATTTTTTGTTCCTTCTTCTAAAAAAGCAGCGCTATTTTTTAATTTTTTCTTCGTGAATATTTTATTAAAATCTTGCCATTCATATCCTAGCCAACCAACGCAGCTTTTTTTTAATTTTTTTAAAACTTCTTTCTTAATATAAAGCATACCTATACCTTGGGGCGGAAAAAGCCATTTACCACCGCCGCAAACTAGAAAGTCAATATTTATTTCTTTTAAATCAATTTTTAAAGCCCCTATCCCTTGAATACCGTCAATCAATAAATAACAATCATATTTCTTACAAAAATCACTTATTTCCTTTAAAGGAATTTGATACCCAGAAAGAAAATGAACCCAATCCAAAGCAATCAATTTAGTTCTTTTATTGAAAACTTTTTTTATTTGTTTCAAAACATCTCCTTCCAAAATAGAAATGTATTGCTTTTCTACTTTATCATATTTTAAGTAGGGCAAAAAATTAGCTGGAAAATTATCTTGGGCAACAATAATATTATCATTTTTATTAAAATTTATAAGATTAAGAACTGTTAAAATTCCTTCACTAGTATTTCTTTTAAAACAAATTTCTTCTTTTTTAGCATTAAGAAAATCAGCAATGATTTTTCGAGTTTCTTCTTCTAACTGAAGGCATTCTTCCCACGGAATATTCCCTTCATAAACATATTTATTAAGCCAATTTTCAATCGCCCTTTTTGTTCTTAATGGCATTGGGGCAGTAGCAGCATTATTAAAATAAACACAATTTTCTAAAATAGGGAATTCTTTTCGATAAGGAGAAAAATCAAGCATATAAAATTATAATTATCTAAGAAAAAAAGGCAAATAGAAATATAGTTAATAGCTTATTAATATAAAAATTATTAAAATTGGGACTACGGTATTCATAAATTTCATTTCTTATGTTGAAATTTTTATTTCTTTTGTTAAAATAAATTAATTGGGGGATCGTCTAACTGGCAGGACGTCTGACTCTGGATCAGAAAGTCGGGGTTCGAATCCCTGTCCCCCAGTTAAAATTTTAATAATATTTTTTTTAATTCTTCTATTTTTTCCTTTTGGTTTGATTTTTCTAAAAAATAAATATTGAGATTTATCATTTTTTTGTAGTAATCAATTATTAAATTTTCTCTTTCATTTAATATCTTTTGAGGCCTTCGATATTTTAAATTATTAAAATCATAATATTCATATTCCCCAGTATCCTTAACCTGAAAAGCTAAAAAATAAGGAATGAGTTTTTTATTTATCAAAAGCGCTTTTAAATCATAATCTCTTAAATTTAAGTAAACAATAAAGGCTTTTTCTTTTTTATTTTCAATAAATTTTTTCAATAATTTTACATATGCTCTTTGGATATCTAAATTATTTTTCAATTTACCATATTCAAATTGATAAAGATATTTTTCATATTCTTTTAATTCTTCTTTAACGGTGTCCATAAAATTAGAATAAACTTTTTTTAAATATTCCAAATAAAAAGTTCTTCGTAAAAGCTCTTTATCGATAATAATTAAATCCTGACGAATTTTTTTTAAATAACGAAAATATAAAGAAGGTGAATAAAAATCCCACCAATCGGTAATTACTAACGCATTTTCGGGCAAAGATTGTAAAATGTTAAAAGTAAAATCTTCTGCTAAATAATAATTTCTTTTATTATTATTTTGGTAATTAAGAATTATTAAAAGTAAAAAGGTTAAAACCAAAAAAGCACTTTTTATAATCTTTTGACAAAAAACTTTAATATTAACAAATCCTTCCGCAGAAAAAATAATTAAAGGTATGAAAGCTGGTAGATAATAAGGTTGAATATCTGGAATCCCATAATTAACAGCATTTAAAATCCCAATAATTACTGTGAAGATTAAAATCAAAGCAAAATTTTTATTTTTTTTGAAAAGAAAATATATACCCCAAAAAGATAAAAGGAAATAAAAATAAAGCATCTCTTTTAGAAGAAAATTAATTTCTTTGAAAAAATTTCTTATTACTTCCTCCATTGACAAAGAAAATGACCAAATGCGATATTGCTTACCAGAAATATGCCAAAAAAAACGTAAAAAATCTTTAGGATTTCCCCAGTTAAATAACGGTTTCAAACTAGCTCTGATTGGCAGATAAAGATAAAAAGAAAAACCTAAAAAAAGAAATATTAAAAGAATTGTTATTTTTTTCTTTTTAGTTAGAAAAAAATAAATCAAAATGGGCAAAATAATTGCTAAAATCATTAAATGGTGAGTTAAAGAAATCCCTAAAATATAAAAAAGAAAATAAGTAATATTTATTTTTTTACTTTTTAAAAATAAATAGCAAATAAGAACTATTAAAAAAACAACCAAAGAATAAACCTCGATTTCATTTACTATTGACCAAAAAAGATTACTAAAAGCGAAAATAGTTATAAAAATTAAAGAAATTAATTTATCGTTAGTAATTTTTTTAATTAAAAAATACAAAATAATTATTGCTAAAAAACCAATAAAAAATGAAAAAAGGTTGCCTTTAAAAGCCGGTGGCAGAAAAGGTAAAAATAAAAAGAAAACTTTTCCTAATAAAGTAAAGAAAGGATAACCGGTAGGATGTAAAATATTTAAATACTCGATTCCAAAAATTAATTCACCAGCATCGATTAAACCCACCGAAGGTGAAAGTGTTGAAAAAAGTATCAAAAAAAGAAGAAGAAAGTACAAAAAATGCCAATTATATAAAATCTTCTTTTTTACCAAAGTTATAAACAATCGCCTTCTCTTCGGTTTTTTTTACTAATCCGCTTAAAACTTTTCCCGGACCAATTTCGTAAAAAACTCGACAGCCGTAATCAAAAGCAGTTTTTATACTTTTATACCATAAAACCGGAGAGATTATTTGGATTTCCAAATTTTTTTTGATTATTTTTTTATCATAACAAATCTCCCCAGTAGCATTCATTACTATTGGTATTTTGGGTTCACAAAAATTAAATTGGGAAAGATACTCTTTAAATTCTAAATAAGCTGATTCTAATAATGGCGAATGAAAGGCACCGGAAACGGGTAACATCACTACTTTTACTGCTTCTTTTTTTAATAATTCGCAAGCTTCTTTCACTGCGTTGATTTCGCCAGCGATAACAATTTGGGAAGGACTATTATAATTTGCTAAAACACATACCCCAGATACTTTCTTACAAATCTCTTTAATCTTTTCTTCAGAAGAACCAATGATTGCTGCCATCGTTCCTGGTTTTTTTTGGCCAGCTTTTTCCATTAATTCTCCTCTTTTTCTTACCAATTTTAAAACTGTAGGAAAATCAAAAACACCAGCACAATAAAGGGCAGTATATTCTCCTAAACTATGTCCCATTACTAAATCAAAACTTTCTTTTTTTAATTCTTTTAAAAGTTCTAAACAAACAATTGAATGAAGCAAAACTGCTGGTTGAGTAATAGAAGTTTTTCTCAATTCTTCCTCATTACCTTCAAAGGAAATTTTTTTTATGTCAAAATTCAAAATTTCACAAGCTTCGTCATAAAATTTTTTTGCCAAAGAAAAATTTTCGTATAAATCTTTTCCCATACCAACATATTGAGAACCTTGTCCAGGAAAAATAGCACCGATCTTTTTTTTCATCTTCCCATTGAAAAGGGAACCGGAGGAAAAGATAAAATTAATATTATTAAAGCTAATATTGCCAAAAATATATCCCTTTTTCTTAAAGGTGTTATCTCGTCTTGAACCGGAGGATGTCTTAACCCTAAAAGAGAGACAATTAATACCCAAAACGCCCAACCTAACCAATAACGAGAAAGAAAAAGAAGAATTGCTAAAATGCTTAAAATAAATATTTTTAAACGGCCAAAAAGGGCATAAGCGATATGGCCACCATCCAATTGTCCTAAAGGTATAAGATTTAAAGCCGTAACAAAAAAACCTAACCAACCGGCAAACGCCATCGGATGTAAAAGAATATCATAGCCATTAGGTATATTTTTAAAAACAAATTTTGATAACAAAGAAAAGATAATTGAATTTCCTAACGATAATCCATATTTTATTTCTTCTAACTTTATAACTTTAGAAAGTCTTAAACCAAAATAAGTAATTGGCAATGCCATTAAAAAACCAGTCAAAGGACCAGCAACCCCAACTTTAATTAAAGCCCTTTTAGAAGGAATGATTGAACGCATTTTAATAAAAGCTCCCATAGTGCCAATTAAAGGATGGGGAACGGGTAAAAAATAAGGAAGAGATACGGATACATTCTCTTTTTTGGCGAAAAAATAATGACCAAGTTCATGAAAACCAAGAATGGCTAAAAGCGAAAAAGAAAAGGGAATGCCTAAAAAAATATCGGTAATTTTAGAAAAAGGATTTCCACCTTGATGGAAAGAACCGACCAATAAAGTTGTAAAAAGAGTCAAAATAAAAAGTAATAAATTTATCCAATAATTTTCTTTTTTCTTTTCTTTAGCAATTTTGGGGATTAAAGTAAGCATGTGGATTTTTTTCTTTTTAAAGAAGAAAGGAAAATAGCCATAAGATTCTAAAGCCATTTTTAAATTTTTTAAATTTATCTCTAAAGGTTCTCTAACTTTACCTATAAATTCTCTTTCCCCAATTTGATAAATTTCAAAATAACTGTTTATCAAAACTACCAAATCTTCCCGTTTAGAATCAAAAGCCATTTTTGAAAATTTTGATTAATTCTTTTTTCACTTCTTCTACAGAAATATCTTTTTTTAATTCTTCTTTTATAGAAGTTATTTTTAATCCCTTTATTCCGCAAGGATTAATCAACTGAAAATAACTTAGATCGTTATTTACATTTAAAGCAAAACCATGAAAAGTAATATTTTTGTCAATAGCCATTCCAATAGAACAGATTTTCCTATCGTTGACGAAAATGCCGATTAATTTTTCCTTTTTTTCACCATTTATACCAAAAGATTTTAAAAGAGCAATGATTAAATTTTCAATAGAGATAATAAATTTTTTCATCTCCCAAAAACCATTTTTTAAATAAAAAATCAAATAACCAACCAATTGACCATAATTATGAAGGGTAATATCTCCGCCCCTTTCAATTTGATAAAATTCAATACCTAATTCTTTCAATTTAGCCATCGGAATCAAAAGATTTTCTATTTTGCCGTTTCTGCCAATAGTAATTACTGTTGGGTGTTCAACCAAAATCAATAAATCATCGATTTCATTATTTCTTCTTTTTTCCACATAAAATTTTTGTAATTGATAAGTTTCTAAAAATCCTTTTTTTCCTAAATCAATAATTTCCATTAATCTAAATTATAAAAAATTTCCTTGAATTTTTCAATTTTTTTTTTATTATAAAATTATGATTTTTTTTATTTTTCTCTTTTTAATAAATTCTTCAGCAAAAATAATCAAAGCTATCTACATCGATAAACCACCCATTATTGACGGAAAAATTGATATCATCTGGCAAAAAGGAGATTCTGCCAAAGATTTCATTCAAAGATATCCTAATGAAGGAAAAATACCAAGTGAATCAACAACCGTTTATCTCTTATTTGATAATGAAGCTTTATACGTAGCTTTCAAAGCTTATATGAAAGATATTAGAAAGTTAAAAAAGACTGTATCTGAAAGAGAACATTGTTATGGTGACCGAGTAGGTTTTATTATTGATACTTTTAAAGATAATCAAAATGCCTATTATTTTGCTATCAATTTAGGTAATGTGCAATTTGATGGAAAATTTTACGAAGGTGGTAACAGTTTTGATTATAATTGGGATGGTATTTGGTATTCAGCAGTAAAAATTTATTCTTGGGGATATTTCGCTGAATTTAAAGTCCCTTTTAAAACAATTAGATATAAAGAAGACTTATCGGAATGGAATATAAATTTTGAAAGAATAATTAATTATAATGACGAAAGCAACTGGTGGGTAGCCCAAAAAAAAGACATTTTTCGAATCGCCCAAAGTGGCAGACTTGTTGGCGTAAAACCAGGTAAAAAAGGTTTTTATTTAGAAATTTTTCCTTTTTCTCTTATTAAACGGGAAGAAAAAAAGATCAGTTTAAAAGGAGGTCTTGATATAGATTGGAAAATAACTTCCGAAGTTTCTTTGACTACCACCCTTTTTCCGGATTTTGCTCAGATTGAAGCTGATCCTTATCAGATAAATATTTCTAAATATGAAATATTCGTTCCTGAAAAAAGACCTTTCTTTATTGAAGGTAATGAAATATATTCATTATCTTCTCAGATTTTTACTTTGCCTTATACTCGAAAAATTGGGAAAGCAATGCCATCAGGAAGGATTGTGCCTATAAATTTGGGAGCAAAAATTATTCTTCAGGAAAAAAATTTTGATTTTTCTTTTCTCTCAATTTTTACTGATAGTTTAGAAAATGAATTAAAAAGCCTATACAAGATTGGTCGTTTTAAATCAAAAATTTTGAAAAATTCTTCTTTGGGTATTGGCTATTATTCTAAAGAAAATTTTAGAATGGAAAATGAAGCTTTTAATGTTGATGGAAACTTTAATTTTGATTATTTTAACCCCATTTTTTATTTAGGCAAAACTAAAAAAAATGATAAGAATGGGGAATACTTAATATTTATTAACAATTTTTACTATAAAAATCTTAATGTTTCAAATCTTTTTTTTCATCTTTCGCCAGAGTTTGATATTTCTGAAATTGGGTATTTTCAAGAAAGTGGCATTGGCAATACAAATTCTTTTTATTATGGTTTTTATAATCTTCCTTTTCTTCGCGCTTTTTGTATTGGCAATTATTTAAATCTTTTTAAAGATTGGAAATGGGAAAAAGGAATTGCTTATTCCTTCGCACCTTTTCTTAGTTTCACATTTGAAAATCAGATGTCAACTTCTTTTAATTTTCATCTTTTTAAAAATTACGAAAATAATCTTTGGTATAACTCTTATGGTTGCTTTCTTTATCTCTCTTCACCCTATCATAAAAAATTTAAAAGTAATTTATTATTTTCTTATTATAAAAAAGTATATAATTACCGCAAATACTATTTTGCTCCTTATGGTTCAATAAATTTATATTTAGCTTATGACCTTTTACCTAATTTAAAATTAAGTTTTACTTGCGACAATCTTTTAGAATATGATAGCCTTGAGAGACTTAATTTTAAAAAGGATGTAAGTAATTCTTTTATCTTCTTTTTAAATTATTCTTTAACTAATAACATTCATTTTCGGATAAATAACCAATTGATAAGATATTTACCTGAAGGAAAAGAGAAGGTTGAAATAGGAAATAATTTATCCTTTTTATTTACTTATAATTTTTTACCCAAAAGTTCAGTTTACTTTGCCTTTACCCTTCCCCTTTTTAATCCCTTGCCAGGTAAAATTAGTGCTTTTGTTTTTAAAATTAAATATCTAATCTTCTTGTAAATGAAAAATAAAAAATCAATTATAGAAATTGAAAATAAAAAATATTTAAGAATTCCAATAAAAACTAAATTAATTAAAAAAGGGGATAATTTAATAACTATTATTAAAGAAGCTACCCACGAAGTGTTAAAAGAGAATGATATAATAACCATAAGTGAAAGTGCTGTAGCTTCTGCTCAAGGAAGAGCAATTCCCATAAAAGATATAAAAGTTTCTTTTTTAGCTAAAATTCTTTGGCGATTTGTAAGAAAAGTGCCTTACGGAACTGGTTTAAGAAATCCTTATAGTATGGAATGTGCCATAAAAGAATGCGGTAAAATAAGAATTTTTATTGCGGCTATTTTTAGTGGAATTACAAAGCTTTTAGGGAGAAGAGGTGATTTTTACCGGATTGCAGGCAAACAAGCAGCAATGATCGATGCTCCCTATACCTCAGGAATAAAAGAGTACTATGAATGTGTAATAATGGGGCCAAAAGAGCCGGATAAAGTGGCTAAAAAAATCAGTAAACATTTTTCTTTACCAGTAGCTATCGTTGATGTGAATGATATAGGTGGTAGCTGGGTAGTGGGGGCTTCTAATAATGTTAATAAAAAACTTATTGAACAAATTCTCAAAGATAATCCTGGGGGTCAGGGGGATGAAATGACACCAATTGTGATCATTAGAGAAATACCGTAATTACTAATTAAAAAAACTATTAAAAGTTGTTATTGTTTTTTTTCTTTCCCTTAACTAACCACAGATAAACTGACCAAAAAATTATGGAAAATAATAAAAAACCTAATACTAAATAAATAAACCCTAAAAATCCAAAACTGAATCTCCTTAAAAAATTTTGTGAAAAAATTGTTTGAGTAATTAAAAAAATCACCAAACCTCCAAAAGTAATTCACCACCAACATTTTCTTTTCTAGCCTGGCGATCAGTAAGAATTCCTTTGGGAGTAGAAAGAATAGCAATTCCCAAGCCCCCTTTTACTTTAGGAATTTCTTTCACCCCTACATAAACCCTTCGGCTAGGTTTAGAAATTCTTTTTAACCCATAAATGACAGGTTTACCATCTTCGGTATATTTTAAAATAATGTTAATTTCTTTTTTAACTCCTTCACCAATAACTTGGAAATTGGTAATATAACCTTCTTCCAAAAGAATCCTAGCAATTTCTAATTTCATTTTGGAATAAGGTATTCTTACTTCCTTATGGCGGACCATTAAAGCATTTCTTATTCTGGTTAACATATCACTAATTGGATCCGTAACCATCCTTCCCCCTATTACCAACTTGCTTTCCTCACACCCGGAATTTCACCTCTTAAAGCTAATTCTCGAAAACAAATTCGACAAAGCCCAAATTTTCTTAAATATCCACGCGCACGAAAACATCTTTGGCACCGAAATCTGATCCTTGTTTTATACCTTGGTTCTTTTTTACTTTTTTCAATCTGACATTTTCTTGCCATTTTACTCCTTTTTAAATACCATTCCCAACTCTTCTAGCAACGCCTTAGCTTCGTCATCTTTTTCTGCGGTGGTTACAATAGCAATATCCATACCGAAAATTTTTTTTACCTTACTTGCATCAATTTCCGGAAAAATCACTTGTTCAGAAATACCTAAATTATAATTTCCGCGGGTATCAAAAGAATTAGGATCAAAACCACGGAAATCTCTTATTCGCGGAGCAGCAAAATTTAAAAATCGATCCAAAAATTCGTACATCCGATATCCTCTTAAAGTAACTTTACAAGCAATAGGAACGCCTTTTCTTAATTTAAAAGCGGAGACCGACCTTTTTGCCCTCACAATCATCGGTTTTTGACCAGTTATTAAACTTAAATCTTCACTGATAATATCTAGAATTTTGGGATCAGAAATAGCTTCTCCCGCAGCTACATTTATTACAATTTTTTTTAATTTTGGCACTTGCATAGGATTTTTGTAACCAAATTTTTTCATTAATGTAGGAATAATTCTTTCCCGATATTCCTTTAATAACCGAGGTATGGATTTTGTTTTTCCTTGATTTTCAGTCAATGATTTCATTACACTTTTTACAAATTCTTACTCTTTTCCCTTCAATTTTTTCTCTTTTAACTTTTGTTTTCTGCCCACATTTGGGACAAATCAAAGCTAATTTACACACAGGTAAAGGTAACGGAATATCGATAATTCCACCTGGTTGATCGGCACCTCGAGGTTTTTGATGTTTTTTATGCAAATTCACACCTTCAACAATTGCTCGTACCATATTTTTATCTTTTTCATAAAGCATTTTAATAATCTTACCTCTTTTCCCTTTTTCTTCGCCAGAAATTACCTCCACGATATCATTCTTTTTAAGATAAGTCTTTAATCTCATACTACTTCAGCTGCTAAAGAAATAATTTTGGTAAACATTTTATCCCTTAGTTCTCGAGCAACCGGACCAAAAACTCTAGTACCCCGAGGCTCGCCCTTTTCATCAATTAAAACACAAGCATTATCATCAAAACGAATGTAGGAACCGTCTGGTCGTCGATATTCTTTTTTAGTTCGCACAATCACTGCTCGGACTTTATCACCTTTTTTAATCGGTGCTTGAGGAACTGCATCTTTTATTGTTACCACCACGATATCACCTACATATCCATATTTTCTTTTTGACCCTCCCAAAACTTTAATCACCATTGCCTCTTTAGCACCGGTATTATCAGCAACAACTAAACGAGTAAAATCTTGAATCATAGTTTTTTCACCACGCGCCAACGCTTTAATTTTGATAAAGGTCTTGTTTCCATCAATAGAACTTTATCACCCACTTGGCATTCATTATTAGGGTCATGGGCATATAATTTTGTTTTTTTTCTAATATACTTTTTATATTTTGGATGCATTACCAAACGCTCTACTTCGCAAACAACCGTTTTATCCATTTTATTACTTTTAACAACTGCAATAACTGTCTTTCTACGGCCGCGCATATTTTCTACCCCAAAGTAAAACTTTCTCTTTTGTATAACCTCGTTCTCTTAAAACAGTCAAAACACGTGCGATATCCTTTCTTATCGTTCTTAATCTCAAAGGATTAGGTAATGTTTCGGTAACCTTTCGTATTCTCAATTTAAAATATTCGTCAGTTAATTCAAAATATTTCCTTAAAAGTTCTTCATCAGAAAGTTCTCGCAATTCAGCTGGTTTCATAAACAATTTCTTCTCTTTTCAATATTCTCGTTTTACAAGGCAACTTTGCTTTTGCTAAATTAAAAGCATGTATCGCCTCTTCCTCACTAACTCCTTCTAGTTCAAAAATTACCCGCCCTGGTTTAACTACTGAAACCCAAAAGGCCACATCACCTTTACCTTTTCCCATTCTAGTTTCTGCTGGTTTTTTGGTTACCGGTTTATCAGGAAATATTCTTACCCATAATTTACCGGTTTTCTTTAAAGATTTAGTAATAGCCACCCTCGCTGCTTCCAATTGGGCTGCTGTAATCCACGCAGGTTCCAAAACTTGTAAACCGTATTCGCCAAAATCTAACTTATTACCTGCAGTAGCCTTACCTTTTCTTCTTCCTCGATGATGTTTTCGGTATTTTACTCTTTTAGGCATTAACATAATTCTCCTCTACTTATAAAGTTTCAACGTCCCCTTTATAAATCCACACTTTTACACCGATTGTTCCGTAAACAGTAAAAGCGGTGTCAGTTCCGTAGTCAATGTCCGCTTTTATAGTTTGTAAAGGTACTCGACCTTCTTGAAGCCATTCAGAACGGGCAATTTCTGCACCGGCAATTCTTCCCGAAATTCGTATTTTTATTCCTTTAGCACCCAATCTTACCGCTTGACTAATATGTCTCTTCATTGCTCGTCGATGAGCTACCCTTTTTTCTAATTCCCGCGCCAATTGAAAAGCAACAATTTTTGCATCTAATTCCGGTACGCGTATTGCTTCTAAATCAATATCCACATCTACTTTTCGATTAATTAATTTTAAAATTTCTTCCCTTAATTTGTCTTTATTTTTTCCTCCCCGACCAATAATAAATCCTGGCCGGGCAGTATATACAAAAATATTAATTCTATCAGGAAATCTCAAAATTTCAATATCAGAAATTAAAGCATCAGCATATTTTTCTTTGAAATAATCTTTTATTTTTAAATCTTCTAAAAGATATTCCCGATAATTCTTTTCTGCAAACCAATGGGATTTCCATTGCTTAGTAATTCCTAAACGAAAACCATAAGGATGAGTTTTCTGACCCATTATTCTTCTCCTTTTTTATTTTCTTCAATAGTAGCCACAGTAATATATATATGAGAAGTCCTTCTTCTTATCATCATTGCCCTTCCCATTGGTCCCGCTTGCCATCTTTTTAACATTGGACCCGGTGTTACCCTTGCTTCCTTCACATATAAATCTTCTTCTTTTAATTTTACTTTTCCCGCTTTATAAATAGCATTGGCAATAGCTGATTTTAAAGTCTTCAAAATAGGTACTTTATGCTTTGGTTTGGGAAGAAAATACAAGATATTTAAAGCCTCCTTAGCATTTTTGCCGCGAATTAATTCCAATACACGATTTGCCTTTTTTACTGAAATTCTTTGATAGCGGCTTACTGCTTTTACTTCCATAACATTATTCCTTTTCTCTTCTTCCTTCTTTTTCTTTCCTTTGTCCCGAATGAGCTCTAAATGTTCTTGTCGGTGCAAATTCGCCTAATCGATGTCCTACCATTCTTTCCGTAATATAAACAGGTATAAATTTTATTCCGTTATGAACAGCTATAGTGTGACCAACAAATTCCGGAGGAATAACACAGGCTCGAGCATAAGTTTTTATCACTTTTTTTATTCCTTTCTCATTCATTTCCATTATTTTTTTATAAAGTTTTTGGTCAATATAAGGTCCTTTCTTAGAACTTCTTCCCATAATTATTTTCTTTTTTGAATAATAAATTTATCCGATGACTTCCTTTTCTTTCTTGTCTTTTTACCTTTTGCTAAAAGACCTTTTTCAGAACAAGGATGTCTTCCGCCATGAGATCTACCTTCTCCTCCGCCCATAGGATGATCAACAGGATTCATAGCTACTGCTCTAGTTCTTGGTCTTCTTCCCATATGTCTTTTTCTTCCAGCTTTTCCAATAGTAACATCTTTATGTTCGGGCTTAGAAACTCTACCGATAGTGGCCATACAATCTAAATGGAATTTTCTTATTTCTCCGGAAGGTAATTTAACTATGGCGTATTTCTCTTCTTTTGCTAAAATTTGACAAGCAGTTCCAGCAGCTCGAGCAATATAAGAAGGATAGTTAGGATAAAGTTGAAGATTATGGATTTCTACTCCTACCGGAATAAGTCTCAAAGGCATTGCATTTCCAATTTTTATAGGTATTTCTTTATCACGGGTAGAAATTATAATATCGCCAATCTGTAAACCATCAGGAGCAATTATATAACGATATTCGCCATCTTGATAACAAACTAAAGCAATCCAAGCAGTCCGGTTGGGATCGTATTCAATAGAAACAACCTTGGCTGGAATGTCATATTTATCTCTCTTAAAATCAATAATTCGATAATATTTTTTCTCACCACCGCCTCGGTATTTGGCAGTAATTCTCCCCAAATTATTTCTTCCAGCTTTACTCTTTTTAATTACCAGTAAGGGTTTATAAGGTTCACGTTTGGGAACACCTTCTAATTTAACCACACTATAAAATCTTCTTGCTGGAGTTATTGGTTTATATTTTTTAATATATGTTCGAACTGACATAATTATCTTTCTAACCCTTCTATTCTTTCACCTTCTTTTAGAGTAACAATTGCCTTTTTCCAAGAAGAAGTCCTACCTTCAAATAAACCAATCCTTTTTGGTTTGCCACGCATATTTATTGTTCTAACTTTTTCAACCTTAACTTTAAAAAGTTCCTCAACTGCCCTTTTAATATCAATTTTATTAGCTTCTTTTTTTACTTCAAAAACATATTGATTATATTCTCTTAATCTCAAAGCCTTTTCTGTTAAAATTGGTCTAATTATTATTTTTCTTGGGTCAAACATAATTCTTTTAATCTTTCTAAGCCGCTTTCCGTGAATATAATTTTGTCATTAACTAAAACCTCATAGGCATTTAAACTATGAGCTGGCATTAAAGTCAAATTAGGAATATTTCGCGAAGCCAATTTTACGTTTCGGCTTATTTCTTTTACTACTAGAAGAATATTTTTACTATTAATTTTTAGATTTTTCAAAATATTATACATCAACCTTGTTTTAGGTTGCTCCAAGTTGAAATCCTCTAAAAAAATTACTGCTTTATCTTGATAACGGGCAGAAAGAGCAGAAAGTAAAGCAAATTTCTTTTTCTTTTTGGGCAAAGAATAGTAATAATCCCTTGGCTTTGGACCAAATACTATGCCTCCCTTTCGCCAAATAGGTGAACGAATAGAACCATGACGGGCTCTTCCGGTATGTTTTTGCGGCCAAGGTTTACGTCCACCACCTCTCACTTCACCGCGAGTTTTAGTACACGCAGTTCCTTGGCGTTGATTGTTTAAATAATTAGTAACCACTTCCCAAATTAATCCTTCATTTATTTCCGAAGCAAAAATCTCTCCGGGTATTTCAATTTCGCCTTTTATTTCTCCGTTAATACTTAATAATTCTGCTTTCATATTTATTTACCTGTGGCACTTTTAGCCTTTTTAACAATCACTAAACTATTTCGGTATCCCGGAATAGCCCCCGAAATATAAACCAAATGGCTATCTTCATCAATTCTTACAATCCTTAAGTTTTTAACAGTTACTCTTTCACAACCATAATGTCCTGGTAAAGTTCTTCCTTTCCAAGGTCTTCCCGGATCAGTTCCGCTTCCTAAAGAACCAATTCTTCTATGAGATTGAGAACCGTGAGAAGCCGGTCCACCACTCCAGCCCCATCTTTTCATACCACCCGCAAAACCTCTTCCTTTTGTCCAGCCAGTTACATCCACTATATCACCCTCTTTAAAAACATCTTTTATTTTCAATTCCTGACCTATTTCAAACTTATCAATATCCTCCACTTTAAACTCTTTTAAATATCTCATTGCTGGTAAGTTTGCCTTCTTAAAATGCCCCATCATTGGTTTGTTACTCTTCTTTTTTTCATCAAATCCAAGTTGAAGAGCACAATATCCGTCTTTTTCTTTCACTTTTTTCTGAACCACGTAACAAGGACCTAATTTTACTATTGTGCACGGGATAACTTTACCTTTTTCATCAAATAATTGAGTCATCCTTATTTTTTTCCCTAACAATCCCATCATATCACATTATTTTAATCTCTACATCAACACCCGCAGGTACTTCCAATCTAATTAAAGCGTTAATCATTTCTGGCGTTGCATTATCAATTTCGATTAATCTTTTATGAATACGTAATTCAAATTGCTCCCTGGATTTCTTATCAATAAAAGGCGAACGCAAAACTGTGAAAAGGGAACGTTTTGTCGGTAAAGGTATAGGACCAGAAACTTTTCCGCCAGTCTGTCTAATAACTTCCACAATTTGCTTAGCCGATTGATCCAAAATTCGATGATCATAACTTTTTAATTTAATTCTTATCTTCTCTCCTTTTAATTCTTCAAATTCTCGCATAAGTAAAGGAATTTATAATTTTAATAAAATTTTTTAAAAAGTCAAGCGGTATCTTCTTCATATTCACAGGCATATCTTTCGTTTTCCCAAACTCTAATTTTTATAATTGGATATTTTTCTTTTATCTTATTAAAAAGATACCGAGCTATATTTTCACAAGTTGGCACAAAATCAAAAATTTCATTTAGAAATTTATGGTCGGGTAAAATATTTTTTAGATAATTTTCTACTTCTCGAAAGTCAAATTGATAACCCAAATTATTAATTTTTTCCTCTTTGATGAAAACTTCTACCTGATAATTATGCCCGTGAACCTCTTCATCGCCCGCCAAGTTTCTTAATTTATGAGCAGCACTAAAGGTTGAACGAACAATTAAATAAAAATTCATTTTTGTTTACTTAAATTAAAAACCTGATTGAAAAGTTATACAAGCAATTCGATTTAAATGATAATTGTTATCTTTATGATTTTTAATTATCTCTCTTAATGCAAAAAGGAATCTCACTTGTTCACTAAAATTCCACGCAAGACCAACATTCAAAAAACCATAATTTTTTAATGCTCTTCTTTCATTATGAAAAGAAGAACTATACTCCAAAATTAGATTAAAGTCATTTGGCAACATTTGGTTTATTGCTAAAAAGAAATTTACATTTTCACAATAATTTACTCCGCCTAAAATATTGGTATTTGTAAAATCAATTGTCTTACTTAATAAAAGATAAAAAAGTTTTTCCGGTACCGAATATCCTTTGACTGAATCATAACTACCAAAACCCTGACTATCAAATCCTAAAATTATGTCAGGAAAAACAAAAGTTTCTTCACCAATTATCTTTAAACGAATTTGAAACTCAGGCCCTCTTTTTTTAGGAAAAATGGGCTTACCTTTTCCTAAAATACTATCTCCTGAGTAGGAAATTCCCAAATTCAATCTGTCAAAAAGACCAATTCCAAAATTAGCCATTATTCCATTATTTCCTTGGAGTCGGAAACCAATTAAATATTCACCATGCCCTAAACAATAAGGTGAAGGATTATCAATAAGGTAAATCTGATTAAAAACAATTAATAATAAATTTATAAAAATCATATTTAGCTAATTATTAATAATAACGAAAAACAAAATAATGTCAAATTATTTAGAACCCGGTCTTTCTAAAGGGAGATATTTTTTACAAAGAGGACAATTTTTTTCTTCGAAAACTGGTATTTCTTTTTTGTATATGGCAAAATATCGGAAATCTTTTATTTTTTGGTTTGAACGGTCAATAAGAACAGCGACACCAATGATTTTAGCACCAAAAGCTTTTAGAGCCTTCATTGTTTCTCTTATGGAATTACCAGTAGTTAACACATCATCGACAATTAATACTCGTTCGTTTTTATTAATCATAAATCCTCTTCTTATTACTCTTTTTTCATTTTCTTTTTCAGCAATCACTAAACGTTTTTTTAATTGTCGAGCGACTTCATAGGCAATAATGGCGCCACCGGTGGTCGGACCGCAAACAATGTCAATTTTTTTATTTTTAAATTTGTTTTTAATTATTTGGCAGAATCTTGTTAAAAGAGATGGGTTTTCGATTATTCGAAATTTTTCAAAGTAGTATTGAGAATGGAAACCGGAAGAAAGCAAAAAATGGCCTTCTTGTAATACTTGAGATTTCAAAAGAAGTTGTTCGATTTCCTTTTTTTTCATTTAACTTTTAATATCCTCTTTTATTTTTATAATTAAATCAACGGGGTCTTCAGCCTTTAATATGGGACGACCAATTACAATATAATCAGCACCTGCTTTTGCTGCTTCTTCCGCAGTCATTATTCTTTCTTGATCATCGTGAGAAATTTCAATATCGGGTAATCTAATACCTGGTGAAACAACTAAAAAATCTTTCCCACATTCTTCCTTTATTCTTTTAATATCTCTTGGTGAAGCTATTACACCATCTAAATTTGCTTTTTTGGCAACCAAAGCTAATTTCACAACTAAATCTTGAAATTCTTCTTTTTTTATATTTAAAAGTCCGATTAAACTCTCTTCTTTAAAACTAGTTAAAAGAGTGACGCCGAGTATTTTTGGTTTTTCTTTTATATTTTTCTTTTCGCAAAAATTATTGACATAATCAACGACTCTTTGAAGCATTTCTTCGCCACCGAGGATATGAAGATTAAACATATCAACCCGCCATTTCAAACAATTTTCACACGCCTTTTCTACCACCGAAGGAATATCGAAAAATTTCAAATCTAAAAAAACTTTTTCGTTATAATCTTTAATCATTTTTATAACTCTTGGACCAGTTTTAATAAAAAGCGAAATACCTACTTTAAACATTTCAACCCAGCCTTTCAAACGTTTAACGATTTTTCTGGCTTTTTGTATTGTCTCCACATCCAAAGCTAAAATTATCTTTGTCATATTTCTATTTTTCCGATTATTTCTTTTAAATCCTTAAGTTTATTTTTCTTTACCCATTTTTTTAAATCCTTAATTATTTTAACTACTCCAAAAGGATTTTGCAAATTCAAGGTCCCAATTTCTACCAACATTGCTCCGCAGAATAGATATTCTAAAACATCTCGATAATTTTTAATTCCACCACAACCGATTATTGGTATTTTAATAATTTTTTTTATTTTAGCAATAAGATAGAGAGAATAATGTTTTAAAAAAGTACCGGAAATACCGCCAATAACACCTCCCAAAAATGGTTTTTGTCTTTCTACGTCAATAACTAAACCAGGAATTGTATTAGTAATTGTGACGAAATCACCCCCTCCATTTTCTACCGCTTTAGCAATTTCTATTGGATTACATAAGGTTGTCGGAATTTTGGCGATTATTGGTTTTTTAGTATTATTTTTTACTTCCTTTAAAATTTTCTCAACCATTCTTGGTTCTTGCCCCAACAAAATTCCTCCAGCTTTTATATTTGGGCAAGAAAGATTTAACTCATAAGCAGAAATTAACTGATTGTCAAGAATTTTTATTACTTTTATCATTTCCTCACCAGACTCTCCCCCAACACTTACAATAAGATTGGTAGTTAAGTTTTTTAAATTGGATAAAACTCTTTTTGAAAAATAAACTGCTCCTGGATTTTCTAAACCAACAGAATTTATTATTCCACCCTCGATTTCATAAATACGCGGGGGCGGATTGCCAATCAACGGATTAAAGGTAATTGTCTTAGTAACTATTCCACCGGTCTGATTGATTACCTTAGTAAATTTTAAACCAAAGCCATAAGTACCACTAGCTAATAAAATGGGATTTTGAAAAGTAATATTTTTGATTTTCTGTGTCAAATTCATAACTTTATTTCTTTTAAAGATAAACAAGGACCTTCTTCACACAAATGAAAATAACCACCATCTTTTTTAGGAACAGCACACACATAGCATAAACCCACACCACAAGCCATTCTTTCTTCTAAAAAACCATAAACTTTTATTGCTTTATTTTCTAACAATAACTTCACTTTTTTTAACATTGCTATTGGTCCAGCAGTGTAGACAACGTCTATTTTTTCTTCCTCGAAAATTAAAGGAATGCCGTCAGGTACTTTCCCTTTTTTTCCGTAAGTGCCGTCTTCGGTATAAAAAATAAGTTTTTGGGGTTTCAATTTTTTAAAAGCTTCTTTTAATATAAGTTCTTTGCTACTTTTAGCTCCTAAAATAATAAATAAATTCTTTTTATTTTTCTTTAAATTTTTGGCTAAAAAGTAAAGAGGAGCAATTCCTAAACCACCGCCAATGATAAGAATATTTTTCTCCTGAGGAATTTCAATCGGTTTGCCTAGGGGGCCTAAAATATCTAACTCATCATTTTTACTCAATTTACTCATTAATAATGTTCCTTTTCCCACTACCCGAAAGATAAAAAACAAATCTTGATTTTTTACATCGGCAACAGAAAAAGGGCGGCGTAAAATCAAATTGGTATTATCAGCTACTTTTATGTGAATAAATTGGCCAATTTTAATATGCCGGCTAATATTTTCAGCAGTTACCCAAAAACCAATTATTTCTTGGGAAAAATTTATTCTTCGTTTTATTTTTCCTTTTTCTAAAAAGATTTTATTCATAAATTTAAAATCTCTTTTGCTTTTTGGGCATATTCACTATCAGGTACCTCATAAATAATTTCGTAAAACAGATTTTCTCCTTTTTTTCTATCAACTTCCGTATAATAAAGATAAGCAGAAGCAAATTTTGCTTTCAAGGCGTATTTGCTCTTTGGATAATTTTGATAAACTTTTTCGTACTCTTTAACGGCTAAAGAAGGATTATTTAAAGAAAGTAAATAAACCTCGCCTAATTTAAAATGGTAATAACCTAAATCAGCAGTATCCTTTTCCATATTTAACAATTCAGCCATTAAAGTTTTTTTCCAGCTTATTATCGAAGCCAATTCGGAAGAAGGATCTTTTTGATAAGAAGAATCGTAATAGACAAGGGCACTATCAAAATTTCCTTTCTCTTCCCAATTTTCGCCAATCAAATAATAAGCTAATTGCGCCTCCCTACCTTTAACTTTTTGTAAATAATTGAAAGCTTTTTTGTCATTTTCTAACTCCAAATAAATTTTTCCGATAGCAAGATTAATTTGGTTATTTAAATCGCTATACTTATCCATATATCCTTCCAATTTTTTTAAATAAGCATGTAAAGTATCTTTATTTTTATCGCTGGCGGATAGACAGTCAACCATTTTTAACAGTATTTTTATTTGCTCTCTCTCATCGGGCTCAATCTCTTTTAACTGATAATAAAAATCTTTTGCTTCTTTAAGCTTACCCTGTTCTTTATAGACTTCAGCAATTTTTAATAAAGCCTCTTTTCTTAGAGGATGCTTTTTGAACTGATTTACAAAATAGAGCATAGAATCAATAAAATTTTGATAATCTTTTTGAAAATAAAATATCAAAGCAATCCAATATTTAGCCAAAGGTTGATATTTAGGGGAAAGATTTGTTAAACTTCTCAAAATTTCCATTGTTTTGTGATATTCCTTCAATTCCAAATAAGTTAATGCTTGAAAATAAAGAACATCGGCTTTCTTTTTATGATTAGGAAAATAAGATAAAAAAAATTGAAACTGTTCAAGGGCTTTACGATATTCTTTTAGATAATAATTGCTAACCCCAATAATAAAAAGAGCATCTCCTTCCCATTTAGAATGAGGGTATTTAATTAAAAGTAAATTACTTTTCTCTTTTGCTTTTTGAAATTTAGTTTGAGCTTCAGCAATATTTGTAGACTTTAATCCTTCTTGAAAATATTTGTTAGCGTTATAAAAAAGGTTAAAATAAGCACAATTGAATAACACCAAAAAGCTAAAAGAATATTTTTTTATCATTTTTAGAGTTTTTCTTCGGGAAAGAAAAATTTTATTTCTCTTTCAACATTTTCTTCAGGATTAGCCGCGTGAACCACATTTTCTTGGATAGAAGTGCCTAAATCTCCTCGAATTGTTCCTTTTTGTGCTTTTTTAGGATCAGTGGCCCCTACCAATTCCCGCAATCGGTGTAAGGCATTTTCACCGGCTAAAAGAATTGCCACAATTGGACCACTTGCCATAAATTGGCAAAGGCTTTCATAAAAATCTTTCCCTTGGTGGATTTTGTAAAACTCTTTGGCTTCTTTTAAAGATAAATGCAAAAATTTTATATTCAAAATATCAAAATTATTTTTTTCTAAACGGCTAATAACTTCACCAATCAATTTTCTTTTAACGCCGTCGGGTTTAATAATCAACAAAGTTTTTTCTTTCATTAACTTCCCCATTTTCTTATTCTTCTTTTCCAAACCTCTTCAAAAAGAAAATTCAGTTTGCAAGTACTAATTATTTCCGATAAATTTCCTTGCCAATGATAAAAAAATTTTAATTCCGGATAAAATTTACCGTAATTTTTTATCGATAATTCCCATAAATAAGATACACCAATCTCTTTCACTTTACTCAAAGAAATATTAAAGAAAAATTTATTAAAAGAAAAACCAAAACTATTCTTTTCAGGAAAAATTAAAGTATCAAACTGATAAGTATAAAAATAAGAAAACTTAAAATTATCTTTTAAAAAAAAAGTACCCAAAAGAGTAATGCGTGGTTTAAAGGAGTAATCTTTTTTAAATTCCCTATCTTTACTACCCATTTGGATAATTATCCTTCTTAAAGGTGAAAAATTAATCCCTAAAGAAAATTTTTCATTCTGAAAAATAAATCCTCCTTGACAATTAATACCGGAATAATTATAAAAAAGGGTTTCGGCTGAAAGAATATTTTTTTCTTTTAGAATAGAAAATATTTCTGAATTATTCCCAAAATTATAATTCTCTTCTAGAAAGAAAGTAAAATTTTTAAAAGAGCTAATTAAAATTAGACCTATATTATAAATACCACCGATTGATTTTATATGCCAAAAATAATCCTCCTTTTTAAAATTTTCTGGTTGGTAATAAATATCGTAATCTTGATTAATAAATTCAGTCAATTGAAAACTAATCTGATAATTTTTAAAAAAGGGTATGAAAAAGTAAAACCTTTCTGGAGAAAAATAGTAAAGAGCCCTTTTTTCTTTTTCTTCTATTCCCAAAAGAAAATTATTTCTTAGCGAGAAGAATAGCTTAGTGTTGGCTAAGGAAGTAAAAAACTTTTTTTTAAATAAAAAATCTTCCTTTTCGTTGCCAAAATAAAAGGGATTAAAAAAGGACTGATTAAAAATCAAAAAAAAGATAGCCCACATTTTAATTAATATACCAAAATTTCCCTAAAAATCAATAAAATAATTTTTGGTGACATTTAAAAAGTAATTTTAAGTACATCTAATTTAAAAGAAAATCTCCCGAAAGGTTTAGAAAGGTATTCGAGAGATTATTTAATAAGACGTAACCTAATAAAATTGATAATAAATATAATTGGTGTTTTCGAAACAGTTGAAATAAATAAATCAAAAAGATAATTGGTTAAAGTAGTATAAAAGCTTGAAAAGTCCTCTCCCAGAGACCCTTCCCCGAATGCTTCGGAGGATGCCTGGGGGAGGCTATTTTATCCCCAATTTCTAAATTTACTGTCTTTAAAATAGAATATTTTCAATTTTGGCTCTTTTAATAAAAGATACCGAGGATAGGAAGAAAAAGGATAGAGATTAATAAAAATACCAAAATTGGAATCAGGTTTTTCTAACCAGAATTTAATCAAACTTTTTATATCAATTTTTATCCCATTTTTTATAGAATCTCGATAAAATATCTGCCTTTTAAAAATTTCATAAGGAGTTTTTTCTTTTTCGTATTCTTTTAATAATTTTAAAACTATTATCTCATTAGTATCAATTGGAAAATAAGAGTTTCCTGATTCACCGGTTAAGAATAAATCAGCATTTATAATATTGGCTTCTTTAGGAATGTTTTTTAAGTCAAATTTTAAATAAGTAAAAAAATTATAACCAGTGCCTATCACTAAATAATCTTCCGGAATCACAAATAATGTGTCGATAATATAAGCGTTACCTATGGGATAAAGGGTGTCTTCTTTATTATTTTTTTTAATGCAAATCTTCGGTGATTTTCTATCCGTACGGGGATAAAAAGATAGGAGGTTTTCTTTTATCTCTTTAGGAATTAAAATCATTCCGCAATTGGTTTTTATGACGGTATCAAAATAGTTAGGAGATAAAAAAATAATTAATGAATCTTTTTCACCTTCACCGCTGCCTAGCAATAGATTTTCATAATAATCACCACCATAAAAAATCCAACGGATATCTTTTTTTGCTAATTTCCAAGTAACCTCCTTTTCATCCCATTCCAATTTTAAAGGATAAATATAAAATTTTACCTTCTCAAAGTTTTTGGTGTAAAGTATTAATTTTATTTCTTGGCTATTTAACCAAATAGTATCAATTAAAAATTTTAAAAGAACCCGCGCCTCGTAATATGCATTTCTTCCTAAAAATAGTCCTTCTTCTCCGTAACAAGGGTAAAAAAAACCAAATTTTTCATTCTCTTTTGGGAGAAGTTCAATTAAGGTGTCCTTTCCTACTCTTTCTTTTATTCCTTCTTTACCAACTTGCCTATGATCACAAAATAAAATAAGCGAAATTAAAAATAAAAGATATTTAATCTTCATTTTTTAAGATAAAAAGGTAAATTTTCTTTAAGAAATTGAAGCGTATTATTTTGGGCAAAAAAGACCGCAGTTTGAATAGCGTTTTTTATTGCTTTCTCATTGCTTCGTCCATGAGCAACAATTACTGTGCCATCAACTCCTAATAAAATTCCGCCTCCTTGTTCTTCATAATTAAGTTTTTCAATAAACTCTTCCAAAACTGGTTTGGAAAGCCACCTTCGCATACGGTATTTAGTCTCCGAAGAAAGATAGTTAGCCAATGCCTGATTTAACGTCTCAACAATTCCTTCACCAAATTTTAAAAGAATATTACCGACAAAACCATCGCAGACAATCACATCACTTATGCCCTTAAATATTTCACAACCTTCAATATTACCGATAAAATTAAGGGGCGAATCTTTTAAAAGATTATAACTTTGTTGATATAATTCCGTACCTTTGTTTGCTTCTTTGCCAATGTTTAGTAAACCAACTGTGGGATTGGCTTTTTTAAATACTGATTGGTAAGCCAAAGAACCTAAAATAGCAAATTGATAAAGATTAATTGGCTTCACTGTAGGATTAGCTCCAGCATCTATTAAAAGAGAAAATCCCTTGATAGTTGGCAAAAGGATGCCAATACCTGGTCTTAAAATTCCGGATAAAGTACCTAAAATTTTTATAGCAATTATTAATAATACGCCAGTATCGCCAGCGCTCACCACTGCCGAAACTTTTCCTGTTTTCAATAAAGAAATAGCATTTATAATAGAGTTGTTAACTTTCTTCTTTAAAAACTCAACCGGAGAGTCAAAAGGAATATCAATAACTTCACATTCTTGAAATTCTAATCGAGAAAAAAACTTTTCTTCCAACACGGAAGAAGGAAATAATTCTTTTTTCCCAATAAAAACAATTGACAAATCGGGATTCTCTTCCAATGCTTTTTCTACTCCTAAAATCTCTGGTTGGGGAGCAAAATCACTGCCTAAACCGTCAACTGCAATTTTAATCATTCTGTTTTTTTATTAACAACGATAATTTCTTTTCCTTTATAAAAACCACAATGAGGACAAACAGTATGAGGTAATTTTAATTGGTGGCAATGAGAACATTCCACCCATTGGGATATTTTTAATTTCCAATGAGTTCTTCTTTTCCTCCCCCTTGATTTTGAATGTCTTCTTTTCGGAACTGGCATATTTTTCTCCTTTTAAAAGAAAATTATAATCACAAATTTAAAAATGTCAATAAAATTTAAATTGTAAACGGCATGTTTTGATTTTTAGAAACATAAAAAATTATACGATTATTTGAATTAAATTCACGAAAACATTCAACAAAAATTTTGAAAAGCTGAAATTTTTGTTTCTCAAGATAATATGGTTAAAAATAAAAAAACAAATAACAAATTTAAAAATAATAAACTAGTATTTTGACAATTTAATCAAAAATTTTATAATTATTTTTGATGCGGATAAAAGAAATTAGTATTTTTGGATTTAAATCCTTTCCGGAAAAAACGCGAATATTATTTTCCAAAGGAATAACTGCTATTTTGGGACCGAACGGCTGTGGAAAAACTAATATTTTCGACGCTTTCCGCTGGGTATTAGGAGAACAAAGTCTCTCTTTATTACGCTGTCATCGAACAGAAGAATTAATTTTTGGGGGGACTAAGACAATCCCGCCTTTAAATTATTGTGAAGTAAAATTGATTATTGAAAATGAAGGGGAATGGCCCGAATACAGCACCGAAATTGAAATAAAAAGATCTTATTACCGTTCGGGAGAAAGTGAATATTTTATTAATCGGCAACCTTGCCGATTAAAAGATGTGCAAGATTTATTTGCTAATATTGGTTCTTCGGCCTATTCAATTTTTGATATCAATCAAATACGTCGAATTATCCAGGGAGAGATAAAAGAATTCCTTTACGAAGTAAGCGCTTTAAAAAGTTATTTTGAAAATAAAAAAGAAATAGAAAAAAAATTAAATAGTCTTAATCAAGAATTAGAAAATATGGAAATAATAATCAAAGAAAAACAACGAACCGTTAGGAATTTACAGAAACAAGTAAAAGCCTATAACGAATATTTGCAATTAAAAGAAAAAGAAAAAATCTGTCGTAGGAATTTACTTTTAAAAGAAATTAAGAAATTAAAAAAATTGAAAGAAGATTTGGAAAAAGAAATTTTAAAAGAAAATGAAAGGCTTTGCCAAAAAGAAAAAGAAATCGAGTTTTTATTAAAAGAAATTAACGAAAACCAAAAAGAGATTGAAGAAATTAAGCAAAAAAAAGAAAATCTTTACGAAGAGTACCAAATATTGAAAAAAGAATTAAATTCTTTAGAAAGAGAAAGTTTTGTTTATGAAGAGAAAAAAAATCTTTTAATAAAGGAATTAGAAAAAAGTGAAAGTACGAAAGAGAACCTGTTTCTTTTATTAAAAAATTTAGAGACCGAAAATAGACAATTAAAAGAAAATTTAGATAGATTTGATTCGGAAAAAAAAGATTTGGAAGAAAAAATCAAAGTCCTGCGCAAGGAACTTGAAGAAAAGGGAAAACTTATTAACCAATTAGAAGACGAAATTCAAAATTTTTGGAAACTTTTGAGAAGAAACTTTGAAGAACGCCGACTGTTAGAATCCTCTTTACTAAAAATCGATTCCGAAATAACTAGAATTAAAAATTCAATAAAAGAGAACCAAATAAAAAAAGAGGAAATGGAAAAAGAAATTGGCAGTTGGGAAAAAAAATTAATAACCAAAGAGAAAATCCTTGACGAATTAAAAAGTCAATATTTTTCAATTCTAAAAGAAAAAGAAAACCAAGAATTAATGTTATTAAAAAATCAATTGGGCAACGATTTTTTAGGAACTTTAAAAGATTTCCTAATTATTGAAGAGAATTATCAAGATTTAATAAACCAATTATTAAAAGATTATTTAAATTTCTATATAATTAAAAATTTTTCTCTTTTTGATAATTTTTCGTCATTTCTTAATAAAGGATTTATTTTGTTGCCTCTGGGAAATAAAGAAGGTGAAGAAGAAATTCAAATAAATAATCCACCGTTACCGCTTAAAAATTTAGTAAAATTCAAAGAAAATTGCCCGGAGTTTATTAAACAGAAAATTGAGGAGTGTTACTTAGTAAACAATTTAAAAGAAGGTTATTATTTCTACTTAAAAAAACCAAATTTTAATTACCTTACTAAAAATGGTGAAGTTATCACTAAAGAAGGGATTATTGACCTTCGAAAAATAAACAATTGGCAAATTCCACCTGTTGAAGTATTAAAAATTTATGCCGAAATTTATTCTTTAACTAATCTATCCGAAATCTATTACCAAAAGAAAAATCTCCTTATGGAATATAATAAACAAATAGAAAAAGAAGAACAAACATTGAATGCTTATCTTCTTAGAAAGAAAGAAATAGAAAACAAAATGCACATTTTAAATGAAGAAGAAAAGCTTTTAAAAGAAAAACTTAGAATAAAAGAAGAAAATTTAAATACTCTCCGCAATAAATTCAAGTCAAAAAATGAAGAAGCTCATATTTTTTTAAATAAACTTTTAGGCTTAAAAGAAAAATATTACCAAGAAGAGCAAAATTTTTATAAAAAAGAAATAGAAAAGGAAAAAATTAAAAAGGAAATAAATGAATTAAATGAAAAAGTAGAATCGATAAAAAAAGAAATTTCCCAAATTGAAAATGATTATATCAAATTATGCCAAAAAATTTTCGAATTAAAAGAAAAAAAACAATTTTTAGAGGGACAATTGCCTGAAAAATTAATTACTAATCTTATTACTCAAATTCAAGAAAAAAATAAAAAGGTCAACGAATATCAGAAAGAATGTTCTTTAATAAAAGACATAATTGCCCAAAAAAAAATTAATCTAGCCGGTATTGAAAAAGAATTAGAGATAAATATGGCTAATTTTGTTAAAGAATTTTCTGATTTTCAGGATAATAATGAATCAGATATTGACGATTTAAAATACGAAACCGAGTTAAACATGATTAGAGAAAAATTATTAGAAATTGGCAATGTTAATCCCTTAGCTGTTGAGGATTATAATAATGAAAGGACAGAGCTTTTAAATTATCTAAACCAAAAAAAAGATATCCTCCAAGGAATTGCTAACCTTAAAAAATCAGCGGAAGAATTAGAAAGAAAAGCTAAAGAAATTTTTTGTAATACTTTTGAAAATATTAGAAAAGAATTTAAAAACACCTTTACGGAAATATTTTTGGAAGGCGAAGCTGATATTATTATTAGTGAACCAGAAAATGTTTTTGAATCCCCTATTATAATTACGGCTAAACCAAAAGGGAAAAATCCAAAAAGATTGGAACATCTTTCGGATGGCGAAAAAGCTCTATTAGCTCTTTCACTTCTTTTTGCTTTCTATCGCATAAAAAAAACGCCTTTTTTACTTTTAGACGAAGTAGACGCTCCTTTAGATGATATAAATATTAAACGTTTTGTTAAATTTTTAAAAGAACTTTCCCACGAGACCCAAATAATTATCATCACCCATAATCGTCTAACATTAGAAAATGCTGATATTCTTTTAGGAGTTACCACTATCGAACCGGGAATTTCTAAAGTTTTTACTATAAAAGTTAACTCATAATGAATATCTTAGAAAGATTAAAAAACACTCTAAAAAAAACAAAAGAAAAATTTAAAGAGATAATCTCCACGGATAATTTAGAAAAATTAGAAGAAGGCTTGCTTTCAGCTGATATTGGCATTCAATTAACAAAAAATTTAATCGAAAAGTGTAAAAAAACCCCTGGTGACAAAAAAGAAGTATTGAAGAAAGAATTAATTAAAATTTTGTCAATACCTTATAAGGAAAATTTTTTTTCTTTACCTAAGGTTGTTTTAATAATCGGTGTCAATGGAAGCGGGAAAACAACTACGGTTGGTAAATTGGCATATTACTATAAAACTAACAATAAAAAAGTAATTATCGCTTCAGCTGATACCTATCGGGACGGAGCCACCGAGCAGTTAAAAATCTGGGCTGAAAGGATAAACACCGAAATTGTTCTTTCACAAAAAGGGCAAGATGCAGCGGCAGTTGTTTTTGATGCCATAATTTCTGCCCAAAAAAGAAAGCTGGATATGGTTTTGGTTGATACTGCTGGCAGATTACACACTCGAAAAGAATTAATTGAAGAGTTAAAGAAAATTGTGAGGATAATAACTAAAGTTAAAAACAGCCAGCCTGAAGAAATTTTTTTAACAATAGACGCTTCAGTTGGACAAAATGGTATTGAACAGGCTAAAATTTTTCAAAAAGAAATCGGAGTTACTGGTATAATCGTTACTAAATTAGATGGAACAGCAAAGGGAGGTATCTTGATCCCTATTGCTTATGAACTCAAACTACCAATTCGTTATATTGGTTGCGGTGAAAATATTGAAGACTTAATTCCCTTCTCGGCTGAAGATTTTGTAAATACAATTTTTGACTTTGAAAATTAGTTATTGAAATTAGAAAATTAAGCTTTATAATTTTCTAAAAGGAGGAGGCTTATGGTATTAGCTAGCGAAGTAAAAGAGGGAATGGTTTTAAAAATGGAGGACGGTTTTTATAAAGTTATTGCGGCTGAATATAAGGCTGGAACCGCTAAATTCGGCAGTTTAGTTCATCTAAAATTAAAAAATCTTCAAACTGGCTCTTTTACTGAAAGGCGATTTAGTCCCGATGAAAAATTAATTGATGTACACCTCGACATAATAGAAATGGAGTATATTTATAATGACGGTGAAAATTTTTATTTTATGCATCCAGAAACTTACGAACAGTTCCCTCTGTCTAAAAATATCATCGGTGAATTCGCTATTTTCTTAAAAGAAGGATTTAAAATTAAGGTTGAATTTCACGAAGGAAAACCAATAGATTTTATTATGCCAAAAACCGTTGATTTACGAGTGGTAGAAACTGGTGCCGGCGTGAAAAGCGAAACAGATGCCGCTTATAAAATTGCTAAATTAGAAAACGGCTTAGAAATCATGGTTCCCCAATTCATTAAAATAAATGATATTGTTAGAGTGAGTACCGAAACAAAGAGATATCTTGAAAGAGTAAAATGATTATTTTAGAGAGTAAAGAATTGTTAGCGCTACTGGGAAAAAAGCCGAAAAAATTTGCAAATAATCTTCCCAAAATTTTAAAGGTATACGCGGTACAAAAATAATATCTCCTGGCAAAAGTTCCAAATTGGCTATTTTTGAAATTTTTTTACCTTTTCTTATAACGTAAGTTTTTTTAACGTCCGCATATCGAGTATACCCCCCGGCCATAGCGATATATTGAGAAAGTGTCAAATTATGCTGAAATTTAAACGCTTGCGGATTTACCACTTCACCGTTTACATAAATATTATTTTCTCTTTCCGGAATATAAATTACATCGCCATTTTTTAATTCTAAATTATAAGAATAATCTTTCTCTATTAACAATTTTCTTAAATTAAGAGGTATTCTAACCTTAGAAGCGTTAGGTATTTCTCTTTCTAAATAGGCATTATCCAAATCTGCCCACGGAGTTACTCCGCCAGCTTTTTTCAACACATCTAGCAACCTCTCTCCTTCCCCTAATTCGTATTCGCCTTCGCTAAATCTTTCTCTTTCTACAGTAGTAACCGCGGTTCTTAAACGGTATTCTCCGCGACCAAAAATTGCTCCTTTTACTTGAACACTTTTGGTAATCGGTGGAACATAAATTTTATCACCTGATTGAACAAAAGGATTTGCTGTTATATCCCCTTCATTTTCAAATTTTTCAATATTAACTTTTAAAGTATCTTTGCCTCTTATTAATTTTACATTTATTTTTGAACCATTAGGAGTTATTCCACCCGCTTTCGCAATTATTTGAGAAACTCTTTCTACTGGCAAAGCATAATAAGTTCCCGGATAATATACTTCTCCCGTAACTAATACCACACCTGAGCGAAGGCCAACAAGAGTAAGAGTAACTTGGATATCTTTGTAATATTTAAGAAAAATTTTGGTTAAAGAATCTTGAGCCTCTTTTATTGTTAGCCCACTTATTCTTATTACATCCACAGTCTCTAATTTTTCTGGAAGATTAGTTTTCAGCATAATTTGAATCTTACCTTCATAAGTAACCCAAGTGGTGTAAGAATAATTTATTTTGCCTTTAAGAGTAACTAACAAATTATCGCCCGGCATTAATATATATTCTTCAGAAATTATGGGCGCTTCTACACCAATTAACTCTCCGGCTCTGGCTGAGGAAAATGAAGTTCCAACCGTGCCAGAAATTGTTGAAGGCAAAAAAGAAGGCGAGGAAGTAATTTGTTGAGTAATTATTACTAAATAAATAACGAATGTAATCATTGTAGTAATTTTATAAAAATTTATTTAAAAATCAATGTTGACATTAACCAAAATCTCATTATAATCAATAAATGAAAAAAAACTTATTTACCGCTATAATTTTTTTAGCTACTGATTTCGGAAGTTTATCTTTTTCTTATTTTTTAAGTTATTTAATAAGAGCAATAATTTTACCGAAAATTTTTCCTAATCTTTCTAATCCTTTACCTTTTATTATTTTTCGTTCTCGTTTTTATTTTTTATTTATTTATCTTTTAATATTTTTTTTTAACGATTTATATAGCAAAAGATTTGATATTGCTGAAGAACTTCAAAAATTATGGAAAGGACTTTTGTTAGGAACAATAATTATCATTTTTTTAGCTTATCTAACTCAAATCTATGTTTTTTCTCGATTAGTGATATTATTGGCTTTCTTTTTTTCGTTAATTTTGTTACCTCTTACCCGATGGTTTATTAAATTTTTACTCGCCAAAATTAGTTTTTTTGTTAAGAAAGTTAAAATTGTTGGAGAAGAAAATATAGCTGAAGAAATTAAAAAAGAAATTAACCGCCGAAAGTATTTAGGCTACCAAATAACCAATGGTGAAGAAGTACCCGATGTGGTTATTTTAACTAATAAATCTTTAAAAGAAAAACCATCTTTGCCGTTTTCAGAAACTTTTGTTTTAGCTGATCTAAATATTTTAGAAACCCAAGATGTAGAACTGGAAAAGATTGGCAGTTATCTTTTTTTAAAACCAAAATATAATCTTTTAAAACCTTTTAATATTTTTCTAAAAACAGTTATTGATTACGTTTTATCAACAATTATTTTTATATTATCTCTACCTTTATTTTTATTGATTGCTATTTTAATAAAATTAACCTCGCCAGGCCCAATTTTTTATAAACAAAAAAGAATTGGTTTAGGCGGCAATATTTTTACAATTTATAAATTTCGAACTATGAAAACTCATGCCCAAAAATATCAAGAAATTTTTAAAAAGCAACATTTTAACGAATGGCAAAAAAAATTAAAAGTTCCGGGGAGTGAAAAATTGATAACTCCCATCGGAAAAATTTTAAGAAGGTTTAGTTTAGACGAATTACCTCAATTGATAAATATCTTAAAAGGTGAAATGTCTTTAGTCGGCCCCCGCCCCTATCTACCGGAGGAACAGGAATTAATCAAAAATTATTTACCATTAATCTCCAAAGTTAAACCTGGTTTGACTGGGCTGTGGCAAATTTCCGGAAGAGGAAATCTTTCTTTAGAAGAAAGGCTTTTGTTGGATGAATATTATGTTAAAAATTGGTCTCTATGGTTAGATTTAGCCATTATTCTTTTGACTTTCAAATCAATTTTGATATACGAAAATCCTTATTAAAGGACATTATTTTTTGTTACGGTAGACAAAAAATACAATTAAAGAAGAAATAATTACCAAAATACCAATAAAAAATAAAATTTTGGCACGCTGAAAAAAATAAGTTAGCTGTCCAATAACCAAAGCAAAAAAACCAAAAAATAAATGAAGAAACCATTCTTTTAACGAAAAAATTTTTCCCCGCAATTCTTCGGGAACACTTTCTTGCAATATAGTATCTTGAATAACGAAAATGGGCGAAAGTAAAAAACCGCACAGAAAAATTAAGAAAATTACCAACGGGAGATTTTTAACCAAAGACAAAAAAATTGCTAATACGCCAAAAATAAAAAAACTTCCAGTTAAAACTAATTTTCTTTCTACTTTATATCCCAAAATTCCGTAAGCAAAGGAGCTTAAAATTAACCCTAAAGACCCTATGGTACCTAAAAAACCTACTCCGGAAGTACCCAATTTAAAATTTTCTTCCTGGACGATAGGTATATAAAGCACCAAAGCGGCTGCGCCCAAAATTACAAATAAAAAAATGGATATCATCACTATCTGAACTTCGGAATTTTTAAAAACAAACTGAGAAGTTTTTTTAAAATCGTTAATCATAACTTTTAAATTAACTAAAATTAAATTTAAAAAATTTTTTGGTTTTTCTACGCCAATATCTTCTAAATTTATTTTTCTTAATTTTACTCGAGCAAAAAGATAAATTAAGGCGACAACCGAGACCCAATAAGTAAAAGCATCTATATAAAAGCCTGCTGCCCAACTATGGGAAATACCAATTTTTTCCCAAATCTTCCAATCAACAATAAAACCACCCACCAAAATACCTAAAAGAGTAGCTAATCTTCCTAATAAATTATTAAAAGAATTGGCTGCCAATAACCTTCTTTTTGCCACTAAATAAGGAATAATAGATAAACGAGTAGCATTAAAAAATAAACCTAATAAAAAAACTACAAAACAAATTATGTATATATAAATTAAATTTAAGGTTTTAAGAATTAAAAATGGAATCACCCCCACTAAAAGAGCTCGAAAAAAATCACTATAGATTAAAATTTTCTTTTTATCCCAACGATCAATAAAAATTCCCGCAAAAGGACCAAAGATTACTGTGGGAAGAGTAATAACAACCGAAAGAAGTGAAATTGCTCGGGAAGGATCTAGATTTTTTTTTTGTCCTAAAAAACTGATCATGCCTAAAAGCGCCATATAATCTAACTTATCCCCAAAAAGAGAAAAGGCTTGGGAAATTGAAAAAATCATAAAATTTTTTATTTTAAAAAGATTAAAAAATTCATTTTTTTTAATAGTCCGGTCAATCATAATTTATTAAGGAGAAGCAAGTATTTTATAATAAAAATTCTCCACCCTTATGCCGATTTTTTCCCAGCTGTAATTTAAAGCTTTTTCTCGTCCCCTTTCCCCCATTTTTTTTGCCATCGATGGATCTTTCGCTAATTTAATTACTTTTTCGGCAATTTCTTTAAAATCGCAAGGAGAAACCAAAAATCCTTCTTTTCCATTTTCCACAATTTCTCGATAACCAGGAATGTTAGAAGCTACTATTGGTCGACCACACGCCATTGCTTCTAGGAGGATAATACCAAAACTTTCAGCACCTATAGAAGGAGCTATAAAAATATTACAAGTAGTATAATAACGAGGTAAATCTTCAAAAGGAACAGCACCACAGAACACTACATTTTTTTTAACTTCTGAAGAGAGGTATTCATAATAAGAATATCCCAATACTCCTTTGCCTATAATTAAAAGTAAAAAGTTAGGAAATTCTTTTTTTATTAACGGGAGTGCTTGTAAAAGGTATTTCAAACCTTTTCGCGGCTCAAACCTACCTACAAATAACAATCGTGGATAATAATTAAAATATTTTTCAAAAGGACGTACTTCTGGGGTAAAAAAATTAATATTAACACCATTAGGAATTATTTCATATCGACCAGGAAAATATTTTTCTGTTGCTATTTTAGCCGCATTAGAAACAGCAATAATTCCGTGTAATTTTTTAAAAAAAGGATATAAAAAAGGACGAAAAAATATATAACCTAAACTGTTCTTAAAATAAGAATGAAGGGTTATTACATTTTTTGATTTAGAAAATTTCAAAATATAAAGTGGCAAAACCGGGGCTAAAGAACCGTGAATATGAATAATATCGAAATTGTTCTCTTCCACTATTTTTTTAACCTGCTTACCTAATCGCCAACCAAATGGAAAAGAAGCAAAGGATTTATTAGCACGAAAAACTAATGCTTTTCCTACTCGATAAACATTCTTTTCATCATCTTTTTCCGGGTATAAAGGATTAGTAATTTTAAATAGTCGATTAACTGAGAATCTGGTAGTCAATATTTTTACTATATGATTTCTTTTTCTCAATTCTTGAGCCAGATTATAAATATGAACCGGTATACCACCAATATAAGGAAAATAGACATCGGATACCATTAAGATTCTCATCCATTAAAAAAAGAGAATTTTTCTACCGATTTTTTTTCTTTTTGCTATTTTATAAACTTGATAAGCACATACTAAATCTTGAATTCCCAAACCGGTAGAATCGAAAATTGTAATTTCATCATCTTTTTCGCGACCAGGAATTTTGCCACAAATGACTTCTCCTAATTCACCCTTGATATCTTCTTTTTTAATAATTCCCTTTTCTAAGGGTACATTAATTTCACCCGAATGAGATGCTTGCTCCCAATCGTCAATATATATTCTTCCTTTTTTTAATATCTCTGGATCTAACTCTTCTTTTCCTGGCGCATCAGCACCAATAGCATTAATATGGGTACCGGGTTTAATCCATTCCGCTTTTACTATTGGTTCTCTTACCGGTGTCTGAGTAGAAATAATATCGGCATCTTGAACACATTCTTCAATAGAAGAACAAATGACAATAGGTATGCCTAATTGGGGTTGAAATTTTTTTTGAAAGTTTTTAGCTACTTTATAGTTAATATCAAAAATCTTAACTTTTTTAATTTTTCTAACTTTAACAATTGCTAACAGTTGAGTCTCTGCTTGAACACCGGCTCCTACTAAAGAAAGTACAGAAGCATTTTTACGAGCCAAATATTTTGTCGCTATTCCGCCGGCTGCCCCAGTGCGAATATTAGTAATTTCAGTACCATCTAAAATTGCTAACGGTGCTCCGTTTTTCGGCGAGATTAAAACAATCGTGGCCATAACACTGGGCAATTTATATTTCAAGGGATTATTAGGGTGAACATTAACAACTTTAACGCCAGATATTTCGTAAGTAGGAAGATAAGAAGGCATTACCCTAATATCTCCTTGATATTTCTCGTAAAAAAGATATACTTTTGGCGGCATAATTACTCGTCCCATTCCTTTTTCGTAGAAAGCTTTTTCTACCGCTTGGAGAGCAATTTCCATTTTTAAAATTTTCCTTACATCTTTTAGATTTAAAAATAAAACTTCCATTATTCCTCCTTTTACTGCAGTTCTTTGGGTAAAATTTTACTTATATCCTCCTCACTAATATTACCTACACTGGCAACACTAAAATCTTTTAAAGAATTTAAAATTTTTTCCGTTACCAAATCAACTTGTTCTTTTCTTATTTGAGTATAAGTATCTAAAATTTCTTGAACCGAAAAACAACGACCATAAATAAATTCATTTTTTGCCAAATTAAAACCCCGATTTAATGGATTTTCTAAATGAATAACGATTGCTCCTTTAGTATAATTCAAAGCAATTTCATATTCTCTTTGGGTAAGTTTTTTTTCTTTCAATTTTATTAGCTCTTCAACTACTATATTTAGAGTTTTCTCCAATTTTATTTTATCACAAACAAAGTAAACACCAAAAATTCCTACATCAACATAAAAATCTACAAAAGAAGAAATTTGATATACTAAACCTTCATCTTCTCTTAACCGTTGGAAAAGTCGAGACGAAAGAGAACCACCCAAAGAAGTGTTAAAAATTGCTACCGCATATTTTTCGATTTCCTCTTTTAAAAATATCTTTTTCCCTAAAACAAAATGTACACTATCCAAATCTCTTTTCCTTTTAACACCAATTTTATTAGCCTGAGATATTTCGTTAATCTTTCTTTCTATTTCTCCTTTTTCTTTTAAAAAAAGTTGTTTGCCTATCTGTCGGTAAACGTCGAAATTATCTAAATCACCCACGGCACAAACAACCATTTTATCTTTGGTATAGTTTTCTTGATAAAACTTTTTAACTATTTCAGGAGTAAATTTTTTAATTGTTTCTATCTCACCGGCAATTGGCATTCCCAAGGAAGAATTAGGAAAAAGAGTTTGAAAAAAAAGATTAAATAAAATATCCTCATCATCTTCATTAGACTGTTTTATTTCTTCAATTATTACTTCTTTTTCTTTTTCAAATTCTTGAGAATTAAAAAGTGGATAAGAAACTATTTCAGTGAGCAATTCGCATACCGATTTAGCAAATTCTTTTAAAAATCGAGCATAAATACCGGTCATCTCTTTGCCAGTAAAAGCATCCAAGATACAACCGATGGATTCGGCATAATAAGAAATTTCTTTAGCAGTTTTATTTTTAGTTCCTTTAAAAAGCATGTGCTCCACAAAATGAGAGACTCCATTCATATTTAAAGGCTCATCGCGAGAACCATGATTAAAAGCAATACAAAGAGCAACCGAAGGATGGTAAGGTCGATGTTCTAAAATTGTCGTAACGCCATCAATTTTTTCTTTTAGTATCATTTACTCCTACAGCTTTTCGCGATAATTGAATCCTACCCATTTCATCGATAGCAATTACTCGAACAAAAACTTTATCACCTATTTTTACTTCGTTAGACAAATTTTTAACTCTATAATTAGCCCATTGAGATATGTGACAAAGTCCTTCTTTACCGGGGGCGATTTCAATAAACACACCGAAAGGAGCTATTCTTTTAACTTCTCCCAAATAAACTTTACCCACCTCTACATCTTCGACGATTGCCATAATTCTTGATTTAGCTTTTTCAATTGCTTCTTCCGTTGGACCAGAAATGGTTATTTTCCCATCATCCTCAATAAAAATCTCCGTATTAGTTTCGTCAATTATTTTTCTAATAACTTTTCCCCCGGTTCCGATTACCGCACCGATTTTATCTTTAGGAATTTGAAAAGCAAAAACACGGGGAGCAAAAGAAGAAAGGCATTTTCGGGGTTGGTCAATAGATTTAGCCATTAATTCTAAGATCTTTTTGTGAGCAACCCGAGCTTTCTCCATGGCTTCCTTTAAAATTTCTAAAGGTACACCTTGAATTTTTAAATCTAATTGAATAGCAGTAATTCCATCTTTGGTGCCAGCAATTTTAAAATCCATATCGCCATAGTGGTCTTCCGTACCAGTGATATCTGTAAGAATTACATAATCATTATCTTCTTTAACCAATCCCATAGCAATACCGGCAACCGCTTTTTTTAAAGGCACTCCCGCATCCATAAGAGAAAGCGAAGCTCCGCAAACTGTAGCCATAGAAGAAGAACCATTTGATTCCAAAATATCAGAAACTACTCTTATAGTATAAGGAAATTCTTCTTCAGTAGGCAAAAGATATTTAAAAGCCCTTTCGGCCAAAAAACCATGGCCGATTTCTCGTCTGGTGGGAGCTCTTAAGGGTCTCACTTCACCGGTAGAAAAGGGTGGGAAATTATAATGAAGCATAAAACGCTTTGTTTCCTCTCCTTCTAAGTCGTCAATAATCTGCTCGTCACTTTTGGTTCCTAAAGTCACTACAGCTAAACATTGAGTTTGACCACGCGTAAAAATAGCAGATCCATGGGTTCGAGGTAATACCGATACCGCACAAGAAAGCGGTCGGATTTCATCAGGTGCTCGACCATCAATTCGTTTGCGGTCTTTTATTATTAGTTCGCGCATATACCTTCTTGCGATTTCTTCTATTACATATTGGATTTGATTTTCACAATCGGGATACTTTTCTTTTAACAGTTCAAAAACTTCTTCCCGAATCTTTCGTAAGTTCTCTTGCCTTTCCTTTTTGTCAACAATTTGATAAGCTTGAATTACTTTTTCTTTTATTAAACTAATTACTTCTTTCTCAAACTCTTCCGGTACCAATCGTTCCGAAACTTCTAATTTAGTAATATGGCTACTTATTAATCTTTCTTGGGCATCGATTATTTTTTTTATCTCTTCCATGGCTATTTCAATAGCTTCTATGATCTCTTGAGGAGAAACTTCTTTACCATCGCCTTCTAACATTACTGGGGTATTTCTGGTAGCACTTATTACTAAATCCATAGTAGAGATTTCTAATTCTTTTATAGTAGGATTCACCACATATTTTCTTTCAATTTTGCCAATTCGAACGGCACCTATTGGCTCCAAAAAAGGAACTT
This sequence comes from uncultured bacterium, assembly GCA_964505415.1. Classification (GTDB taxonomy): domain Bacteria; phylum Hydrothermota; class Tepidihabitantia; order Tepidihabitantales; family DTDR01; genus DTDR01. The sequence continues at coordinate 16,314 of CAZDHW010000006.1, read as the reverse complement.
CAGACAAACACAGACTAGCAGAAGCGCCAATAATTCCTAACACATCACCTTCATTTTCTTGATCGAAGGAAAGAAGAAAACTAATTACTTGTATCTCTTGGTTAAACCCTTTAGGAAAAAGCGGCCGTATTGAACGATCAATCAAACGAGAAACCAAAATCTCTTTGTCTCGAGGCTTTCCTTCTCTTTTAAAAAAACCCCCGGGAATTTTACCGGCTGCGTAAGCTAATTCTCTATAATCCACCGTTAAGGGCAAGAAATCTTGGAAAGTATTATTTTTTTCTTTTTTATAGGTAACAGTAGTTAAAACTACCGTATCACCATACCGGACTAATACACTTCCATCAGCCTGACGAGCGAGATTTCCCGTCTCAATTGATAAAAGTCTTTTTCCAACTTCTATCTCAACTTTACTCATCAGCCTTTTAAACCTAATCTTTCAATAATTTTAAGATATCGCTCTTTATGATATTTCATTAAATAATTAAGATGTTTACGCCTTTGGTTTACTAATTTTATTAAGCCTCTCCGGGAATGTTTATCTTTTTTATGGATCTGCAAATGCTGAGTTAAGTTTTTTATTCTTTCAGTTAAAATAGCAATCTGTACTTCCGGTGAACCAGTATCTTTTTCGTGAAGTCTAAATTGCTCAATAATTTCCTTTTTTCTTTCTTTTGTTAACCCCATAGGCTCCTCTTTTTTTAATTGTTAATAATTATAATCAGAGAAATTCATAAGTCAATAATTTGACTTAAATAAATTTTTTATTTTAATTAACCTATGATTATTATTGATGGTTCCTATGGCGAAGGGGGTGGACAAATCTTAAGGACTTCTTTATCTCTTTCAGCATGTTTTAAAAAACCTTTTTTTATTACTAACATCAGAAAAGGAAGAACTAAACCTGGAATTTTACCACAGCATTTAACAGCAATAAACGCTTGTTGCCAAATTACTCAAGCAACTGTTGAAGGTAATCAACTTTTTTCCTTGGTTTTAAAATTTATACCCAAAACTATTATTAGCGGCGAATATTATTTTAACGTGGCGGAAAAGAAAAAAAGTGCGGGCGCTGTCACTCTCGTTATCCAAGCAATTTTGCCCATATTATTTTTTGCTCCTTCATCTTCAAAGATAAAGTTAGAAGGAGGAACTCACGTACCTTTCAGTCCAATTTTTGATTATTTAGAGAATGTCCTTCTTTTAACAATAAAAAAATTTTCTTTTTTTTGCCAAGCGAAAATTGAAAGATACGGTTTTTATCCGGTAGGTGGTGGCCAGGTAGTTTTAGAAGTAGAACCATTTAAAAAGGTAACTCAAAATTTTTTTGAGTTTTTAACTAGAGGAGAATTGAAAAGAGTTAAAATAATTTCCAAAGTAGGCAAATTAAGTAGAAGTATTGCCCAAAGACAGGCAGAAAGAGCTTACCAAATTTTAAAAGATTTCAACCCGGAAATTTTAATTGAAGAAATTGAAAGTCCTTCTCCCGGTACTTATACTTTTATTTTAGGAGAATTTGAAAATATTAATGTGGGATTTTCGTCATTAGGTGAAATTGGTAAGCCGGCGGAAAAAGTAGCGGAGGAAGCGGCTCAGGAATTTTTAGAATATTATCACAGCGAAGGCGTTATTGATTATCATTTAGCTGACCAATTACCAGTGTTTATTGTCCTTAGTAATACTCATTGCCGTTATCGAACAAATAAAATTACTAATCATTTAAAAACTAATCTTTGGGTAATCCAAAAATTTTTGCCTGAGAAAAAAATTATTCTTGATGAAGATAAAAAATTAGTTGAAATCTATTAAACTACGGAGAGAAGAAAGTGGGGTGGTCAGGCTCAGGCAAAATAAAGGAGGGACTATTTGTCTGATAGAATATAAGGAGGTTATTAAATAGGATACCTGAACCTTTTCCTTTCTTCTCTCCGTAGCAGAATTTTTTTTACCTATTATTATCAAATTCATTTGAATATATTTTAACAAATTTTTCAAAAAAGTCAATAAGTAATTTTCTCTGTTATTTTGATAAAAATCGAATTTATCACAATACTCCCTATTGGCTACCTTTTGAGCTCTTTCCTAAGTTTGAAAAATGTTGAAACTTTTTTATAATAAGTTGATGAAATACAAATTTGCTCTTCAAATTTTATTTGATTATAATGATATCCTTTCTGCCATTCAATTTGCTTTTGAAAACAACTTTCCGGCAGTAGAAATTAACCTTAATAATTTTTATTTTCTTTCCCATTTAGAAAAAAAAGAAGAACGAAAAAAGATTTTGGAATTTAGTAAAGAAAAAAATATTGAACTTCTTTTTCACGCTCCGGAAGGAATTTCTTTATTTTTAATTAACGAAGAAATAAGAAGGTTTTCTTTAAATTTCTATAAAAAAATTTTTGATTATTTAACTGAAATTGATGCCAAAAGAATGACTACTCATTTAGGTAGCGATTTTACTTTTGGTATTTCAGGCAATAAAGTACAAACCTATCAGGTATACCCACAAGAATATGAAGAATATTTCGACAAAGTTTTTTTAGAATTAAAAGAATATATTAAGAAAAATAAAAATCTCTATTTTTGTATTGAAAATGTTGGCGGTTTCCGTTATCTTTTTATTTTAAGCCTTTTAGAAAAATACTTAGGGGGAAATTTTGCTTTAACTTTAGATACCGGCCATATCAACCGTTTGGAAAAAGAAGCGAGAAAAAGAGAAATCAATTTTTTTGAAAAACATAAAGAATTTATTAAAGCTTGCCATTTGCATGACAATGACGGCAGTTGGGATCAGCATAATATTATTGGCAAAGGTAACATTGATTTTTTATATTATTTTCGTTTATTAAAGAATAATGATTGTTATTTCATTTTTGAAGTCCGACCAAAAGAGTCAGCTATTATTTCTTATGAAAATTTTATTAAAATCTTAAAAGAAAATGGCGAGTTATAAAATTTTTATTACGGGCGCTACTGGTTTTATCGGCAGCCATATTTGCGAAACTTTAGTAAAAAAAGGGTATGAAGTGGCTATTTTAGCAAGAAAAACCTCTAATCTTTCTTTTTTAAAAGATTTAAATTTAAAAGTTTATTACGGTGATTTACTTATTAAAGAAAGTTTAAAAGAGGCAATAAAAGAATGTCATTATATTATCAATTGCGCGGGAAAAATTCGGGGAAGAAAAAAAGATTATTATCAGATAAATTATCTTGGAACCAAAAATCTTATCGAAAATATTTTAGAATTGAAACCGCCTCTAAAACTTTTCATTCATCTTTCCACATTAGCAGTTTGTGGACCGGGAGAAAATATCAAAGAAGACAAAAACCCAATTCCTCTCTCTTTTTACGGTGCTTCTAAATTACTCCAAGAAAATTTATTATTAAAATATTGCGAACAAATTCCTTTAATTATTTTAAGATTATCAGCAATATATGGACCTCGGGATAAAGAGACATTAAAATATTTTAAGATTTTAGAAAAAAGATTAGGATTAATATTCGGAGGCAGTTTTTCCTTATGTTATATTAAAGATTTATGCGATTTAATTGTTAATATTATTGAAAATAACAAAAAATTAAAAAGTGGCGAAATTTTTAATGTTACCGACGGCAATTGTTATACTTTTCAACATATTGTTTCCGCTTATGAAAAGATTGTTCAAAAAAAGGTTTTAAAAATCTATTTGCCAAATTTTTTAGTTTTCCTTATTGGTTATCTCTGGCAGAGAGATAAAATAAGGGATTTAACCGCCAAATGCTATTTAGGAAATATTGAAAAGGCAAAAAGATTATTAAATTTTATTCCTAAATATTCTTTAATTGAAGGTCTGAAAGAAACTTTGGAATGGTATAAAAAAAATAATTGGCTTTAAAATGACAAAAAAAGAAGCCTTAAAGAAAATTATTGAATTTCTGAAAGCTAACAAAGTAAAGGTAATATTTGACAGTAAAGTAAAAGAAGGTGGCAAATGCCGGCTTTATGATAAAAATTATGTTATTATCCCTTCAACCTATGATTTGGAAAAACAACTTTCTCTTCTCCTGAATGTAGTAAAAAATTTAAATATTGAAATTGACGAGGAAATAAAAAAGTTAATAGAAAAATATTTATGAGGTATATTATTTTATACACAACTATTGATAATTTAAACATCGGTAAAAAAATTGTTAAAAAACTTTTAGAAGAACGCCTAATTGCTTGTGCCAATATTTTCAAAATTACTTCTTATTATTGGTGGAATAACAAAATAGAAAAAGGAAGAGAGTACGGAATATTTTTAAAAACCACAAAAGAAAAATATAAAGTGATTGAAAAGAAAATTAAAGAATTACACCCTTACGAAGTTCCTTGTCTTTTGGAACTTAATATTAATAGGGGCTATAAAAAATATCTTGATTGGCTTGCTAAAGAGGTTAGAGAATAATTTGACTTTTTAAAAATTTTTGTTATTATTATAATTTATTATGAAACAATTAACACCTTTAGAAAAAAGACATTTAAGAATAAGAAAAAAAATTTTTGGAACTACTGAAAGGCCACGGTTATTAGTGAAAAGAAGCAATAAACATATTTATGCTTATTTAATCAACGACGAATTAGGAAGAATGATAACCGGTGTGGCTTCTACAAAAAAAGAGTTTCAAGAAAAAATGAAAGAATTGGGAATTACCAAAAAGACACAAATTGCCTACGAACTGGGAAAATGGTTGGCGGAAAAGGCAAAATCTTTAGGGATTGAAAAAGTTGTTTTTGACCGCGGCGGATATAAATATCACGGAAGGGTTAAAGCAGTTGCGGAAGGTGCCCGGGAAGGAGGTTTAAAGTTTTAAAGTAAATTATGGCTCAGGAATTTATTGAAAGGGTTATTGAAATAAAAAGGGTATCAAAAGTAACCAAAGGTGGTAAACGATTAAGGATTTCCGCAGTCGCCGTTGTTGGTGATGGAAAATCAATGGTTGGTGTTGGTCACGGGAAAGCAGTGGAAGTTGCCCAAGCAGTAAGAAAAGCAATTGAAAGAGCAAAAAAGGAAATGGTAAAGATATCAATAAAAGAGCGAACTATTCCCCACGAAGTTACTGGAAAATACTGTTCGTCAAAAATACTTTTAAAACCAGCGTCACCAGGAACCGGAATTATCGCTTGTCGCCAGGTCCGAGCGGTATTAGAAGCCTTGGGTCTAAAAGATGTACTTTCAAAATCCTTTGGTTCTCGAAATCCTCTTAATTTAGCCCGAGCAACTATTAAAGCATTACAACAATTAAGAACTTTAGAAGAAATTGCTCGAGCGAGAAATAAACCGATAAGCTATTTTGTTGAGAAAAAAGATGAAAAAGATAAAAGTAAAACTGGTTAAAAGTTTAATTGACCAAAAAGAAACTCATAAAAGAACGGTAAAAGCTTTGGGACTTAAAAAAATAAATTCCGAAAATATTTTACCTGATAATCCGCAAATAAGAGGAATGATAAATAAAGTAAAGCATTTAATAGAATGGGAGGAGATTGAGGAATGAAAATTGCTGATTTAAAACCGCCAAAAGGAGCAAAAAAAAGAAAAAAAAGAGTAGGCTGCGGACCCGGCTCTGGACACGGAAAAACAGCCTGTCGCGGTACCAAGGGGGCTAAACAAAGGTCAGGAAAAGAATATGGACCGGGCTTTGAAGGTGGGCAAATGCCGCTTATCCGAAGAATTCCTAAAAGAGGATTCCATAATCCTTTTAAAAAAGAATATGCAGTTGTTAATTTAAAGAAATTAGAAAAAATTATAGAGAAATATAATGAAATCACTCCGGAAATTTTAAAAAAAGAAGGTATCGTAAAAAAAGACTTACCAATAAAAATACTGGGTGACGGTGAATTGAAAAAACCCATTAAAATCATTGCTCACGCCTTTTCAGAAAAAGCAAAAGAAAAAATTACCGCTATTGGCGGTAGTTTTGAAATTATTAATAAATAAATGGTTAAAAGTGTTCCCAATATTTTCAAAATTCCTGATCTAAGAAAAAGGATTTTATTTACTTTAGCAATGGTGGTGATATATCGTTTAGGTACCCATATTCCTACACCCGGATTAAATCCGGCGGCTTTAAAATTATTTTTAGAAAGTGTAAAAAGTACTTTTTTTGGATTGTATGACATTTTTGTCGGTGGAGCCTTATCGCGGGCTTCAATTTTTGCTTTAGGAATAATGCCTTATATTTCTGCCTCAATTATTTTCCAGTTATTAGGAGCAGTCTTTCCCAAAATTGAAAAATTACAGAGAGATGAAGAAGGAAGAAAAAAGATAAATCAATGGACCAGATATTTAACCGTGCTTTTAGCAATCATTCAAGGAACAAGTATTTCGGTTTATTTAGAAAATCAACCAATGACTGCTGCCGGTCCTATTATTATTCTGCCAGGAATTCTATTTAGATTTGTCACTATTTTAACCCTAACTGCCGGCACAATTTTGGTAATGTGGATTAGTGAATTAATAACTGACCGGGGATTAGGCAACGGAGCTTCTTTTATAATTTTTGTCGGTTGTTTAGACGATACTCCCCGAGCAATTGCTCAAACTTATCAATTAGTAAGAGTTGGTGAAATTTCCTTTTTCTCTTTAATTTTATTAGGACTGGTTATCTTTGGTGTCTATGCCGGTGTTGTGCTCATAACTCAAGCAGCAAGAAAAATACCGGTTCAATATCCAAAAAGAATCATTGGTAGAAAAATGTATGGCGGGCAATCAACCTATATTCCGTTAAGAATAAATACGGCTGGTGTTATCCCTATTATTTTTGCCCAAAGTGTTGTTGTCTTTCCTTCAACCTTAACAACTTTTTTAAATATTCCAGCTTTAAATACAATAAAAGAGATATTATCGCCTGGTGGTTGGTTATATAATCTAACTTATGCTGCCTTAATTATCTTTTTCACTTATTTTTATACTTCGGTAGTTTTCAATCCGAGGGATTTAGCAGAAAACATGCAAAGATACGGTGGCTTTATTCCGGGCATAAGACCGGGAGAGAAAACCGCCGAGTATCTTGACCGCAGTTTAACTTTAATTACTTTTCCAGGAGCTCTCTTTTTAGTAGCTATGGCACTTCTGCCCATGTATTTGATGCATACCTTTAAGGTACCTTTTTATTTCGGCGGCACTACTTTATTAATTATTGTTGGTGTTGCCTTGGATACTATTCAACAGATTGAATCCCACCTTTTAATGCGCCATTATGAAGGACTGATAAAGGGTATCCGGATCAAGGGCAGAAGATTTTAAACCTTTCCTTTACAAACCTTTACGCACAAGCCACAAATATACTGACCGACATAACCTTTTTTCTGAAACTCTTTTAATTTCTCAAAACATCGCCAATGGTCAAATTCTTCCTTTTTCTCTTTAATTGCTTTTGCTGGACAAACTTCTAAACAAAGATAACAATCGCCACAATCTAAACCTTCTCTTGGTTTATCAGGAATTAAAGGGATATCAGTAAGAATAGTCACCAATCTAATTTGGGAACCATATTTTTCATTCACTAAAAGATTATTTCTGCCAATCCACCCCAGCCCGGCATAATAGGCAATTTTCTTATGCGATAAGTGTCCTTTCTGATTTTGCCAATCAATAACCTGCGAAGCGGGGATTGGTAAGGCTTGATAGCCAAGTTCTTCTATTAAAAAAGTAATCTTTAATGCTAAATTATCTAAAAAATTGTTTACCTGCCGATAATGATGAAAGTATAATGGTGTGGGATGGTCTTTTAACTCTTCTAAAATAGCTTTTGACAATTTTCTCCCGATACTTATCGCGAAAGGAAATCTTTCCAAAACCTCTTTTGCTAATAAAAAATTATCTTTTTCAACTTTTTTAAAATCACAAACGCCAAAAAGAGAGGCTTGATTTTGAAAAGCAAAATTTTTAATTATCTCTTTATAATCTTTCATTTTTTAAGATAGATAAGAAGATTTAAAATCGCGGTCGGCGTAATTCCTGGTATTCTTTGAGCTTGGGCTAAATTCCTCGGTTTAATTTTGTTTAATTTTTCTTTAGCTTCGTTAGAAAGCGAAGGGACCTGATAATAATCAAAATCTTCGGGAATCTCTATTGCCTCTAATTCTTTTAGCCGCTCAATCTCCTTTAATGAACGGCTGATATAACCTTCATATTTAATATCAATTTCTACATTCCAAAAAATTTCTTGATTTTCTTTAATATCAAAAGGCGGGTTTTTTAATTGGATAATTTTACTCATATCAATTTCCGGTCTTCTCAAAAGTTCGTATAAAGAAACTACTTCTTTTATATTTGTTCCCCATTCTTTTAACTTATTGTTTACTTCTTCATTGGGGTATAACTTTTCTTTCTTTAACCATTCCTTAACAATAGTTATTTTTTCTTTTTTCTTTAAAACCAGCCGATAATCTTCTTCACTTAATAAACCAATTTTATAGCCAATTTCACTCAAGCGTAAATCGGCGTTATCTTCCCGTAAAAGCAATCTAAACTCAACTCGGGAGGTAAACATCCGATAGGGCTCATTTGTTCCTTTAGTAACTAAATCATCAATTAAAACCCCAATATAAGCCTCCGAACGTTTTAAAGCAAGCAATTCTTTTCCTTGGGCTTTCAAGGCAGCATTAATACCAGCAATAATTCCGGTAGCCGCGGCTTCTTCATAACCAGTAGTGCCCACAATTTGACCACCAATAAATAAATTTTGATAAAGTTTTGTCTCCAATGTTGGATAAAGTTGAGTTGGGTCAAAATAATTATGTTCAATAGCGTAACCCGGGCGAATAATCTCTACTTTTTCCAACCCCTCAATTGTCCTTAACATTTTTATTTGAACATCAATTGGTAAACTGGTAGAAATACCGTTAGGATAAACTTCATAAGTGTTTATCCCTTCGGGTTCAATAAAAATTTGGTGCCTATCTTTTTGGCAAAATTTTACCACTTTATCTTCAATGGACGGACAATATCTCACTCCAGTCGCCTTAATTATTCCAGTGTATAAAGGCGAACGGTCCAAATTTTCTCTAATAATCTGATGGGTTTTAGGATTGGTATAAGTGATATAACAAGGCAAAGAAATTTTTTCTTTAAAAAATTCCTCAGTTAATTTCCGAAAAGAAAATCTTCTTTCTTCTTCATCACCGTATTGGGGTGTCAGTCGGGAATAATCAATTGTTCGGCCATCCAATCTTGGCGGGGTACCAGTTTTAAACCTTCCTAAATAAAAACCAATTTCTTTCAAATGCTGGGATAACAGTTGGCTACTAAATTCACCAAAACGACCAGCAGGAAAATTTTCTAAGCCAATATGGATTAACCCTTCTAAAAATGTTCCTAAACAAAGAACTACCGTTTTCCCTAAAAATTGGGTTCCAAATCGAGTTTCCACCCCACAAACTTCTTTACCCCTAATTAATAACTTTACTACTTCTGCCTGTTTGATAGTTAAATTTTTTTCTTTTTCTAAAATTCTTTTCATTGTTAATCGGTATTTTACCCGGTCGGTTTGGGCCCTTAACGAACGAACCGCTTGTCCTTTTTTAGTATTCAAATAGCGGTATTGGATAGCCGATAAATCAGTTACTATACCCATCAAACCTCCTAAAGCGTCAATTTCTTTTACCAATTGGGCCTTACCGATACCACCAATTGCCGGATTACAGGACATCAAAGCAATAGTGTCAATATTCATTGTCAACAAAAGGGTTTTACAGCCCATTCGGCTTGCTGCCCAAGCAGCTTCACAACCCGCATGACCACCACCAACCACAATTACTTCGTATTCCATTGGATAGGTAAAAGCCATAATTTAACGGGGAAGGACTTTCAGAAATTTCCTTTTACCAACTTTAATAACAATCTCTTTATCAATTACTACTTCATAATCAATATCTAAAATTCTTTCTCCGTTAAGATAAACTCCGCCTTCTCTTATTTTTCTTCTCGCCTCACTTTTGGAAGGCAAAAGTTGAGTATTTACTAACAAATCAACCAGCTTGATATTTTTAAAAGAAGAGTAAAATACTGGGATTTCTTCTGGTAATTCTTTATATTTAAAAACCCTTTCAAATTCTTCTTCCGCTTTTTTAGCGGCTTCCAAAGAATGATAAATGCTGACAATATCTTTTGCTAATTGGGCTTTCAAATTTCTCGGATTTTCACCCTGCTTTAAACGTTCTTCAAATTCTTTTATTTCTTCTTCACGCCGATTAGTACATAAACGAAAATAATGGATAATTAATTCGTCAGGTATTGACATTATTTTGCCAAACATATTTTTTGGATCATCTTCAATGCTTACATAATTATTATAAGACTTACTCATTTTCAGTTTACCATCAAGACCGATTAACAAAGGTAAAGTCATCACTATCTGGGGTTCTAAATTAAACTCCCGCATCAATTCTCTACCAACCAGCAAATTCCAATATTGGTCTTCTCCCCCTAATTCAATATCGGCATTAATAGCAATGGAATCGTATGCTTGAAAGAGAGGATATAAAAACTCGTGAAGATAGATAGGCAAATTATTTTTGTATCTTTTCATAAAATCATCCCTTTCTAAAAGGCGAGCAACGGTATATTTAGAAGCAATTTCAATAAACTCCTCAATTTTTAATTTTGAATGCCAGGAAGAATTATAATAAAATTCCGTTTTATCTTTATCTAAAATTTTAAAAATCTGCTGTTCGTATCTTTTCATATTTTCTTTAATTTCTTTATCACTTAACATCGGTCTTACTTTAGAACGTCCGGTAGGGTCGCCAATCTTAGCGGTAAAATCACCAACCACCAAACAGGCAATATGACCAAAATCTTGAAATTCTCTAAGTTTTCTTAAAACCACAGCAAAACCTAAATGGATATCCGGACCGGTGGCATCAATTCCTAATTTTACTCTTAAAACTTTTTTTCTTATTAATTTTTCTTTTAATTCTTCCTCGGTTAATAAATCTTTTACATTCCTTTTTAAAAAAGACAAAATTTCCAAGATTCCTTTTTCCACCTTTTTAATTTTTAAGTATTAATTCTTGGGCTAAATTTGGAAATTACCGAGGTCTTCGGGTCTTTGTCTTTTAATTGACTCTCTTATTCTTTCTAAGCGTTCTTCGTCACTTTCACTAATAATCGTTCCGCAGACATCCATCACCTCTTCGGCGACATAAATAGGGGCATTGGTTCTTAAGGCTAAACCAATAGAATCCGAAGGACGAGCATCAACAGCTACATATTTACCATCGCCTTCCAAAATTACTTCGGCATAAAAGGTATTATCTAAAATTTTAGTAATTACTACCTTTTTAACCGAATAATTTAAACTTTCGATTATCCTTTTCATCAAATCCAAAGTAAGGGGGCGCACAAATTGAACTTTATCCAAAGCATAAGAAATAGCCGCAGCTTCCGCATAACCAATAAAAATTGGTAACACCCGATTACCCTCAATCTCTTTTAATAAAACTACTGGTGATTTATTAGCATCATCATAATAAACCGTTAAAACTTTTACCTCAATCATTTTTTATTCCTCTTTTTTAACCACCCAAACCTTTAAAACGGCATTAACTCCTTCACCCAGGGCAATCTTCACATCATACACCCCAGGTGTCCTTATCGGCTCTTCTAAAACAATAGCTTTTTTATCAATATTAATACCTTTCTTTTTCAAAAAATCAACAATTTCTTCGTCAGTTATACTACCAAAATAACCAATCTCACCACCCTTTAAACTTGCCTTATAAGTTAAACGATTAATTTTTTCCGCAATTGCTTGTAATTTGATAATCTTTTTTGCTTTTACTTCTTCTTTTATTTTATTGATATCTTGAAAATGTTTAATTATTGAAGGATTAGCTTCTACTGCTAATCCTTTAGGAATTAAATAATTGCGCGCGTAACCATTTTTTACTTCCACAACCTCACCTTTTTTTCCCAGTTTTTCAACATCAGCTAAAAGTAGTATCTTCATTATTTTATCTCAAAAGGTAAAAGGGCTAAATTTCTTGCCCTCTTAATTGCCCTTGCCAATTTTCTTTGATGTTTGGCGCAGACACCGGTAATTTCGCCTTTTATTATCTTTCCCCTTTCACTTAAAAAATTCTTTAAAATCTCATCCTTATAATCAATCTCTTTAATTTTCTTTTCACAAAAAAGACATTTCTTTTCTTTCATATTTAAAATGATAACAAAATTTTTCCAAAAGTCAACAATCTTGAATTTTTTTATATTTTTTTATATAATTTTAAAAAGGGAGTTTTTATGAAAGTGAGAAGCTCAGTTAAAAAAAGATGTGTCCATTGCCGGATTGTAAAGCGAAAGGGTGTTATTTATGTAATTTGTAAAAGAGACCCCACCCATAAACAGAGACAAGGATAATTTTAATGTCAAAAGTAAAATTTTATGAAAGTGATTATTCTAATATCTCTTCTTTAATTCCGCAGATATTTTCTGATTTCACTTTTAATTTTAAAAATAAAAAAGTCCTCATCAAACCTAATCTTTTATCGGCCCATCCACCAGAAAAAGGTATTACCACTCATCCTGCAATTATCAAAGAACTTACTCAATATCTTTTGGATAAAGGAGCAGTAGTTAAAGTGGGTGATAATCCGAGTTTATTAAGTAAAGATGCAATAAAAAAAATTGGCGAAATTACAAAAATTGAAGAAGCCGCACTTGGCACTTACACTGATATTTCAAAGGATTATAAAAAAATAAAGACTGCTATTGGTGAATTATTTATCTCCTCAGCTATTTTAGATTGCGATATTTTAATTTCGGTTCCCAAATTGAAAACCCATATGCTCACAATTTTTACCATTGCTATTAAAAATATGTTTGGTATTATCATTGGCAATCAAAAATCTCGTCTTCATTATCAATTTCCTACTCCTTTTGAATTTGCCGAAGTTCTATTAACTGTTTACGAAATAAGAAAACCTGATTTAACAATCGTTGACGGAATAATTGCCATGGAAGGCAACGGACCGAGTAATGGCAATCTCCGAAAATTAAATACTGTTGTCGTTAGTAATAATGATTATTTATTAGAATGGGCAATCATCGGCAATCTCTTAAACAAAAATCCCCTATCAATCCCTTATCTTAGTATTGCTAAAAAGAAAAACCTTTTCAATTTAGACAAACTAACAATTGAAGGCAATTATAACAAAGTAAAAGATTTCAAATTGCCCAGCCAAAAACTATATAACTTTTTAAACTTTTTAGGAAAAGGTATTATCAAATTAATATACCATCCATTAAGATATAAAAAAATTACCATTGATAAAAATTTATGTCAATTATGTGGCGAATGTGTAAAAATTTGTCCCAATAATGCTTTAAAATTAGAAAAAAAAGAGATAAAATACAATAAAGCTCTCTGTATCTCCTGCTTCTGTTGTTACGAAGCCTGCCCTTATTTAGCAATCAAAATATAATTTGGCAGAAAGGAGCAAAATAACTGCTGAGAGATAGAGTTATTATGCTTCTTAGGGTTGATATTAAATTCTTTACTTTATCATCTTTGGCTATACGCCGATCAAAAAAAACAACTTTGACGAGGTTAACCAGAAGTTAAGAGAATTAGAAAATAGACTATTTTTAACAAAAAAAATTTCCTTTATAATTTATTTTTATTTGCCTTTTTAATTTTGTTTATTATTTCATTTATATTTTTTTACAGATATTTTAAATTTTTTGGTAAACGGCGATAATTTTTTTATTTTTTAAATAGCAAAGTAGTTCTCCTATAAAGATTTTGTATCTTTAGGAAATTGAAATTCGAGAAGTAAGTTTCTTATCTCTTCTCAATCAACTTCAGCAATATCTTTTGCTCTTCCATTCATTTGCACCTGTTTGATATGCCATTTTCTTTACCAAGGGTTACTCAAATCAATTTCTTTATCCGCTAGTCAAATAATATACCTTTTCAGTTTAATTTTTATTTTCTTCTCTTCCGGTCAATTTTTTATACGTAAGCTACATCTAAGTTAGATTCTATTTTCATAAATATCAAATGCTATATTGTGATAAAAATTCTAACGCCTCTTTTTCATCCTTTTCAATAGCAATCTCTACTGTTTTTTTTGCTACCTCTAATAATTCTTTTGCTTTTTTTCTTGCTTCATGAGACTTTTGAACTAATTCTGCGATTTTTTGCTGGGTTTCAAGAGGGAGGAGAGGAATTTTTAATTTCTTTACTTGCTCTGGTTTCCAATGAAGTATAACAGACCCGCCACCATCTCTTTCTATCTGCATTTTCCCAATAAGAGAGTTAATACACAAAGCAAGATACTCTTTATTTATTTTGCTCTCGTTTATTTGTAATTTTAAAATACCGCTTGCAATTATTCCTTCAATAGGTTCTTTTACAACATAAGCAATTCCAGGGGTTGCATCCTTTGTTAAAAGAAGATCGCCTTGCTTGGGTTCATAAGTTTCTCTTAATTGTTGGTATAATTCTTCGCTTAAATATTTTTGGTCTCGGTCAATAAATCCGTGTATAGAAAGATTGCTTACTCTAATAAATGGTTTCCCATCGTCTCGGTAATTCTCACTTCCCGGTTCTATTCCTTTTTGAATACTTAAAATAAATTCTTTTAAAGTTTTTAGTTCTATATTTCGTTCTCTTAATTTTTTAATTACTTCCTCATACGCAGGCTGGAAGTATTCCGCATCTATTCTATGGGCAGAGAAGACATCAGAAAGATTGGCTGTATAAGTTTTTTCATATTTTGATTTAAAATCTTTGAGCCCGAGTTCTTCTAAAAACAGGCTTTCGGCTTGAGAGTAAATAATGATTGATTGATGCCGCAAATTATATGAAACTAATACCAGTCTTTTAATTTTTTCTTGGAAATCTTGCGAAAAATCTGGAATTATCAAATTTTCAAAATTTTCTCTACTTATCAATGGCTGAGCAATACCTTTCGTTACTTGTTCTAATTGACCCTTCCCATAATAAGAATTGAGAAAAACCGAAACAAAAAATGGGTTTAGTTTTTTGATCCTAATTCTTAAAACATTGTCACTATAAAAATGACCCTCGTATTCTTTTGAAGCAATAGCGTTGTCTCCTACTCCGCCTACCCTAGTAAATAACAAATCGCCCTCCTTCAATAGAAACTTATCTGGAGGTAACTCACTGCAAAAAGTTAAATCTTCCTCATCTTGAATGAGAATACCTCTAATATGCTGTGTTCTTAGAAATTTAATATTACCGTTCTCTGCTTGTGGCCAATTTTTACCTGAGTTGAAAACTTCAATCAAATCTCTAAAAAAGTACCATTTCCTAAATTTTGTTATTTTCTCCTTAACTTCCAAATACTCTGGCTTATAATACTCCGCATCAATCCTTTTTGCTCCTTCAAGCTTTGATAATTTTATAATGCTATATACTGCCATATTATTATCTCCAAAAATCAAAGGCGTTATCACCTTTCGCTAATTGCTCTTTTGCAAACTCAATAAAAGCCTCTGCTATCTCGTCTAAGTCATGATCAATTACAGGGTGTCCGTGTTCATCTAAAATAAAAGAACCATCAGGATTTTTCTTGTATCTATACTCTCCGCTTTCGTCTTTTACTGGTTTTTCATTAACAGCAAAGAAAATGGGATAGTTCATCTCTTGCATCACTTTTACATCAAACCAGTATTTTTTAAATGCCTCTGTAATCTTCTTATCATTTAAAACTAAATTTATCTGCCCTGCTAAAGTTCTTTGAGAGATTTCTTTAATAAGTTTGTTTATCTTGTTTTGTATTGTCTTTATTTCCTTTTTCAATTCTGCTTTTCTTTCGCTTTTTGCACTTCTTAATTCTTCCATTTTTTCTCTTAGTGCTTCTTCCAATTCGGACTTCTCCTGAATTAAAACAATAAGAGGTATCCTTTCTTTGTTTTTTTCTTCTTCTACCTCTTCTGTTTCTTCAATTTCGGTTTCTTCTGTTTGTAATTCCCCAATCTCCTCTCTGCTTTCAAAATATGTATCCAAGAAAGATTTTAATTCTTCAGGTATTTCTTCTTCATCTACTTTACTATCCCAGGATAAATTTTTATATTTTTCTTTAAGACTTTTCAAAAACTTTTCCCATTCACTCTCATATTTTAGCCTTATCTGTTGAATCCTCTCTTTTTCCTCATCTGTATATTTTCGTAAGAACAATACGCTTGTTTTTGTTCCCGTGTGTGGTTTGAAAGTGTTAACATGTAATCCTACTACTGCTAAAATCCTTGCCTCTTCAATAATAAATCTGCGGATGTATTCGGCGTTTGTATTGTTTAATAATCCCTGAGGTAAAACAATAGCCAT